>JAYTXR010000174.1:0-5529 GCA_043742865.1 Acetobacteraceae bacterium
GGGTCAGTACGTGGCGCGGCCGCCGGACAGGTCGAATACGAATCCGGTGGTGAACGAGCATTCCTCCGACGACATCCACGCTGCCAAGGCTGCGAATTCCTCAGCATGGCCGGCGCGCTGCATGGGAATACGGGCGAGAATGGCTTGCATGAGATCCGGGTCGGCATCCCGGGTCTTCCGGTGCATCTTCGTGTCGAAGACCGACGGCGCGATGCAATTGACGATGACCCCCGAGGAGGCCAGTTCCTTGCCGAGGCTTTTGGTCAACCCGATGATGCCGGCCTTGCTGGCCGAATATGCCGCCAGGTTGGCATTGCCTTCCTTGCCGGCGATCGAGGAGACGTTGACGATCCTGCCATAGCCTCGGCTCACCATGCCGGGCACCAATGCCTTGCAGCAATAGAACAGGCCACTGAGGTTCACCGCGATCACTCTGTCCCATTCGGCCAACGCCATCTCCGTCATCGGGATCGGTGTCTGGTCGATCCCAGCCGAATTGACCAGAATGTCGATCCGGTCGGCTTTTGCACTCATGGTATCAAGCGCCCGCTGAACATTGTCGTAGCGGCTGACATCGACCTGGATGGCGGAAAGATCGCCGAAATCGCTCAAGCTGCGCCTGGCCAGGCCGAGCTGTTCGGGATCTGCGTCCCAGATCCAAACCGCAGCACCGGACTGCAGGAAGCGCTGCGCCGCCGCGTATCCCAAACCGCTCGCGCCGCCGGTGATGACGGCGGTGCGCCCATTGAGATCGATCTTGTTCATCGCGAACGACCCCGCGTTGCCTCGCCTATCCCTTCTTGAGGAGCGGGCAACGGCTGGCGCTCAGCGGCTCGTAGGCGGCGTCTGCGGGTACTGTTGCAAGGACCTTGTAATAATCCCAGGGGTAATTGGACTCAGAAGGCTTCTTGACCTGCACCCGATACATTGGCTTGACCATTCGTCCGTTCGGCCAAACATGACCGTCCTCCGCAAAGGCGTCATTGACCGGAAGCGCCTGCATTTCGGCGAAGACCTTCGCCGCGTCCAGGGAGTTCGATGCCTGCACGGCACGGAGATAGTGCAACGTCGCGGAGTACGCCGCGGCTTGCGCCATGGTCGGCATCGCACCTTTTTTGGCGAAATAGCGCTTGCCGAAATCACGCGTCCGGTCACTAAGATCCCAATACCAAGGTGTAGCAAACTCGGTCCCGCTGAAAACCTCCAGGCCGGCGCTGTGGACATCCGATATGAAGGCCGTGTGGAGGAATATCTGCATGGATTTGGCGATCTGAAACTCACGAACTTGTTTCAGCTCGCTGATCAGGGTCGGTCCGGCATTCGTCAAAAGCAGCGCATTCGCGCCGGACGCCCGGGCCTGCACGAGATAGGCCGAATAGTCACTCTCGCCGAGCGGATGGAACCCCGATATGACCTTGGCCCCCGCGGGTTCGACAATCTTCTTCATCATGTCGTCCCAGGTACGCCCCCCAACATTATCAACGCCAAGCGTATACCAGATTTTCGTGCCGGCCTTGGTTGGAGCGGAGGCGGTGATGTTGATGATCGAGTAGGCACTCCACAACCACGTCATGCCATGGCCATTGCAATCCTCTTCCACCAACCGATCGGTTATCGCATCGGTCAGAACCATGAGCTTGTTGTTTTCGAGGGCAAGCTGGTTGACGGCGAGCCCGACGGCCGAGTTGGAACCGACGAGGATGTAGTCCACGCCTGAGCTGTACCACTGACGCGCCAGTGCCGATCCGACGTCTGGCTTGCTCTGATGGTCAGCCGAACGAAGCAGGATCTTCCGGCCAAGGATTTTTCCGCCAAAATCGTCGATCGCCATTTGCGCAGCCACCGCCTCTCCCTCGCCTCCATTGGAGGACATGGCGGACTGCATGTCGACCAGCACGCCAATCGAGACAGGTGCCTGGTCGAGGCTTTGGGCCAGGGACGGAAAACACGAAAACAAGATTGCCGCCAGAACCGGCAGCTGCCTCAGATCAATCATCGCTCTATACCCTTTGTGGTGGTTGTGTTCGTCCCGGCACCGACGGCGCGATCAAGCAGGGAGTTCGCGTTCCATTCCTTCTTGAGGTCGAACGCATTGAGACGCTTGATGCCGGAATAGATGTGTTCACGCATCAGTGCTTCTGCCCGCCAGGTTTCCCGCGACCGGATGGCGTCAAAGATGCGATGATGATCGTCATGCGAACGCTTGATGTGCTCGAAATCGTCCCACGGAATGATGCGGTTGGATACCATGGGGATATTCAGGGTCTTGCCGATCATCTCGCCGAGCCGCACGCTGTCGGAAATACGAATGACTTCCGCATGGAACGCGACATTCATGGAGCGGTAAGGGCCCAGGTCGTCGGGATCCAGGACTCCTTTGGCGAGAATATTGTCCCCTTGTTCGATCAAGGCCCTCAGTCGCTGTTCGGCGTCTCGTGACAATCCCCGTTCGGCGGCGCGCAAGGCGGCCAGGCCTTCCAGCCAGGCGCGGATCTGCCACGCTTCGGTGACATCACCAACATTGAACGCGCGTACGACGTAACCCCGCTTTGGGGTGTATTCGAGGATGCCTTCATTGTTGAGCGTTGCCAACGCCGCGCGCAGCGGCGTTCGTGAGACGCCAAGCCTGTCGGCCAAGGGCTGTTCCTGCAGGTGCTCACCTTGCGATATCCGACCGCTGAGCAGCAGCGCGCGGAGTTCTTCGGTCACCGATTGCGATCGTGTCGTCATGAGTTTCGCTGCGGCTACGACGGAGAAAGGGCCTTATTGGGCGCAGCACGGCAATCGCCTAGAACGGATGGCCCGGCATTCGGGGGCCGCGTCACGTCGTTGCCGGCGCGGGGACATTGGCATTGACCGTCTTGCGCGGGAACATCGGCGCCGGCCGGTCGCCTTCGGCGAGCAGGTGCCACATATCCCGCCGTTCTGTCTCGGGCCAGCCCTCCCGCGAGTGGACCACGGCCGTGTTGTCCATGAGCACCAGATCGCCGACCATCGTCGCATCGCTCCAGAATGGCGCAGCGTCGACGAACTCCCATAATTGGGTCAGCAGCACACGCCCCTCCTGATCTGACAGGCCGGAGATGACCGAATCGCGGCGGGTAGGAAGATAAAGCGCTGCCTTCCCAGTGGGCAAATGACGCCGGACCAGCGGATGAGCCGGGCCTTGCGAACGCTTTTCGAAGGGC
The DNA here is from genome assembly GCA_043742865.1 of Acetobacteraceae bacterium. Taxonomy (GTDB): domain Bacteria; phylum Pseudomonadota; class Alphaproteobacteria; order Acetobacterales; family Acetobacteraceae; genus PALSA-911. The sequence continues at coordinate 3,189 of JAYTXR010000174.1, forward strand.
AACGAAGCGCCCTTGCGATGTACCTCGATGTCCACGGAACGAGGGTACATGTGATGAATAGCGGACAGGCCGGAGATCGACTGCTTCAATGCGTCCGGCAGACTCTCATAGACCTTGATCATATTTTTAGCGGCGGTCTTCGGCGCCGGATCCGGGACAACCCGGCCGTACAGGATCACCGGACCTGGCGGCACCTCCCATTGTCCGGCATCGGTGTGCCAAATCTGGGCCGATGTATTGTCATCTCCCAGCTTCCGCCCTTGCTCGTCGAGGCCGCTAGAGAGGACCTGAATGTAGTCATATCCAGGAACATGCCGTGCGCCCTTCACCGAGCGGATATCCATCGGCGGTCCAAGGGCGCGGATGAAACATTCGATCTCCCCTGGCTCCAGCGCCTGGCCGCGGAACCGCAGCACCAGATACTTGCCGAGAGCGTCGCGTATCGCCGCAATGAACCCCGGCTGGTCAACGAAATCAGCCAGCCGGATGCCGTCTACATCGGCGCCGATCTCCGGCGACAGAGGGCGAAGGGTCATATTCGCGATGAACGGCAGCTGGATAGACTCTGTCTGCATATTTGCCTCCACAGGAACGGCGCACGCATGGCGCTCCAGGCGTCCGTAGCCGAAATGTATACGAAAGTTAAAGCAGGTATACAAGGTCAATCTAGGCGGGGCTATTGAGACCCTATAATCCCATATTTCGGGCGTTTTTCTGGATCAGAGCGATAAGTCAAGATTATCGGTATACCAGCTTCGCTTCGCCGGTCCGGAAGCGGCACGGCCAGAAGGCGGCCGAGCGTAAGCGCCAACCCGGCGGCGAGGCGGCGCAGCACCGCCTGTGTCCTTCAGGCCGCCGCCAGCAATTCGCTGGTGCCACCGAACAGGAATTCCACATCATCGATCTGGATCCCGCTCAGGTCGCCCTCTTCGCTCAACGCGATATTAGCGAGGTCGGCCTTGCGTTGCTGCAGTTCGACGATCCTGTCTTCGACGGTTTCAGCGGCGATCAGCTTGTAGACAAATACCGATTTGGTCTGACCGATCCGATGTGCCCGGTCGGAGGCCTGATCTTCGACGGCCGGGTTCCACCAGGGATCGTAATGGATTACCGTGTCGGCGGAGGTAAGGTTCAGTCCCCGGCCCCCGGCTTTCAGGCTGATCAGGAACAGCGGCACTTCCCCACTCTCGAACACACGGACCGGTTCGGCGCGGTCGCGCGTGTCGCCACGTAGTTCAACGAAGCGAATACCCGCCTGGGTCAGGCGCGGCTTGATGAGGTCCAGCATCGACGTGAACTGCGAAAACAACAGTATACGGCGCCCCTCGGGGATCATTTCGCGGATCATCTCCATCAGCTCGTCGAGCTTGCTGGAGGTATCCACAAGGCGGGCGGAGGGCAGCTTCACCAGCCGCGGATCGCAGCAGACCTGGCGCAGCTTAAGCAACGCGTCGAGCACGACAATGCGGCTCTGCGCGGCGCTAAGCTCAGCGATCTGTTCGCGAACCTTGTCATACAGCGTGCCGCGGATGGTTTCGTACAACTCGCGCTGTTCGGGAGCGAGGTTGATGCGGCGCAGGATGGTGTGTTTCGGCGGCAGATCGGTCGCAACTTCGGACTTCGTGCGGCGCAGCAGGAACGGCTTGATGCGACGGATCAGCTGCACCCGGCGGACCGCATCGTTGTTCTTTTCGATGGGTGTGCGGAACCGCTTGGCGAAACCTTTCCGGTCGCCCAGCAGACCGGGCATCAGGAAGGCGAATTCGGACCATAGTTCCTGCAAATTATTCTCGATCGGCGTACCGGACAGGCATAGCCGATGCCGGGTGTCCAACTGGCAGACGGCCTTGGTGGCCTTGGCGTCCGGGCTTTTTATAATCTGTGCCTCGTCCAATACCACCAGATGCCAGGGAAGTCGTTTCATTTCTTCAATATCGCGCGCGAGCACGGTATAGGTCGTAATTACGACATGGATGCCGGCCAGTTCACCTCTGCGGACATGCCGGTCCAGGCCGTGCAGCACCGCGACCTTGAGATACGGGGCGAATTTGGTCAGCTCCGCGGTCCAGTTGGTGACCAGGCTGGTCGGCACGACAATCAGGGCGGGGCGATCCAGCCGGCCTTCCGACTGTTCAATGACGATATGCGCGATGGTCTGCGCGGTCTTTCCTAACCCCATATCGTCGGCAAGGAAGCCACCGAGGCCGTGCGAACGCAGATGCTGGAGCCAGTCGACGCCGTGCTGCTGATAGGGACGGAGCGTGGCGGTGAAGCTGGCAGGCACGCTCACCGGCAGGATTTCCGCCTCGCCACGGAAGCGTTCGGCATAGGCTTCGATGGC
>JAYTXR010000175.1:0-1874 GCA_043742865.1 Acetobacteraceae bacterium
GCGTTCCTGCCGTTCATCGCCCTGATAAAGAAACGTCTGGACGTGCTGATGCTGGAGGACGGGCGGGATTTTCGCCGCCTGCGGCTGCGCGGCATGCCAACCTGGCACGTGCCGGCCGACCGGCGCGCCGACGAGGCTCTGGACCTCGCCTTTGCCGAACTGACAGGCCATGCCAAGCCCCACCGCGAAAGCCTGACCGTGATGGGCCGCCGGCTGGAGGTGCCGCTGGCAGCCGAAGGCGTCGCGCGGTTCGATTTTGTCGCCCTCTGCGGCACGGCACTCGGCGCCGGCGACTACCTGGCGCTGGCGACGCATTTCCACACGCTGATGCTGGACGGCATACCAAGGCTGTCGCCGGGGAATTACGACCAGGCAAGACGGTTCATTACCCTGATCGACGCGCTGTACGATCACCGCGTGAAATTGGTGGCCTCGGCCGCCGCGCTGCCGGATCAGCTCTATGAGCGGGGCGAGGGGGCAAAGGCGTTCGAGCGCACCGCCTCCCGGCTGGAGGAGATGCAAAGCCAGGAATGGATCACGCTGCCGCATCTGCCCTGATCGGCGTGCCTGATCGGCGTGGCGACCCTGCATCTACGCCCCGGCTTTGGTAAGCGCCCCCTCCGATTTTGACGCCGCCACTTCCCACGGCTCCGCAAAAGGGAAAAACTCGGTTTCGGTTTCGCGTTCAGGGGTCTGGGTCCAAGGCGCGCGAGGCAGCCAGAGCTCGATCGTGGTTCCTGCGTGTCCCGTCTGGATAACCGCCTGGCCATTCGCCGAACGCACGAAGCTGTCGACCTGACTTAGTCCAAGTCCGGTTCCCTTGCCGGCGTCTTTGGTGGTGAAGAACGGATCAAAGGCGCGCGCGGCTACCCCCTCTGCCATTCCAGGCCCATTATCGGAGACCGAAACGACCACGTAATCGCCCGCCGCAAGCACGAGGTCCTGGCGCTGGACACGATCGGGCGTGGCATGGTTTGTCCGAACGGCGTTCCGGGTGGAAACAACGATGCAGCCCTGCCGGGTTTCCAGCGCGTCCCGGGCGTTCACCAGGAGGTTGAGCATGGCCGTCTCGAACTCGACGGTATCGAGAGCGACCGGGTGCAGACCCGGATCGAGTTGCCACTCCAGGTCGATGTTTATCGCCACCGCGTGCCTGGCCATCGCCTCAAAACCCGACAGCACGATGTTCGGATTTACCGTTTCCGGCCGCAGCTCCCGGCGGCTGGAGAATAACAGCAGCTTCGCCGTCAAACTGGCTCCCCGGGAAACCGCCTGCAGTCCGGCTTCGGACATTCGGCTAATCCGGTCGGCATCGTCAGGGCGTTGTTGGATCCTCTCGAAGGCGCTGGAGGTCACCATCAGCAGGTTGTTGAAGTCATGCGCGATGCCGCTGGTCAGGTAGCCGATCGCCTCCATTCTCTGCGCCTGGCGCAGGCTCGCCTCGATGCGCAGCTGCTCCGCCGCCGCCGCCTGTTCCGCCCGGGCATAGGTGGCGTTGACCTCATGCAGATAGGCCCAAAGCACCACCAGCGCCGAGACCAGGGCGCCGACGCGCCCGGCATACCACCCGACGCTTCCGCGCATCTCGCCGAATTGGGTGAGCAGGGAGTCCAGGGCGAGCAGGATCAACGACACGGCGAGCCACAGCTCCAGCACCGTGCGGTCTGATCGCGTGGTTTGCCAAAGCGCCGCGAGTGCGGCAACGGTGAACAGGATCAGCCCCGGTCCGACACCGGATGTGATGAAAGCCCCGTAATGGTCGCCGTCGGTTTGCTTCGGCAGCCACGGCAGCAGGATTGTCGAGATGAAGCCAAAACCTGCCGTGAGCAGCAGCACTCCGACAACCGCCACCAATCCCGCGCGGGAAGTCTGGT
>JAYTXR010000176.1:0-2919 GCA_043742865.1 Acetobacteraceae bacterium
TATCGGGCGCTGCCGGCCTACCCCGACGCGATCCCGATGCTGAGGGCGCTGCGGGCGGCGGGGATCCGCACGGCGATCCTCTCGAACGGGGAGCCTACCATGCTGAGTGACGGGGTGGCGGCGGCCGGGTTGACGCCGCTGCTGGATGCGGTGCTGAGCGTGGAGTCCGTGGGCGTGTTCAAGCCCGATCCGCGGGTCTATGCGCTGGCGACCGAGGCTCTCGGGGTGGCACCCGGGGAGGCGGGGTTCGTTTCCGGCAACGCGTGGGATGCGCAGGCGGCGGGGGCGGCGGGGTTTCGGGTGTTCTGGTGCAACCGGGCGGGGGCGCCGGCGGAGTATGGGCTCGACAAGCGGGCCACTGTGATGGGCGGGCTGGCCGACCTGGTGGGCCTGCTGACGTGACACCGGCGGCCCGGCTGGCCGGCTCCATCGAGTTGTTGAGCGAGATCGGGGGGGCGCCGCGGCGGCCGGCGGATGCGGTGGCGAACGCCTTCTTCCGCGACCGGCGCTTCATCGGCTCGGGCGACCGGCGGGCGGTGTCGGACCGGGTCTGGCGGGTGCTGCGCGCGCAGCGCCGGCTGACCTGGTGGCTGGGGCGCGGGCGCATGGCGCCGACCGCGCGGATGCTGGTCGCCTCCTCGCTGCTGACCGAAGGCTGGACCCTGGACGGCGTCGGCCAATCGTTCTCTGGCGGGCAGTTCGGACCGGACACGCTGGACCAGGTGGAAAAATCCGCCCTGCGCAACATCGAAGGCCATAGCGACGACCACCCCGACATGCCCGACGCAGTCCGGCTGGAGATCCCCGACTGGATCCTGCCGAAACTCGCCGCCCGCTTTGCCGCCGCGCTGACCGCCGAGATGGCCGCCATGAACGCGCCGGCGACGCTGGACCTGCGGGTGAACCTGCTGAAGGGCACCCGCGAGCTGGCCCAGGCGGCGCTGGCCGCCGAGGGCCTCGATTGCGCGCCGACGCCGCTATCGCCCTGGGGGCTGCGGATCGCCGAGCGCCGTTCGGTCACCACGGGCCCGGCGTTCCAGACCGGCCTGGTCGAAATCCAGGACGAGGGCAGCCAGCTGGTCGCCGCCCTGGTCGATGCCCGCCCGGAGATGCGGGTCGCGGATTGGTGCGCCGGCGCCGGCGGCAAGACGCTGGCGCTGGCGATGACCATGGAAAACCGCGGCCATATCGTCGCCTGCGATGTTTCCGTCCCCCGGCTGGACGGGGCGGTGCGCCGGCTGCGCCGGGCCGGGGTGCACAACGTGGAGCGGCATCTGATCGCGCCCGGCGACAAATGGGCCAAGCGCCGCGCCGGCAGTTTCGACCGGGTGCTGGTGGACGCACCCTGCACCGGCACTGGCACCTGGCGGCGCAACCCCGACGCCCGCCAGCGGCTGACCGAGCGCGACCTGTTGGAGTTGGTGGACAAGCAGGCCATGATCCTCGATGCCGCCGCCGGATTGGTTCGCATCGGCGGGCGTTTGGTTTACGCTACCTGCTCGCTGCTGCCCGAGGAGAATGAGGCCCAGGTGTCCGCCTTCCTCACCCGCCACCCGGATTTTGCCGTGCGCCCGCTGGCGGATGGCCCGTGGCCGGCAGGCGAGTTCCTGTCGCTGACCCCGCTGCAGCACGGCACCGACGGATTTTTCGCCGCCGTGCTGGAACGCAAGCCAGCCGCATTGCCCGAGCCGCCGCCATGATCGCCATCCGCCGGGCCCGGCCAGCGGACGCGGTCGCCATCGGCGCCGTGCATGTGGCCGCCTGGCGCAGCGCCTATCCCGGCATCCTGCCGGAGAAATTCCTGGCCGGGCTGTCGATCCCCCGCCAGGCCGCGCATTACGACCAGGCGATCCGGTCCTCCGCGGCGGTGTTCGTCGCCATCGCCACAGATTCCGACCTGCCGACCGGCAACACCCCCCGGGTCGTCGGTTTCGCCACCGCCGGGCCGTCGCGGGTGCGGGAAATCTCCGGCCAGCATCTGGCCGAGGGCGAGATCGAGACGCTGTATGTGCTCGATGACTGGCGCGAACTCGGCGTCGGGCGGCGGCTGATGCGAGCCGCGGCCACCCATCTGATCGAGATGGGCTGCAAATCGGTGTTTTTATGGGTGCTGCGCGACAACCCGAGCCGCTGGTTCTACCAGCGCCTGCGCGGCCGTGCCGTCGCCGAGGCCTGCGTCCAGGTCGGCGGGCAGACCGTGCAGCAGACCGCGTTCGTCTGGGACCCGATCGAGAAGCTGTTCGAGGCCTCCCCGCTACGCACCTGACCGGTGGCTCTGCCGCGCCGCCACGGGGGGCGACAATCCCGGCGGAAGTCTCGGCGGCGTCTCAAGGGGTGTTTTGATGGAAATTTTCGCCAAATCCGAGACGGGCCTTATTTTCCAGCTATTTTTCGGCGGATTTTTCGGCGCGGGCGGAGCAGCAGGAACCGGAGCCAGCGCCGGTTCCATCATCCGCAGCGCGCTATGCTCGGTCCAGGCGGCCCGCTCCGCCTTCGCCTCATCGGCCTCGATCGCGCCCCGCATTGCCTGCAACCGCAGCAGCATTCGCAAAGCACTTTTCGACTCCCGCATCAGGCTCGCCGCCTGGGCGGCGCATTGGCGCGCCACATCGGTCTCCCGCCGCCGGATTTGCGCCAGCCGCAGGCAATCCATCCCATAGGCATCGGCGGCAACAAACTGCGCCGCCAGCCGCCCTTCGGCCGCGTTGGCCGGCCGCAACGAAGCCACCGCCGCCATCGCGGCACGGTCCCGCCGCGCCCAATCCGCCGGCAGATCCCCCTCCGGCAGCGGCAAAGCAGCCCGCAGGACCAAAATGATTTCACAAAACGCCTCCCTGGGCAGCAGGCGCGCCCAATCGGGTTGCGGATCGGCCGGTTGTTCGGGTACAGGTTCCATTGTGTTAGAATATAGTTATTTTA
>JAYTXR010000177.1:0-11455 GCA_043742865.1 Acetobacteraceae bacterium
CAGGAGTGGAACACCATCGTCACCGCGCACGGGCTGCTGATGATCTTCTTCTCGGTCATGCCGGCGTTGATCGGCGGCTTCGGCAACTGGTTCATCCCGCTGATGATCGGCGCGCCGGACATGGCGTTCCCGCGGCTGAACAACATCAGCTTCTGGCTGCTGCCGCCGGCATTCTGCCTCGTGCTTTACGGGCTATTCGCAGGCGAATCCGGTTCCGGCTGGACGCTGTATCCGCCGCTGTCGAACGCCACCTACGAACCCGGCATCGGCATGGACTGCACGCTGTTCGCGCTGCATCTGGCCGGCATCAGCTCGCTGCTCGGCGCCATCAACTTCATCACCACGATCTTCAACATGCGCGCCCCGGGCATGACGCTGCACAAGATGCCGCTGTTCATCTGGGCATCGCTGGTCACGGCCTTCCTGTTGCTGCTGTCGATCCCCGTGCTGGCCGCCGCGATCACCATGCTGATCACCGACCGTAATTTCGGCACCGCGTTCTTCGATCCCAATGGCGGCGGCGACCCGGTGCTGTTTCAGCATCTGTTCTGGTTCTTCGGCCACCCCGAGGTCTACATCATGATTCTGCCGGGTTTCGGGATCGTCAGCCACGTGATTTCCACGTTCAGCCGCAAGCCCATCTTCGGCTATCTGGGCATGGCCTATGCGATGGTCGCCATCGGCGTCGTCGGGTTCATCGTCTGGGCGCATCACATGTTCATCTCCGGCATGGATGTCGATACCAGGGCGTATTTCATGGCCGCCACGATGGTCATCGCGGTGCCGACGGGCATCAAGATCTTCTCCTGGATCGCGACCATGTGGGGCGGATCTATCCGCTTCGAGGTGCCGATGCTGTGGGCGATCGGCTTCATCTTCCTGTTCACCGTCGGCGGCGTGACCGGCGTGGTACTGGCGAATGCCGGCATCGATCAGGTGGTGCACAACACCTATTACGTGATCGCGCATTTCCACTACGTGCTGTCGCTGGGCGCGGTGTTTTCGATCTTCTGCGGAATCTACTACTGGATAGGCAAGATGTCGGGCCGGCAATATCCGGAATTCTGGGCCCGGCTGCATTTCTGGCTGACCTTCGTCGGCGTCAACCTGACCTTCTTCCCGCAGCATTTTCTCGGCCTGGCCGGCATGCCGCGCCGCTACCCCGATTATCCGGCGGCCTTCGCCGGTTGGAACTACGTATCCTCGATCGGCGCGTTCATCTCCGGGTTCGCCTTTCTGGTGTTTTTCTACACGATGTTCCGCACCTTCACCGCCGGTGCGCGGGTGCCGGCCAATCAATGGGGAGACGGGGCCACGACGCTGGAATGGACCCTGAGCTCGCCGCCGCCGTTCCATACCTTTGAAGAACTGCCGCGCATTCTGTGACCGACAGGAGCGCCCTCGCCAACAATGCCGCCGATAATGCCACCGACAGTTCGCTGGGCAGCGAGCCGCGCGATTGGATCATCCTGCTCAAACCGCGAGTGCTCAGTCTGGTGGTGTTCACAGGGCTGATCGGCATGCTGGTGGCTCCCGGCCATCTTCATCCGGTGCTGGCGTTCACCGCCATTCTGGCAATCGCCGTGGCGGCCGGGGCGGCCGGGGCGATCAATATGTGGTTCGACCGAGATATCGACGCATTGATGCACCGTACCCGCAACCGACCCATCCCGGCCGGACGCATCGCCCCGGAGGCAGCCCTGGTCTATGGCGTGCTGCTGGCCGGCGCCTCAGTGGCGGTTATGTTCCTGGCGACCAATGCGGCGGCGGCGGCGGTGCTGGCGCTGTCGATCGGCTTTTACGTGTTCGTCTACACGATATGGCTGAAGCGCCGGACCCCGCAGAACATCGTCATCGGCGGCGCGGCCGGCGCCTTCCCACCGGTGATCGGCTGGGCGGCCGTGACCGGCTCGGTCGATCTGGTGCCGCTGCTGCTGTTCGCTATCGTCTTCTTCTGGACGCCGCCGCATTTCTGGTCCCTGGCGTTGTACTCCAATGCCGATTACCGCCGCGCCGGCATCCCCATGCTGCCTGTGGTGGCAGGCGCGCATGAAACCCGGCGACAGATCGTGCTCTACACGCTGGTGCTGGTGCCGGTCACGCTGGCCCCCTGGCTGGTCGGATTTTCCGGAATTTTCTACGCCGCCTCGGCACTCGGTTTGGGGGGGTATTTCCTCGCCTGCGTCTGGCGCGTAGCGCGCGACAAGCAGGATCCGGACGGCGTGAGCCTGACCAACGACCGCCCGGCTCGTGTCGCGTTCAAATATTCCATTCTGTATTTGTTTCTGCTGTTCGCCGCCTTCGCGATAGACCGGGCCATCGGGCCGATCTCCCTCCACGCGTTGCTGGGCTGAGTATGGCCAAGCTTCCAGGAGATGTTGGGCTGCCGGGAGATGTCAGAGCGGGCCAATCCGCCGAGATCGCGCGGCGGCGTAAGCGGCGCAATTGGGCGGTGTTGATCGTGCTGGTAGGGCTGTCGGCGCTGTTCTACGCGATGACCGTCGTGAAGTTTCTCAACCGTTGAAACGCGGCAACGGATGGATCCTGCTGGTTCTGCTCGGCGTAATCGGCGGGATGGGCGGCCTCGCCTTCGCCTCGGTGCCGCTCTACCGGATGTTCTGCGCTGCCACCGGCTACGGCGGCACGCCGCGGATCGGCGGGGTGGCGCCGGGCGCTGCGGCCCGCAGCATCATTGTGCGCTTCAACGCCGATACCAATCCGGGCCTGCCGTGGAAATTCCGCCCCGCGGTCAACGAAATCCGCATGGCGCTGGGCGAGGACAAGCTGGCGATCTACACGGCACGCAACCTGACCCGATCGACGGTCACCGGGGTAGCGCTGTACAATGTCACGCCGGAAAAAGCGGCCAAATATTTTCACAAGACGGCCTGCTTCTGCTTCAACGAACAGAGCTTGACCGGCGGGCAGGAAATGGATTTTCCGGTAAGCTTCTGGGTCGATCCGGCCATAGCCGACGATCCCAACACCGCCGATGTGCGCGAGATCACCCTGTCCTACACCTTCTTTCGTGCCCTGGACGACGCCGCCAAAAGCGGCGCCCTGGCCCGGGCCGGTCCACATGTCGTCAAACAGGCTGAGGCTCCGGCCCAGATCCCAGCGGCCTCCGCCCCGCACCCGTAAGGGACCGGCCTGGGGGTCTGCTACGAAAGATAGCTCGCCACCAATTGCCGGTCGTGCCGCAGCGGCGCGGCCGGACCGCTGAGCACGACTTTGCCGCGCCGCAGCACCAAGGCAATATCGGCCACCGCCAAAGCCGCCCGCGCCATCTGCTCGACCAGCAGCATCGTCAGTCCTTCATCGCGAAGGTCCGACAGGGCTTGCAGGATGAAGGCCGCCATGCGCGGTGCCAGACCCAGCGATGGCTCGTCCAGCATCAGCAGCCGAGGTCGCATCATCAATCCGCGCGAGATGGCGAGCATCTGCTGCTCGCCGCCCGACAGGGAGGCGGCGGAAAGCGACGCCCGCTCGCGCAGGATTGGAAAGCGCCGGTACTCGCGCTGCAGGTGCTCCCCGATGTCGCCGCGCGCGCCAATGTGGCGGGCACCGATCAGCAGGTTCTCCTCCACACTCAGTCCCGGCACAACCTGCCGTCCCTGCGGCACATGCACCAATCCGCTCCGCGCCAGGCTATGCGCCGGCCGGCCAGTTATGTCGGCGCCGTCGAAGCGGATGCATCCAGCCTGCAACGGCAGCAAGCCGGAGATTGCCCGCAGCAGCGTGGTCTTGCCGGCACCGTTGGCCCCGATCACCGCGACCATCTGGCCCGGTGCTGCCTTCAGGTCGATATCGTGCAGGATGCCGATACGATCGATCGAAACTGAGACTCCCTCCAGTGCGATCATGCCGCCTCCTGCCCGAGATAGGCGTCAATCACCGCCGGGTCCTGGCGCACCGCATCCGGCGATCCTTCGGCGATCCGCACGCCGTGATCCAGCACCGTCACGGCATCGCTGATCGCCATGACGAAATCCATGTTGTGCTCGACGAGCAGGATGGTTGCGCCCCCGGCGCGAAGCCCACGCACCACCTCGGCAATCCGCGACGCCTCCTCCTCGTTCAGGCCGGCGACCGGTTCGTCGAGCAAAAAGAGCCGCGGCGATTGCGCCATCGCGCGGGCGATTTCGCACAGCTTGCGGTGACCGTAGGACAATTCGCCCGGTCTCCTGGCGGCCAGGTCTCCGATCCCCAACCGGCGCAGAATCGTATCCGCCTCTCCAATCAACCCGTCTTCGTGGCCACCGATCAGCCAGCGCGGCAGGTCGTGCCAGAAGGGCCGGTTGCGTGCCCGCAGGCCGAGCAGCACGTTCTCGATGACGCTGAGTTCCTGCACCAGCAGCAGGTTCTGAAAGGTGCGGGCCAAACCGAGCCGAACGCGCCGGTGGGCCGCCATGCTCGTGACGTCGCGACCGCAGAACCGCACGATGCCGGCATCCGGATGGGAAAGTCCGGCGATGACGTTGATCAGCGTCGATTTGCCGGCTCCGTTGGGCCCGATCAGCGCATGCACGGTGCCCGCCCGCACGATGAAGGACAGCCCATCGATCGCGACCACCCCGGCATATCGCTTGGTCACGCCGTCCAGTTCCAGCACCGTCACGCCGGTCGGGGCAGCTTGCAGGGGCCGCGTGGCGCCTGGGTGGGCGCCTGGGCGGCCCGGACGCAGGGAGTTTGAACCGCGACGCGCGAACAGGCCGATGATCCCCTGCGGCAGCAGCAGAAGCACGACGAGAAGAATGCCGCCATAGATGAGGGAGGCGTAATCATGCAGGTCGGCGATTGTCTCGGTGATCACCACCACCACGACCGTGCCGAGCAGCGCGCCGTAGCTGGAGCCGAGGCCGCCGATCACCACGCTGATCAGCAGCATCAGGCTGAGGTCCAGCGAGAAGGCGTCGCTGCCGACAAAACCGTTCTGATGGGCGAACAGGACCCCAGCCAGACCGGCAAGTGCGGCGGCGGCAACGAACACGCCGAGGCGCCATGCCGGCACATTAAGCCCGATCGTACGGGCGAACGCCTCGCTCTGCTTCAATGCCAGCAGATTCCGGCCACAGGCGGAGCGGTGCACATAGTCGCTGAGGATCTGCACCGCCAGAAAGCAGCCGGCGGCGACCCAATAGAAATAGGTCGGGCCGGCTTTGCGACTACCGAAATCCAGCACCGGCACGCCGATCAGCCCCATCGTGCCACCGGTCAAAGACACCCACCGTTGCGCCACGATGCCCGCGATGAAGCCAAACGCAAGCGTCGCGACGGCCAAATGCAGCCCGCGCGTGCGCAGTGCCACCAAGCCGATGCAGGCACCGGCCACGCCCGCCAGCGCGGCGCCCGCCGGCATCGCGAGCCAGAGCGGTAAATGGAGCTTTGCCGCGAGCAATGCCGACCCGTAGGCCCCCACGGCGTAGAAGCCAGCCTGGCCTAGCGACATCTGTCCGGACAGGCCGAGCAGCAAGTTCAGCCCGATCGCGGCGATGGCGGTCAGTGCTAGGCTCTGCCCGACATAGATGTGATAGCCGGGGCCGGCGAGCAGCGGAAACAGGGCCAGCACCAACGCCGCCACCGCATAGAGGAGCAGGCGCATGCCTACCGCGTATCGGTCACGGCATTGCCGAACAGGCCGGAGGGCCGCACTACCAGCAACGCCAGCACCATCAGCAGCGGATAAAGATCGCCGAACGCGGAATCGACATAGTTCGAGACGCCCTCCACGACGCCGAACAGCAATCCGCCGACCAGGATTCCCAGCGGATTGGCGAACCCGCCGATGCTGGCGACCGCCAGCGCCTTGATCGTCAGCACCAGACCCATCGCCGGCTGAACGGTGATCAACGGGCCGATCAGCACGCCCGACACCGCGGCCAGCAGCGAGGCAAGCACGAAGGCGATGACCAGCGTGCGGCGCACGTCGATCCCGAGCAAGGCAGCGGTGTCGGGGTCGAATGCGACGACCCGTATCGCCCGGCCGGTCTCGCTGCGCATCAGCAACAGGTAGAACGCGCCGACGGCGAACAGGGCGGCAACCACCACCACGATCTCCTCGAGATACAGGCTGATGCCCCAAACCGTGACCACGCTGTTGCGCCCGGTGGAGAACAGCGGTGGCGAGTAATGCGAGGATCGGCCCCAGATCAGCGTCGTGACGTTCTGCAGGATCAGCGCGAAGCCCATCGTTGTCAGGATCCAGGCATGCGAGGCGCCCCCGACCCGGCGGTGCCGGTCCAGCGGCCGTATCGCGAGCCGCTCGAGCAGCATGCCCAGCAGCCCCAGCGCCACCGCTACCAACAGCAGGACGGCAAGGACAGGTACGCCGGCCAGCAGCAGGCTCATCGAGAGAAACGCGGCGATCATGAGGAAATCGCCCTGGCCGAAATTCATCCGGTGCGCTGCCAGATGCGTCACCAGCAGGCCTTGCGCGGACAACGTATAGATCGCGCCCATGGCAATGCCGCTGAGGGCGATTTCCAGCAGGGCTCCCATTGGCCGGCTCCCGCGACTACAACTTCACCACGTGGCCGTTTTTCCAGACGCCAAGAAACACGTCGTCCGGAGCCAGGCATTCATGCTTGGTAGCGCTGAACGGAGTTGCGGGCGTGTTGGTGACGGTCTGAATGTTGGTAATCGTTTCCAGTGCGTTGCGTATCGCCTCGCGGTCTGGCCCCGCCTTGTCAATCGCTGCGAACGCGATCTGACCGGCGTCATAGCCGAGTGCGGCGACCACCGGCCAACGATATTCGGCCCCGTATTCCTTGCGTGCCGCCGCATCGAAGGCCCGCGCTTTCGGTCCATCAAGGTCGAGCGCCTGGCCCATTATCGTGCCCTCGAGATCCTTGCTTCCGACGATCTCCAGCACCTTCATCGACGACAAGCCCCAGTTGCCGGCGACCACTGGATGGTAGTCGATCTTCGCCATCGGGCGGTAGATCAGTTCGAAGGACTCGTCAAAATTGAGCACATACTGGGCGCCGGCCTCCTTCAGCCGGAGCATCTGCGGCGTCAGGTCGCTGATGCCCGGGGCGACCGATTCAACGTCCACCGGCTTGGTGCCGCGCGCGGCCAACCCATCCTGCACCGATTTCACGGCGTAGGTGCCATAGCCGGTGGTGGACGCCAGCACGCCGATCCGCTGGAAGTTCTTCACGGCATAATCGAGCATCTTGTCCACCTGGTATTTGTCCACCATGGAACAACGAAAGATGTAGCTCGGGCTTTGGCCGATGAAGTCGGTGGTGATATTGGTGGCGACCGACGGTCCGGCGATTAGTGGCACTTTGGCGGCCTGCAGGATCGGCGCGAAGGCCATGACGTTACCGCTGCTGACCGTGCCGATTATCAGCGAGACCTGGTCGCGCTGAACCAGCCGTTGTGCCAGCGATACGGCGCGCTGCGGGTTCGCCTCGTCGTCGTAAACGATCAGCTTGATGTCAGTCTTTGCGTCCGGGGTATTATGCGCCTTCAGAGCCATCTTCAGGCCCTGGAGATAGGACTCACCGAAATCGGTGATCGCCGGTGGCCCGCTCAGCCCCTCGATCACCCCGACGGTCACGGTCTCATTCGCCCGCGCGGCCGTGCCCGCGGCGATCGTCAAAACGGCGCCGATGATGGCGTCCCTCATTTGTTTCACGTTGTTCCTCCTCAAGTTTTTCAGCGCGCCTTGAACTGCGGCTCACGTTTTTCGCGAAAGGCGGTGGTGCCTTCCTGCAGATCCTCGGTTTCCCCAAGATCGTAGAAGGACCGCGATTCCAGACGCAACGCCTCCGTCTGCGACATTCCTTGCACCCGGCGCATCACGTCCAGGGCGAAACGCTGCGCGAGCGGCGCGCGGGAGGCGAGCCGGTGCGCATAGGCCATCGCCTCGGCGAGCAGGTCCTCCTGGGCAAAGATGCGATTGACCAGGCCGATGCGCAGCGCGTGGTCGGCGTCGACACGGTCGCCGGAGAGAATGATCTCCATCGCGTTGCCGAGTCCGACGATCTGCGGCAGGCGGATAAGGCCGCCGTCGCAGGCATGGAAGCCCCATTTCACATCCTGCAGCGCGAACTCGGCGTTGGACGCGCAGAAGCGCAGGTCGCAGGCCAAAGCGAGTTCCAGGCCACCGGAAATCGCGAAGCCGTTCACCGCGGCGATGGTCGGCTTGGGCATGTCCAGCCCGCGTGTTATTCCCCCGAAGCCCGGACCGTCGGTAAAGCGAGTGCGGAACTCGGGCGCCGGGCGGCGGGCGAAATCCATCGTGTAGGTCTTCAAATCCGCCCCGGCGCAGAACGCCGACCGGCCCGCGCCGGTGATCACGGCGATGCGTGCGCTGTCGTCGCGGGCAAATTCCCGCCAACACTCCACGAGTTGATCATTGGCCGCGAAATCGAGCGAGTTCATCCGATCCGGGCGGTTGAGGGTGATCAGCCGCACCGGCCCGTCGGCTTCGTAAAGGATGTCGTCAGCCATCGATTTTCTCGAAAATTCCGACGCTTTCATCCTGACCGATCGCGACGACGCGTTCATCCACGCGATGGGCGCCCTCCGGCGAGGCCAGCCGCCCAGTGACGGTCACACCCGCATCCAGCGCCACGACGGCGACGCCGATCGGCGCCAGCTCGCGGAACCGCGCCGCGGGGCGTCGTATCACGGTCCAAGACAGCAGCCGCCCGAGCCCCGGCGTCTGTTCGGGGACCAGTGCTGCGGCGTGGCACTGGGGACAGAGCAGGCGCGGACCCGCATCCAGCGTGCCGCAAATGGAGCAGCGCAGTATGCCGATGGACACTGCCAGCCTCGTCGCGTCAGGCATCCGGGCGCCCCAGAATGGTGACGCTGCACGCCACACCGGTACCACCGAGATTGTGCGTCAGGCCGATGGCGGCGTCGCGTACCTGGTTCGGGTGCGTGCCGCGCAACTGCAGCACGGCTTCATAGATCTGCCCGAGACCGGTGGCGCCGACCGGATGGCCCTTCGCCAACAATCCGCCGCTCGGGTTGATCGGCATGGAGCCATCCACCGCGGTGCGTCCCTCCAGCGCCCATTCATGACCCTTGCCGCGGGGGACGATGCCCAGATCTTCGGTGTCCAGGATCTCGGCGATGGAAAAGCAGTCATGCAGTTCGGCGAAGTCGATGTCGGCGGCGCTCAGGCCCGCCATTTCATAGGCGCGTCGCGCGGCTTCCACCGTGGCCTCGAAGGTGCACAAATCGGGATGCCCCGCGATCCGCGCCGAACCCCGCGTCTGCGCCGAAGCCAGCACGTCGATCGCCAATTCATTGTGGCGTGCGAGGTCACGCAGCGTTACCACGGCGGCGGCGGCGCCGTCCGATGTGGGGCAGCAATCGAACAGACGCAGCGGATCGGCGATCAGCGGCGACTGGGCGATCTCGTCATCGTCCAGCTCGGCACCCATCTGCGCCAGCGGGTTGCGGAGTCCGTTGCGCTTGTTCTTGCGGATCACCGCCGAGACATGCTCCCGCCTTGTGCCGTAGCGCGCCTCATGCAGGCGCCACGCGAGGCCGAACAGTCCCGGAAATGTCAGGCCGCTGGGCCCGTCGCTGCGGTTGTCCATGGCGCAGTTCAGTGCCGCCGTGGTTTCTGGCGTGCGAGCATGGGTCATCTTCTCCACGCCGACGGCGAGTGCGATGTCGCACAGGCCAGCCGAGACGCTCAGGCTGGCATGACGGAAGGCGATACCGCCGGACGCGCACGCGCCCTCCACCTTGGTGCAGGGAATGTTGGCCAGGCCAAGCGCATCGGCGACCAATCCGGCCAGCACCTCCTGGCCGGTCAGCGGTCCGGAGACGAAATTGCCGAGATAGAGCGCCCCTATGCGCTCGCGCGCGATGCCGGACTCGGCGATCGCCTGTTCCGCGGCGGAAACCGCGAGATCGACGATCGACTGATCGGGGAAGCGGCCGAACTGCGTCGATCCGACGCCGGTTATCGAGACGGGACGCATAAAAAATTCCTCATGTTGCCCGGAAGGATTCTGGTTGGAGGCTGGCGCGCAACTCGGTCTTCAGGATCTTGCCGTAGTTGTTCTTTGGCAGATCGTCGACAAACTGGTATCGTTTCGGCCGTTTGAACCGCGCAATATGGTCGAGGCAGAGACGATCGAGCTCTTCCGTGGTGACCGCCGCGTCGGCATGGCTGACCACGAAGGCGACCACCTCCTCGCCCCAATCGGCATGCGGCGCCCCGATGACGCTGACCTCGCGCACGCCGTTATGCAGCAGCAGAACCTCCTCGATCTCGCGCGGATATATGTTGGAGCCGCCGCTGATAATCAGGTCCTTGCTGCGGTCCTTCAGCGTCAGGTAGCCGTCCGCGTCCATGGCGCCGATATCGCCGGTGTGCAGCCAGCCGCCTTCCAGCGCGCGGGCCGTCGCTTCTTCATTGCCCCAGTAGGCTTTCATCACGCAGTCGCTGCGTGTCAGCACCTCGCCGGGCTCGCCCGCTGGAAGGTCCTGGCCGTCCGCATCGGCGACCCGCATTTCGACGCCGGTGCGCGCGGCACCGCAGGAGGCGAGGCGGTCACGATAGCGCGGATGGGAGCGGTCGGCGTATTCCGCCTTCGACATGGCGGTGATGGTCATAGGACTTTCGCCCTGGCCGTAGATCTGCACCAGCCGGGGACCGAACAGCTCCAGCGCGCGTTCCAGATCGGCCACATACATCGGCGCGCCGCCGACGAAGATCGTCTTCAGGTTGTCGAGCCTGGCCTGCGACAAAGCTGGGCTGTTCATCAGCCGGGTGAGCATTGTCGGGGCGGCGAAGAACGTCACGTCGGTATGGCGCGCGGTCAGCTCCAGGATTTCTTCCGGCGCGAAATGCGGATTGGTCGAAATGACCTGGTGGCTGCCCTTGGCGATGTGCGGCAGGGCATACAGGCCGGAGCCGTGCGACAGCGCGGCGGCATGGATCAGGGTGTCTTGCGGGCCGAGCGGGTCGATGTCGGCCAAATAGCAATGGCTCATGAACAGCAGGTTGCGATGGCTGAGCACGGCGCCTTTCGGGCGCCCGGTGGTGCCGCTGGTGTAGAACAGCCAGGCCGCGTCATCCGGAGAAACCTCGGCGGGTGCCATGGCGGGTCCGTCCGCCAGCGAGGCGAACTCGGCACTGTCGGTGGCCATCAGCTGTAGACCGGGGCCAGTGCCTAGCTCCTCGGCGATGCCGGTGTACAAGGAAGGCGAGGCAATGCAGAGCGAGGCGCCGCAATTCTCGAGGATGAAGGCGAACTCCCGCGGATGCAGCTTGGCGTTCATCGGCACCGCGCAGATCCCTGCCTGCCAGCAGGCGTATAACACCTGGAAGAATTCGGGCCCGTTCTCCATCGCGATCGCCACGCGGGCGCCGGGGGTCAGCGACGCACGTGCCCGCAACGACCCGGCACTGGCGGCCACCCTGCGGGCGAATTCCGCATAGGACCAGCGGGTCGCGCCCATGCTGACCGCGTCCTGA
>JAYTXR010000178.1:0-7981 GCA_043742865.1 Acetobacteraceae bacterium
GCGCCGATGCCTTCGAAACCCATGTTTTTTCTCCCTACCGCGAGCGGCTCGGCTGGCGTTCTATTCGGCTGCGATTTTGCCTTGCATCAGCGGCCAGGCCGCCGCGATCGCCTTGACGATGTTGTGATAGCCGGTGCAGCGGCAGAGATTGCCTTCCAGCCCCTCGCGGATTTCCTGCTCGGTCATGCCCTGTGGATGCAGGTTCACCAGATCGATGGCGCTCATCACCATGCCCGGCGTGCAGAACCCGCATTGCAGCGCGTGGTGCTCGCGGAACATCTCCTGCATCGGATGCAGCGTGCCGTCCGACGCGGCCAGGCCCTCGATGGTCAGCACCGAGGCGCCCTCGGCCTGCAACGCCAGCATTGTGCAGGCCTTCACCGACCGGCCGTCCACATGCACGACGCAGGCGCCGCATTGGCTGGTATCGCAGCCGATATGGGTACCGGTCAGTCCCAGCGTCTCGCGCAAAAGCTCCACCAGCAGGGTCCGGCCTTCGACCGTGGCCGTATGCTGCTTGCCGTTTACCGTCAGGCTTACCTGAGGCATGTGATTTCCCCCAATCTTGCGCAACACGCCCGGCCGCGATGGGCGTCCGGGTGAATGGCGGAGTGTGGCCGCGTGGCCGCGATATGGTCAAGGCCACCACCGGCTGCGCCGATCCGCACAACCCGATTTCCCGGCGACATGGCCATCGCCGGGTTGCACCGCACCCTCCCCCGCTTTACGAATGGCAGCATCGGCAACCGTCGGAAATCCAGGATGAACCCGAGGCATCAGACCCGTTTCGTGACCCTGCTGGCAGCCGCTGCTGCATGCGCCCACTGGGGGCTGGCCCAACCGGCGCTGGCCCAACCGCCAGCAATCCCTGGCGTCCCGCCATCCGCCGTCGCCGCGCTGAACGCCAACGACAAGCTGGCGAAAATCGGCCATATCGTCGTGATCTTCGAAGAAAACCGCAGCTTCGACAGCTTCTTCGGCAAATTTCCGGGCGCCAACGGCATTGCCAATGCCGGCCGTGCCGCGATCCAGTTGGACGAGAACGGCCAGCCATACAAATTCCTGCCGGCTCCGCGGAACACCAACCTAACTCCCCCGGCCGAGGACAAGCGCTTCCCGCCCCGGCTTGCCAACCGGCCCTTCGAGGTCAACCGGTATGTCAGCCCGAATGCGATGACCGGCGATCTCGTGCACGCGTTCTACCAGGAACAGCTGCAGATCAATGACGGGGCGATGAACCGGTATGCCGAGATCTCCAACGCCGCCGGCCTGGCCATGGGCTATTTCGACACATCCAGCACGGCGATATGGCGCCTGGCGAGACAGTTCACCCTAAACGACGCCACCTTTCACTCGGCCTTCGGCGGGTCATTTTTGAACCATACGTTCCTGGTTTGCGCCTGTGCCTTTGCCTGGCCCGGCGCACCCGCAGCAATCGTCGCCCATCCGGAAACCAACACCAACCTGCTCGGCCAGGTCACACCGGACGGATTTGCCGTCAACACGTCGCGCTCGGTGCAGTTTCACAAGCCCTCCGACAAGGAGCCGGCAAAACTGGTCCCGCCCCAGACGATGCCGCATATCGGCGACCGGCTGGATGCCAGGGGCGTCACCTGGAAGTGGTATTCCGGCGGCTACGACGACGCCCTTGCCGGCAAGCCCGACGAGCGCTTTCAGTTCCACCACCAGCCGCTCGCCTATTTCACCGATCTTGCCCCCGGCAGCGCCGCGCAGAAATCGCATTTGCAGGACTACAAGGATCTGGAAGCGGATATTCAGAACAATACATTGCCGCAGGTGGTGTTCTACAAACCGATCGGCGCGCTCAACGAGCACCCCGGCTACGCCAACATCGCCGACGGCGACAAACATCTCGGCGAACTTGTGGCCCGGCTGCAGGCCAGCCCGGCCTACAAGGATATGCTGATCGTCATCACCTACGACGAGAATGGCGGCCAATGGGACCACGTGGCCCCGCCCCGGCGCGATCGATGGGGTCCCGGCACCCGAGTGCCGCTGATCGCCGTGGGCCCGACGGTCCGGCGCGGGACGGTCGATCACACGCCCTACGATTTCGGTTCAATTCTGCGCACCCTGGAAATTCGTTATGGGCTGGAGCCGCTGAACCAGACCGATGCTGCCGCCTACTCCCTGCGCAATGTCTTGCAGTGACGCCCTATGCCGGCGCTACCTGGTCCCATCCGGCAGGCGCAGGCCCGCCTGCTTCATCAGCGGCAGGACCCGGCTGCCGAAATACTCGAGGTCGGGCAGATAGTCGTAGAAATTGACCTGCACGCCGTCGCAGCCCGCCTGCTGGAGCCTGACGAAGTGCTCGACGATCTGTTCGGGCGTGCCTACCAAATGGACGTTGCCGCCGATCACCCACTGGTCACGGCTGGTCTGCTTCCAGGATGACTGGTCGCCGCCCATGAACGTCGCGTGGAAATTATCCGCCGCCACGCGATCCTGGTGGTCGAGGATGGCCTGGTACTGGGCGCGCGCCTCTTTCTCCGTGTCGCGGCAGATCACATGGGGATTGATGATCGTGCGGATTTCGCGCCCGTTTTGCTGCGCCGCCGCCTTGATCCGGGCGTTATGCGGCGGCAGCGCGGCGCAGGCCTTCTCGGGGTCGGCCCCGGCCGCGCTGGTGATGAAGATCAGGTCCGAGTGACGCGTCGCGTAGGCGAGGCCGGCGCCGGACGAGGCGGCGTTCACCAATAGGCAGCGCCCGTTCACCGGCTTGGGCGCGACGAAGGCCTTGTGAGTTTTCCAGAACCGGCCATCGAAGGTCAGCTCCTCGTCCTCGGACCAGAGCCGCTCCAGGATGGTCGTGAACTCGTCGGCCATGACGTAGCGATGATCGTGCTCGATGGGGTCGAGGCCGAACATCTCGAATTCGCTTGGCTTATAGCCGGTGACGATGTTGAGCCCCCAGCGGCCGGAGCTGATGTTGTCGAGGGTCGCGCCGAACTTTGCCAGATGCAGCGGGTGCCAGCCGTACAGGATGTGCACGGTCGAGATCAGCAGGATGCGCTTCGTCAGCGCGGCGAGCGCGGCCGTGACGATCAGCGGATCGGACGACATCTCGCGGAACTTCATCTCCCCGCCATAGCCGCCTTTGCCCAGCCATTGCGCCAGACCGAACACCAGATCGAAGCCCAGTTCCTCGGCCCGCACGGTACACCTGGCGTTGTAGTCAAAAGTCCAGTCGGTGCCCCGGGGGGCCGTCGACGGACTCCAGGCGCCCGACTGGATCGGCAGGAACAGGCCCAGCATTAGCGGCTGTCGCATGGCGGTCTGCAACGGCGTCAGGCTGTGCGGGGCACGAGGCTGGATCACATTCGTCTCCCGGGTAACCGGCCGTTTCAGCGCCCGGTGAACATCAGCGCCCGGTGAACACTGGCGGCCGCTTTTCCATGAAGGCGCGCGGACCTTCCTTCGCATCGTCGGTCTTCGCGTTCGCCTTCGTACACTCCGTCTCGATGGCAAACGCCTCCTCCAGCGACAAGCCGTTCGAGCGGACCATCGCTTCCTTGGTTTTCGCCAGAGCGACCGGGGCGCCAAGGCTGATGCGCCGGGCCAGATCCTCGGCCGTCGCCAACACGTCGCCGGCCGGCACAACGCGGTTCACCAGGCCGATGGCCAAGGCCTGCCGTGCCGTGATCGGCTCCCCCACCAATGCCAGTTCCATGGCCTGCGCCCATGGCACCTGGCGCGCCAGCCGGACCAGAGAACCGCCGCCGGCGATGAGACCGCGGCGCACTTCGGTCACGCCGATGGTCGCATCCTCCGACATGACGCGCAGATCCGTGCTCAGGATCATCTCGGCACCGCCGGCCAGCGCGTGCCCGTTGATCGCGGCAACGACGGGCTTGAAGAAGCTCGCGTTGCGCAGGATCGCGCCATAGAGCTGTTTGCGGTCGGCGGCGAACCGCTCCTCCCACTCCCCCTGGGGCGGGCGCGTGCGCATCATCAGCGGGATGGTGCTGCCGAGATCGCCGCCCGAGGAGAAGGCCTGGGTTCCGGCGCCGGTCAAAAGCACCACCCTGACGGTCGGATCTTCGGCGATGTCGGCCCAGACCTCCACCAGTCGAACGATCATCTCCGGTGAGAACGCGTTGCGCTTCTCCGGCCGGTTCAGCGTGACATAGGCGACGCCTTCCCGCTTCTCAAAAATTACGTGTGACATCGTCATGGGCTACCTGTTTGGCATCGCATGTAACCACTCCGAAATCCGCCTCGCCACGTCCGGATAGCTCGCCTTGCCGTTCGGACCCCGCTCGACCGAGGCGACGGGCATGATGATGCGCGGAACCTTATGGCTGGCGAGCCGTCGCCTTGCATGCTCGATCAGAGCGTCGCGGTCACCTGCGGACCAGGCGGGGGCTTCCACCATGGCCGCGACCACCTGACCGAACCGCTCGTCGGGCAGGCCAACCACGACGGCGTCGTGGATCCTGGGATAGGTCTTCATCACCTGTTCGACCTCCTCGGGGAAGACCTTCTCGCCGCCGGTGTTGATGCTGAGCGACCCGCGCCCCAAAAGGAGGATGCTGCCATCCGCCTCGACCATCGCGTAATCGCCGGGAATGGCGCAACGCACGCCGCCGATCACCGGGAATGTCGCTGCGGTCTTGTCCGGGTCCTTGTAGTAACCGAGGGGGATGCGGCCCCGCACGGCCAGCCGGCCGGCGACCCCGCTGCCCGGTGTCACCGGTGCGCCCTTGTCATCGATCACGAAGGCGTTGTCGCCAAGCCGGAATCGGGCGCCTCCGTCCGAGCGCTTCGCCGAGGTGAGCGAGCGGCCCAGCCCGCTTGCCTCGCTGGAATTCAGGAAGTCGATCATCAGCACGCCGGGTGCGTGAAGCAGCAAACGCTGCTTCACGTCCGCGCTCCAGACCATGCCCGAGGAGGACACCACCTTCAGCGCCGGGAGATCCCAGCGGCCGGGATTTCGGTCCAGCGCGTCCACGATCGGCCGGCAGAACGCGTCGCCGACGATGCAGAGGTCGGTGACAGGACTGGCCTGCATCGCGTCCAGCAGCGCTACCGGATCGAAGCTCTGGCCCGGCAGCGTCAGCACGGCGCCGCCGCGGTTCAGGATCGTCGCCGCGAACACGAAGCCGGTGCCGTGCATCAGCGGCGCTGCCGGCAGCCCGACCGGCGGCGCACTCCGCCCGAGCCCGTGTATCCCGAGCCTGGCACGTATATGGCCGGGGTCGGCAGTCTCCGGATCGCCCGTGGTGTTCGAGGCGAGGAACAGATCGTGCTGGCGCCACATAACCCCGCGCGGCATGCCGGTGGTGCCGCCGGTGTAGATCAGGACGAGGTCGTCGCCGGACCGCCCCCAGGGGGGGCGCACCCGTCCGGGTGCGGCGCGGGCCGCCGCCTCGTAAGGCGAGGCCCAGGCCGGGCAGGATGTTGTGCCGTCATCCACGTGGAGCCAGACCCTTACGGCAGGGCAGCGCAGCCGCACCGTGTCCACTCGATCGGTGAAGCTGCCGTGAAACACCACGGCGGACGCATCGGCGTTGTCCCAGAGATAGACCAGTTCGTCTTCGACATAGCGGTAGTTCGTGTTGACCGGCACCAATCCGGCCTTCATGGCAGCAAAGGCGGTCTCGAGGTATTCGGGCGCGTTGTGCAGGTGCAGCGCCACCTTGTCTTGCTGCTTCAACCCGGCTCGCAGCAGCGCCACGGCGATGCCGTCCGCCCGGGTGTCGAAGTCGCGCCAAATGTCGTGCCGGCGGCCGTGATGTTGCGCAATCCGCCCGGGAACGGCGTCGGCGATCGTCTCCCAGACATCGGCGAAATTCCACTGATCCGGCATTGATTGTGGGTGCACCCTGGACACCGATCAACCGTGAGCAAACGGCATCGCCGCGTCAAGTGGCGGTGCCGGCATACCGATCGGGCGCGCCTCCCTGGAAGGCGGTTGACCGTCCTCGGCGGCATTCCTACGGTGCCGCATAGCATAAGCCGGGAGCGCAAATATCATGGATGCTTCACCCGCTGGACCGCCATGCGCCGGAGAGCACCGGTATGCCTGAAAACGCCGGATTCTCTGAGAAAGCGGGCGCAGCGGGCGCGCCATTCCTTCCCCTCGCGGGGGTCCGCGTCGCGGATTTCTCGACCAATATCGCCGGCCCCTACGCGACCATGATCCTGGCTCAGCTCGGCGCGGACGTGGTCAAGGTCGAGGCGCCGCAGGGCGACGATGCCCGGCACTGGCCCCCTGCCGTCGATGACGGCAGCGTCGTCCATCGTCACGTCAACGCGGGCAAGCGTGGCATCGTGCTCGATCTGCGGCAGGAATCGGCCCGGGCGGTCGCGCTTCGCCTCGCCCAGCGGTCGGACGTGCTGCTGCAGAGCATGCGGCCCGGCGTCGCGGACCGGATCGGCATCGGCGATGCGGCGGTTCGCGCGCTCAATCCAGACATCCTCTACTACAACCTGAACGCCTTCGGCGCCGGGCCGGTCGGTCGTGCGCTGCCCGGCTACGACCCGCTGGTGCAGGCCTTCAGCGGTATCATGCGGATGACCGGGCATGACGGCACGCCCCCCGCCCGATGCGCGCCATCCGTCATCGACCTCGGGACCGGCCAATGGATCGCCATGGCCGTGCTGGCGGCCCTGCTGGCCAAGCAGAGGGGGCATCCGGTGCGGTCGATGGAAACGGCGCTGGTGGATACCGCGTTCAGCCTCGTCCCCTATCAGGCGACGACGGCGCTCACCACCGGCGCGCGGCCCAAGCGTGCCGGGTCGGGCAACCCGATCGCCGCCCCCTATCAGGTTTATTCGACGGGCGACGGCGAGATCATGCTGGCCGCGCCCAACCAGCGGCTCTGGGAACGGGTGACCGAGGTGTTGGGCGCACCCGAACTGCGCGCGGACGAGCGGTTTCGGACCGTGACCGACCGGTGCGCCAACAACGCGCTGCTCGATACGGCAATCACGGCGCGCCTGGCCGCGGAGGGCGCGGTGATTTGGGTGCAGCGGTTCCGCTCCGCCGGTGTTCCGGTAACCAGCGTGGCGGGCCTTGAGGAAGCGGTCCGCGGCGAGACGGCGCAGGAACGTGGAACCTTCATCGACTCGTCCGGCGTACCGCTCGTGCGCCTGCCCTGGATGGTGGATGGGGCGCCCATCCCGTGGGCCCGCACTGCGCCGCATCTTGGCGAGCACACAACCGACGTGCTGCGGGAACTCGGCTACAACGACGACGACGTGTCAGCGCTGCGGCGCTCGGGCGCGGTCGCGTCCTACGAGCCAGCCGCAACATCCTGAGCGGACGCTGGGCGAGGCCGAGGCGCCGCGCCGCCCCCATCGCCGGATTTCTGGTTGAGGAGACATGATGTCCAGATCCAACCCCCTGCCCCCGGCGCTTCGCGTCGTCGAGATTACAAGCGGTGTTGCCGGCGCGTATTGCGGGTGGCTGCTGGCGCAGCTGGGCGCGACCGTGACGAAGCCCGGCCGGCCCGGCCAGGCCGGTCCGCCGGGGACCGACGCCATTTCCCTGGCGCTGGATTATTTCGACACCGGCAAGACGGCATCCCCTGCGCCGGGCCTCGACGACGCCGACATCGTCATCTGTGACGACCTGGAGCGTCTGCAAGAAGTCTGCGGGGGCACCCCGGAGACGCTCCGGCAACGCCACCCCGGCCTCGTGGTTGGCGTGGCCTCGGTGTTCGGCCTCACCGGACCGCTCGCCGGCGTTCCGGGCACGGCGCTGGACGCCCAGGCGGTCAGCAGCGTGTCCTGGGTGCTGGGGGAGAAAGGGCGCGCGCCGCTGTCCATCCCGCCGGGTGTGCTCGAGTGCCAGGCCGGCGCCCATCTGGCCGCTGGGTGTGTGATGGCCCGCTTCATGGGCGGAGATCGCCTCGTGGACATCGCGCTGGCCGACGTGCTGGCCAACTACGTCGCGGTGAACTGCCGCCTCTACATCCATCATGGCCTGCGGTGGGAGCGTGCGGGCCGCCGGGCC
>JAYTXR010000179.1:0-11701 GCA_043742865.1 Acetobacteraceae bacterium
ATCGTTTGGTCATTGTCATCGCGCTGAACCGCGCCGGCTTCGTGACCGCTTAAGTCCGGCGAATGAAGCCCGCCGAATTAAGTCCGCCGAACTGGCGGCCAACCCGCAACTGGAGATCCCATGGGCAAGAGCGAACTTGGCTTGAAATGCACCTGCGTCAGCTGCGCCGTGCGGTTCTTCGATCTTTGCCGCGTCCCGGCGGTCTGTCCGAAATGCGGGGCCGAGCAGCCGAAGCCGAAGCCGCGCTTCTTCGCGCCATCGCGTTCCGCCGCGAGAAGCTGGTCCAGCCAGACGCCGCATTCGCCGGCAGCGGCGCCGGCGGAGGCCGAGGATGCGGCGGATGACGACGTGAACGTCCTGGACGACACCGATGCCGACGAACCGGACGCCACAGAAGCCAAAGACGAGGATGGCGTGCCGCGCGACCGGGACGATTAAAGCCGAACTGGCTGGCACGCCAGTTGAAATCGTCTAGAAGATATCCCGAACGCCGACATCGACAGAAAGCACCGATCCTGATCATGGCCCTATTGAGGAACGCCCCGGCTTCGGCGCCGCTGCCGGACGCCGCCGGCCTGCGCGATGTCGCGGCGCGCTTTCAGGGCGCATCGCCGCGCATCGCCATGAGGCAGATCGCCACCACGATCCTGCCGCTGATCACGCTGATCGGCGCGATGCATGTCGGGCTGGCCTTCGCTTGGTGGCCGATGCTGGCCCTGGGCATTCCGGCGGCCGCGCTGACGGTGCGGACCTTTATCCTCCAACATGATTGCGGCCATGGATCGTTCTTTCGCACACGCCGGGCCAATGACCGTCTGGGGCGGTTCTGCGCGCTGCTGACCTTGACGCCGTATGCCCATTGGCGGCGCCATCATGCGCAGCATCACGGCGGCTGGAACGACCTCGACCGGCGCGACGCCAGCGGGATCGACATCTATTCTTCCTGCATGACGGTCGCCGAGTACAACGCGCTCGGCCTCTGGAACCGGCGGTTCCATCGCGTGGCTAGGCATCAGGCGATCAGCCTGCTGTTGCTGCCGCCGCTGATTTTCCTCGGTCTGTACCGCTACCCGTACGACTCGCCGCGCAGTTGGCGCAGCGAACGCCGGAGCGTTCATCTGACAAATTTGTCGCTACTGGTGTTGCATGGCGGGCTCGCGGTGATGCTGGGCATTATCCCGGTGGTGGCGGTGCTGTTCGTGGTTGTCGTGCCGGCGAGCATCATCGGCGTTTGGCTGTTTTCGCTGCAACATCATTTCGAGGGCACCCACTGGGCACGCCACGCCCAGTGGGATCCGGTCGAGGCCGCGTTGCGCGGCACCTCGTTTCTGCGGCTGCCTCGGGTGTTGCAATGGCTGACCGGCAATATCGGCTTTCACCATGTCCATCACGCCTCGCCGCGGGTTCCCAACTACCGGCTTCAAGCCTGCCACGATGCTCACCCCGGTTTCGCCGTGGTGCCGGTGCTGACCCTGCTCGATGGGCTGCGAGCCTCGCGCCACGCGCTGTGGGACGAGGTGCATGGTCGGATGGTCACCTTCGCCGAGGCGACCCGCCAGCGGAACCTCGTCCCGGCCTGACCCTCCGCTAGTCTATTCCGCGGCGGTTGCCAGAACAGCCGGGGCCAGGGCCGGCGGCTGAGCGGTTTTCCAGGTCCGGATCACCGGCAGCACCTCCTTGGCGAACAGCCGCATCGAGGCTTCTGCGGTCTCGATCGGGATGCCGCCGAACCGGAACGACGTCGCCAGCTCGAAATCGCCGATCGTCTCGCGCCGGCTTTCGAGTTCGCGCAGGATCCGATCCGGCGAGCCCCAGACGGCCGCCTGCATGAAGCCGTCGACCATGCCGGACAGGCCGGTCTTGCGCGCGATCTCGGATTTCTGGGCGTAGGCGTTATATCCCTTGGTGGTTGAGAAGTGATCGCTCATCAACTCGTAATGCTCGATATTGCTCTGCACGAACGAGCTCATGTGCCGCCGAGCCAGGTCTTCCAGCCCGTCGGAAGCCGGCGCGCAGACGCAGAAATCGGCGATCAGCATCGGCAGCGCCGCGACCCCGTTGATTTGCTGGAACAGGTCGCGGTAACGCTGGATGGCGCCCATGCGCAGCGGCCAGGGGCGGTCGGCGAACATCACCATCCGGGCGCCGATCCGCGCCGCGGCTTCCAGCGAATCGTCGCTTGACGCCACTGCGTAGATACGGCCGTCGAAGCTGTAGGCCGGCCGCGGCCGCAATTGCACGCGCTTTTGCGGGTAGTATTTGCCGTCGCCCTCGATCCAGCCGGTGCGCAGCGCCTGCAGGATCATCGCCGAGGCTTCGTCGAAGCGTTCGCGCGACTCGTCCATGGTCTGGTTGAAAGCGGCGAATTCCCGCCGCGCCAGGCCGCGGCCGATGCCGAAGCGCAGCCGGCCCTTGCTCAGCATATCGACCACGATGGCCTTCTCGGCGACGCGCAACGGGTTGTTCCAAGGCAGGATCACCGCCGCGGTGCCCAGATCGATGTTCGGGCAGATCGCCGCCAGATACGCCATTAGCTGCAGGTTGTCGGGACAGAACGAATAGTCATTGAAATGATGTTCCACCGCCCAAAGTGCCGAGAAGCCAAGCTCATCGGCCACCCGACAGAGCCGGATTTCCTCGTCCCAGACCTGCGCATCGGTAATATCGGCCCAGCCATAGCTGGCAAACACCATCTGCACACCCACGTCCATCGAGACCTCCTTCATACAGGGTTTCCAAAGGGCTTCGCCCTTTGGCGGGTCCAGGGCAGAGCCCTGGCCTTGATTTACTTGTTTCGTTTCACTCAATCATAAAGGCATTCAATTCCGGCGTAGTCATAGTCGTTTCCAAGTAATCGAAGCGCCCATCCCTCACCTGCCGCGCGGCATCGGCCAGTCCGGTCATAGCGGCACGATACAGCGAGGTGGCCAAGCTGATGCGCCGCACGCCGGCGGCGGCAAGTTCAGCCGTGCTGAACGATTTCCCCCGTATGCCGGCCATGAAGTTAACCGGCTTGGACACGGCGGCGCAGATTTTCCGGACCGCTTCGAGGTCCGGCAGCCCCGGCGCCATTAGCACGTCCGCACCGGCTTTCTCGAACGCCAGCAGGCGCTTCAGGGTGTCGTCCAGGCTGGGGTTGCCGCGCAGGAAGTTCTCGGTGCGTGCGGTCAGCGTGAAGGCAAAGCCGAGCGAGCGCGCAGCGGAAGCGGCCGCGGCGATCCGCTCCACCGCCACGGCGAAATCATATAGCGGGCGGTCCTTCTCGCCGGTGGCGTCCTCGATCGAGCAGCCGACCAGGCCGGTGGCCGCCGCTAGCCGCACGGTTTCGGCCGCATCGGCGGGCGCGTGGCCGAACCCGTTCTCCAGATCGGCCGATACCGGCAGGTCGACCGCTTGCACCACGGCGCGGGCATGTGCCAGCGCCTCGTCACGGCTGACCCGCCCGTCGCGCCGGCCGAGTGTGCCCGCGAAGGCCCCGCTGGAGGTGGCGAGGGCGGCAAAGCCAAGCCCGGCGAGCAGGCGCGCGGACCCCGCATCCCAGGGATTGGCGATCACGAAGGCGCCGGGGCCGCGATGCAAGGCCAGGAATTTTTCCGCTTTTTCGCTTTGGCTGAGGCTCATGGATCGAGCCCCCCGAGGAAAGTGCCGACCGCGCCGATGAAGCCTAGCGTGTTCTGCCCATGGACGTTGTGGCCGGCGTTGGCAACGATTGCGAGGGTGCCGTTCGGCAACGCGTCGCGAAAACGCTCGGCGGCCTCGATGGTCAGGATGTTGGAGTCAGCCCCCCGGACCACCAACACCGGCAGGTCGAAGCCGCCGGCATCTTCCAGGCTGATGTTGTCGAGCGCGCCGCCGGTCAACACGCCCAGGCGGCGTGGGGTGGAATCGCATTTGCTGACGAATTTGCCGTCGATGCGGCGCAGCATGTTGTATTTGACCGTGCGCTCGATGTGTTCGCGCGGCCGGTACGGATCGTATTTCCGAACATTGGCAACGAAATGCTCGAGGTCGTCGAATTCCTGGTTGGTGCGCACGAAACCGGCGATCGCGTGGCGCCCCTCGGCGGAAATTTCCGGGCCGATATCCACCACCACCAGGGCGCGTAGCCGGGCTGGATTTTGCCGGGTCAGCAACAGTGCATTGCGCCCGCCCATGGAGTGGCCGATCAGCACCGGGCGTTGCAGGCCCAACATGTCGATGAACGCGGCGGCGTCCAGAGCCATGGTGTGGTTGGAGTAATCCACATCGCGCGACCATTCGCTGTCGCCGTGGCCGCGCTGGTCCAGCGCCAGCACGCGGTAATTCCGGGCCAGATGCAGGCTGACCAGATCCCAGGAATGGGCGGATTGATGCCCGCCATGCAGCAGCACGATCGGCGGCGCGTCGGCCTGGCCCCATTCCAGATAGTGAAACCGCTGCTGGCGCAGCACGATGTTGCAGGACCGGTATGGCACGTCCGGCGCATGCGGAATGGCGAGGTCCCCGGCGCTGACCAGCAGGCTGGCGAATTCGTCGGTCGTGGTCATGTCCAAAGGCTGGGTGCTCTGGGCAAATGTATTCAGGTACATTCGTCGCGACTTTCCTGGATCAACCTCGGCTGCAGGCGGCACCGCCCAGCACGCAGAATTTGGCGCAGTGCGGATGGTTTAGCTTCACGGCTCCGGCCGCATCGCGCAAGGTCGCACCCAACTCGAACGCCGCGTCGAATGGCAGCAGCGTGCAGGCCACCACCGCCGGCGTTGTCGCGCCGTGGCGTTTGACCACCATCCGCGACGACGCGCACATCACGTCTGCCGGTGATTTATGCAGGATGTCCCAGCAGGCCTCGGTGATCTCCGGCACGTCCACGGTGACGTCCATTTCCGGAAACAAGGTCAGCGCCACCGGGTCCAGGGCGTCGATCTCCACGCCAAGTTCGGCAAACAATCCGGCAAAGCCAGCGCGCAATGCGCCTTCGGCTTCGTCGGTGAAACGCCGTCCGGCAACGTGCACCCGGAAACCCTGCCGCGCCAGCCAGCATAGCCCCTCGATGGTGGGCGCCCAGCTGCGCGCGCCCCGTTCGAGCTCGTGGATCGCGGACGAATAATGATCGATCGAAACCCGGATCGTCAGGGCCTCGCCATGGCGGCGCAGGGGCAGCAAACGGTCGCGGATTTTGCGCATCGGCGCCATCGCATTGGTCAGCACCAGTGCCTCAAACCCCCGCCCCAGCACTAGGTCCAGCATCTCCGGCAGATCGGGGTTCATGAACGGCTCGCCGCCGGTGAAGCCGATCACCCGCGTATCCAGCCGGTCGCGTTCGATTTCGTCCAGATAGAGCCGCACATCGTCCAAGCTCAGATAGACCAGGCGGTCGTTGCGCGGCGAGGATTCGATGTAGCAGTTGACGCAGGTCAGATTGCACAGCGTGCCGGTGTTGAACCACAGCGTCTCCAGCGCCGCGAGCGCCACCGAAGCCCGCCGTTCCCCCTTGGCGGTGAAGTCCGGGTCGCGGAATTTTCGTGTATCGAGCGCAGTCGGCTTGTGGATCACGTCAGACAAAGCATATCTCCGGCTTATCTCAGCTTGGCCAACAGCCTAGCGTATCCGCCAGCCGACGCCAGCGGTTGCCGGCACGCGACCGGCTGATATGCTTCCGCTGCCCGCCCCAAAGGATCGCCCTCCAAAGGATGCCCCCAAAAGGACCGCCCACATGAACGCCTTCAGCTTTGCCCCACCGCCGCCATCGCCTGAGGCGGAAATACTACGCGGAGAAATACGCGAGTTCCTGGCCTCGGAGATGCCGCGCTACACGGCGCGCGACAGGGCCGAGAGCTGGAACGGCCATTCACCGGAATTCTCCCGCAAGATGGGCGAACGCGGCTGGATCGGCATGTCCTGGTCCAGGCAATATGGCGGCCATGAGCGAAGCGCGCTGGAACGCTATGTGGTGTTGGAGGAAATGCTGGCTGCCGGCGCGCCGGTTTCCGCCCACTGGATCGCCGACCGCCAATCCGGGCCGCTGATCTTCCGCAAGGGCACCGAGGAGCAGCGGCGCGAGATCCTGCCGAAGATCGCTGCCGGCGAGGCGTTCTTCTGCATCGGCATGAGCGAGCCGGACACCGGATCGGACCTTGCCTCGGTTCGCACCCGCGCCTCCGCGGTGCAGGGCGGCTATCTGGTGAACGGCACCAAGGTCTGGACCTCGTTCGCGCACAAATCCCATTACATGATTTTGTTCTGCCGCACCGGCGCCCCGGACTCCAAGGACCGGCATGGCGGGGTCAGCCAGTTTGTCGTCGATCTGCACAATACGCCGAATATGAAAATCAGCCCGATCTACGCCCATACGGGCGAGCATCATTTCAACGAGGTCGTGTTCACCGATACCTTTCTGCCGCAATCGGCGCTGCTGGGCGCCGAGGGCGAGGGCTGGAGCCAGGTGACCAGCGAACTGGCGCTGGAGCGCAGCGGACCCGAACGTTTTCTTTCCTCGTTCACGCTGGCGGTGGAACTGATCCGCGCGCTCGGCCCGAACCCCGGGTCGCAGGCGCAGATCGCCATCGGCCGGCTGACCGCGCACATGATGACCTTGCGGCGGCTGTCGCGGTCCGTGGCGGGCATGCTGCAGGCCGGGGAGAACCCTGCCACCCAGGCCGCTTTGGTCAAAGATCTCGGCGCAATGCTGGAACAGGAAACGCCGGAGATCGCGCGGCTGCTGATCGAGGCCGAGCCGCAGGCGGAATCGACCCGAAACTATCTGGCGGTGCTGTCGCATGTGATGTTGCACGCGCCGTCGTTCAGCCTGCGCGGCGGCACGCGGGAAATCCTGCGCGGCATCATCGCCCGCGGCCTCGGCCTCAGATAACCAGGAGATCACGATGACCGACAAGGTGCTGTACGCGCAGGACGGTGCGATCGTCACGATCACGCTGAACATGCCGGAATCGCGCAACCCGCTGACCGATATCGACGTGGTGGATGCCATCGTCGAATACCTCGACCGGATGAACGAAGACGGGTCCGTGCGGGTCGGCATCCTGACCGGTGCGGGCAGCGCGTTCAGCTCCGGCGGCAACGTCAAACGCATGCACGAGGCAGCGGAACGCCGCGCCAAGGCGCCGGTGCTGACGCCGAAATACTACAAATTCGGTATCCAGCGCATCCCCCTGGCGTTCGAGCGGCTGGATGTGCCGATGATCGCCGCGGTCAACGGTGCCGCGATCGGCGCAGGGCTGGATCTGACCACGATGTGCGACATGCGTATCGCGGCGCAGAGTGCGCGTTTCGCCGAAAGCTTCGTCAAGGTCGGCATCATCCCGGGCGATGGCGGCGCCTGGCTGCTGCCGCGGGTGGTCGGCTATTCCAAAGCCTGCGAAATGGCCTTCACCGGCGACATGCTGGACGCCAATGAAGCGCTGGCCTGCGGCCTGGTTTCCCGCGTGGTGCCCGACGCGGACCTGATGGCCGAAGCCGGTAAACTCGCCGCCCGCATTGCCGCCAACCCGCCGCACGCGGTGCGCATGGCCAAGCGGCTGTTGATGGAAGGCCGCCATACCAGGCTGGACACGCTGCTGGAAATGTCGGCCAGCATGCAGGCTTTGGCCCATACCACCGCCGATCACCGCGAAGCGGCGCAGGCGTTCCTTGAAAAACGCCGTCCGTCCTTCACCGGCGAGTGACGCGCCTCATTCCACGGTCACGGATTTCGCCAAATTGCGGGGCTGATCGACATCGGTGCCTTTCAGCACCGCCACGTGGTAGGCGAGCAGCTGCACCGGGATGGCATACAGGATCGGCGCGACGAACGGGTCCACATTGGGCATCGTCACGGTTTCCGTGGCGATGCCCTTCAGCTTGGCAACCCCGGCGGCGTCCGACAGCACGATGATCTTGCCGCCGCGGGCGGCGGCTTCCTGCAGGTTCGAGGCGGTCTTTTCGAATAGCGGGCCCGACGGGGCGATGGCGATCACCGGCACGTTCTTGTCGATCAGCGCGATCGGGCCGTGCTTCATTTCCCCTGCGGCGTAGCCTTCGGCGTGGATATAGCTGATTTCCTTGAGCTTCAGCGCGCCCTCCATGGCGATCGGAAAGCAGTTGCCGCGGCCGAGATACAGCACGTCGCGCGCCCGGGCGATCCGCCCCGCGATCTTTTCCAGCAGCCCCCCGGCCTCCAGCACGTCCGCCGCGCGGGACGGCACTTCCAGCAGCGCATCGGTCATCCGCGCCTCCTGATCGAGGCTGATGGCCCCGCGGGCCCGCCCGGCTGCCAGCGCCAGGCAGGCCAGTACCGAGAGCTGTGCGGTGAACGCCTTGGTGCTGGCGACGCCGATTTCCGGGCCGGCGACGGTTTCCAGCACCGCGTCAGACTCCCGCGCCATGCTCGATTCCGGCACGTTCAGCACCGACAGGATATGCTGGCCCTGGGCGCGCATGTAGCGTAACGCGGCCAGCGTGTCGGCGGTCTCGCCGGATTGGGAGACCAGCAGGCCGAGCCCGCCTTTCGCCATCGGCGGCGTGCGGTAACGGAACTCGCTGGCGACATCGCCGTCGGTGGGAATGCGCGACATCGCCTCGAACCACCAGCGGCCGACCATGCCGGCATAGAACGCCGAGCCGCAGGCGCTGATGGTGATGCGCGAGATCTTGGCGAAGTCGAACGGCAGGTCGGGCAACATGACCGCACGCGAGCCGGGATTGACCATGCGATGCAGCGTGTCGCCGATCACCGCGGGGTGCTCGTGCAGTTCCTTTTCCATGAAATGGCGGTAATTGCCCTTGCCGATGGCGGCCCCGGTCAGGCGGGTGAGCTTCACCTCCCGTTCCACCTGCTGGCCGTCCTCGCCGTAGAATTTTGCCGATTTACGGTCGAGCACGGCCCAGTCGCCGTCCTTCAAATAGGCGATGCGCCGGGTCAGCGGCGCCAGCGCCAGCGCATCGGAGCCGAGGAACATCTCCTCCTCGCCGAAACCCACCGCCAGCGGCGCGCCATGCTGGGCGCCGATCATCAGCTCGGGGTGGCCGGCGAAGATCATCGCCAGCGCATAGGCGCCTTCCAGTTTTCGAAACGCCGCACCGGCGGCCTCGATCGGCGCCATGCCGCGTTTCAGATGCAGATCGACCAGTTGGGCCACGGTTTCGGTGTCGGTTTCGGTGCTGAACACCTGGCCCTCGGCCTCCAACTCCTCGCGCAGTTCGGCGTGATTCTCGATGATGCCGTTATGCACGATGGATACGCGCTCGGTGCCGTGTGGGTGGGCGTTGCTTTCGGTTGGCGCGCCATGGGTGGCCCAGCGCGTGTGGCCGATCCCGATGGAACCGGTCAGCGGAAGATTGTCGAGCACGATCGACAAATTGCCGAGCTTGCCCTCGGCGCGGCGGCGCTCGATATGACCGTTCACCAGGGTTGCGATCCCGGCGCTGTCATAGCCGCGGTATTCGAGACGGCGCAGCGCGTCCAGCAGCAAAGGTGCCGCTGGCCGCTTGCCGATCACGCCCATGATGCCGCACATGCCTGGATTATCCTTTTTTGACGTTGGTGGCGCGAAACGCGGCTGCAAATCCCGGCTTGTCGATCTGCCGGCCGCGTGCGATGGCCAGCGCGCCGGGCGCCACGTCTGTCGTGATCACGCTGCCGGCGGCGACCATCGCGCCGTCGCCGACCCGGACCGGCGCGACCAGCGCTGTATCGGAGCCAATAAAGGCGCCGACGCCGATGATCGTGCGATGCTTGTTAAAACCGTCATAATTGCAGGTGATGGTGCCGGCGCCGATATTGCTGCCGGCGCCGATATCGGCATCGCCGAGATAACTCAGATGGTTGGCCTTCGCCCCGGCGCCGAGATGGGTTGCTTTCAGCTCGACGAAATTGCCGACATGCGCGCGTTCGCCCACCATCGTGCCGGGGCGCAGCCTTGCATAGGGGCCCACGACGGCGCCGGCGCCGACGTGGCAGCCCTCCAGATGACTGAACGCCCGTATATCCGCCCCTTCTCCGACGCTCACGCCGGGGCCGAACACCACGTTCGGGCCGATGCTGACATCCCGGGCGAAGCGAGTGTCGGTGCAGAGAAACACCGAACCGGGGTCGGTCAGGGTCACGCCGGCCTCCATCGCGGCGATACGTAGCCAATGCTGGACGATGGCTTCGGCGTCGGCCAGTTCGACCCGGGAATTCACCCCGCGCAACTCATCGGCCGGCGCCTCCAATGCGGCGACGCGGGCACCTTCGGCGGTGGCGAGGCCGACCGCGTCGGTCAGGTAGTATTCGGCCTTGGAATTATCGTTGCGGACCGCGCGCAGCCAGCGGCGCATGTCGTGGGCGGCGGCACACATCACGCCGGCGTTGCACAGCCCGACCGAGCGCTCGGCCGGGTCGGCATCGGCCCATTCGACGATCCGATCGACGTAAAAATTGCCGCCAGCGCGCTCCTGGCCGATCACGCGGCCGTAACGTCCGGGATCCGCCGGGCGCATCGCCAGCAGCGCCAGCCCGGCATCACCTTCGCGCCGGCGATCGAGCAGGCGGCGCAGGGTATGCGGCTGGATCAACGGGTTATCGGCATACAGCACCGCAACCTCGCCCTCGCCGAACAGGTTTTCCGCCTGCAGCGCGGCGTGCGCGGTGCCGAGCCGGTCGTGCTGGACGACACTGGCATGCGGCTCGGCGGCACGGGCCACGTTGTCCATGTCCGGCCCGACCACCACCACGATCCGGTCGAACACGCTCTCGCAACTGGCCAGCAGATGGCGCAGCATCGGGCGGCCGGCGATCGGATGCAGCGTCTTGGGCAGGGCGGACTTCATACGCGAGCCAAAGCCGGCGGCCAGGATCACGGCGGTCGCGGTGGTATTCATATCCGGTAAGCTCCGTCTTTCGCGCGCGCGATCCAGCTGCGCGGTGGTAGCGGCGCAATCTGGCGCATATCAAGCTAATCGGATGTGACCTACCTCATATAGTGTTTCGGAGTACGACATCGTGGCCAGGACTCTGTTGCTGGATTTGGATGGGACCCTGGTCGATTCCGTCCCGGATCTGCGCTCGGCGCTGAACCGCCTGATGCGATCGCGGGCGAGTGCCGGGTTCTCCTACGCCGAGACGGCGGCGATGGTGGGTGACGGTGTGCCCGCTTTGGTCGCCCGCGCCTTCGCTGCCAGGGGCCACCCCCCGGACAATGCGGCAGTGGATGATTTCCTGCGCGATTACGGAGCGCACGCGGCGGTCGAGACCCGGGCCTATCCCGGCGTTGGGCCGACCTTGAACGCGCTGGCCGCCGCTGGCTGGCGGCTGGCGGTATGCACCAACAAGCCGGCCGCACCGGCGCGCGCGCTGCTATCGGCGCTGGGTCTGGCGGAGAAATTTTCCGCCCTGGGCGGCGGCGACAGTTTTGCCGTTCGCAAGCCCGATCCGGCCCATCTGCTGGCCACATTGGCCGCTGCCGGGGGCGTCGCGGACCGCGCGGTCATGGTTGGCGATCATGCCAACGATGTCGCCGCCGCGCGCGGCGCCGGTCTGCCCTGTATCTTCGCCGCATGGGGCTATGGCCAGCCGACGATGGCAGCGGGTTCGGCGGCGATCGCCGAGCGGTTCGATCAGCTGCCCGCGATCGCGGATCGCCTACTGCCTTATACCAACCGTCCTAGACATTGACCTCTGCCCACTCGCGGTTTCCGATTGAGCGGATGCGCTGGGGGTCCGCGATCAACCAGTTCCACGCGACTT
>JAYTXR010000180.1:0-11163 GCA_043742865.1 Acetobacteraceae bacterium
TGATCGCACGCCATCGCAACGGCCAGGGGCAGGACGTTTCGGTTGCGGTGCATGAAGCGGTGTCGAAGAATCCCGAGCTCGATATCATGCACTGGGTCATGCGCCGGGTGCCGCTGTGGCGGTTGACCAGCCGACATGCGACCGAAACACCCAACCACAGCCCCGGTATCAGCCACACCAAGGACGGCCGCTGGTTCATCTCGCACGGCGTGGGGCCGCGCGACCTGAACAATCTGGTGCCGTTCCTGACCAAATACGATGCCCAGGCGGATTTGCAGCCGCCGCCGCCGGAGGCCGATCTGAAGGCGCGCGCGGTGCCCGGATCGGTCGCCAGCGACGAGACCCGCGCGCATATGCTGGACATCATCCAGCGCTTTGTCCGTTCCTGGACCTATGCCGATATGCCCTGGCGGGAGGCGCAGGAGGCCGGCCTGCTTTGGGCGCCGCTGCGCAAGCCGCATGAGAACGCGCTGGATGAGCACTGGCTGAAACGAAAATCCGTAGCGGACGTTTACCATCCCGAGCACGGCCGAAGTTTCCGCTACCCGACCAGCAAATGGCTGGCGACCGCGACCAGCTGGCAGGTCGGCCGGCGTGCGCCGTTATTGGGCGAAGACACGCAGGCTGTGCTGGCGCAGGCCGTGCGAAAACCCAGCGTGCCGGCCGAGCCGCGCGGCGACCGCAACCCCGTGCTGTCCGTGTTGCATCAGAAGCCGTTTCCATTGCAGGGGATAAAAATACTCGACTTTGCCTGGTTCCTGGCTTCCGCCGGCGGCACCCGCTGCCTCGCGGCGATGGGGGCGGAGAGTTACAAGGTGGAGTGGAAGGACAACCCCGACACCAGGCTGGCCGCGATGGCCCCGGTCGGCGGGCGGGCGGCGCGCGACGCCGCCACCTCGCCGCTGGCGGGTGTGACGGACACCGACATGGGTGGACAGTTCAACAACAAGAACGCCGGCAAGCGCGGCATCTCGCTGAACATCCGCCACCCCAAGGGGTTGCAGATCGCCAAAGACCTGGTGCGCATCTGCGACGTTGTCGCCGAGGGGTTTTCGCCCGGCGTGTTGGCCCGCCTCGGCCTGGGGTATGATGTGATGAAGAAGATCCGCCCGGATATTATCTACATCCAGCAATCCGGCATGGGCACCTTCGGCACCTATGGCCGCATGCGCACGGTCGGCCCGGTGGCCGCGGCGTTCGGCGGCCAGGGCGACATGTCCGGCCTGCCGGAACCGGCCATGCCGGTCGGCTGGGGCTATTCGTTTCTGGACTGGATGGGCGCCTATGGCTACTCGCTGGCGATCCTGGGGGCGCTGTATCACCGCGACCGCACCGGCCATGGCCAGTGGATCGACGCCTCGCAATGCGAGTCCGGCCTGTTCCTGACCGGCGCGACCATTTTGGACTGGTCCGCCAACGGCCGCGCCTGGCGCCGCTTCGGCAACCGTTCGCCGTACAAGCCGGCGGCGCCGCATGGCGCCTATCGTTGCCTGGGCAACGACCGTTGGATCGCCATCGCCTGCTTTTCCGACGCCGAATTTCAGGCGCTGGCAAAGGCAGCCGGGCAGGGGGCCTGGCTGGAGGATCGCCGGTTCGCCACGCTGGCGGATCGGTTGGTGAACCAGGATGCGCTGGATGCGCAGATTGAAGCCTGGACCCGCACGCAGGATGGGGTTGGCTGCATGCACCGGCTGCAACGCGCGGGCATCGCCGCCGGCGTGTGCCAGAACGCCGAGGACCGCTGCGATAACGATCCGCAGCTAAAACACCTGAAATGGCTCACCGAGGTGAACGGCACGAAGATCGGCCGTTGGCCGGTATATGAGCTGCCGATGAAATTCAGCCGCACCCCCGCCTATGTCGGCGGCCCGATCGACCGCGGGGCGCCTGGGTATGGCGAGGATAACAGTTGGCTTTTTTCCAGTCTGCTGGGCATGAGCGCTTCGGACGTGGAAAGGCTGGCGGAGGAAGGGGTGATTTAGAGCAGGATCATTGCTCGTCGGGATACGCGCTTGATCTATTCGCGGCGCCGCCAGATCATCCATCAAAACCCTGGGACGGAACCCCACCATGAAATTCGGCGCATCGATGTTCTTCACCGACTATACGATGACCCCCGGCGAACTCGCCCAGGCAATGGAGGCGCGCGGGTTCGAGTCCATCTGGGCGCCGGAGCACTCGCATATTCCGCTGTCGCGAAAAACGCCATTCGTCGGCGGCGGCGAATTGCCGAAGAAATACGCGGACGCGATGGACCCGTTCGTGACGCTGACCGCGGCGGCGGCGGCGACCAAGAAAATCA
This sequence comes from Acetobacteraceae bacterium, assembly GCA_043742865.1. Lineage (GTDB taxonomy): Bacteria > Pseudomonadota > Alphaproteobacteria > Acetobacterales > Acetobacteraceae > PALSA-911. The sequence continues at coordinate 2,303 of JAYTXR010000180.1, forward strand.
ACATCGGCACCGGCGTCTGCCTGATTACCCAGCGCGATCCGATCCAGACCGCCAAGCTGGTCGCCTCGATCGACCAGGTTTCCGGCGGCCGCTTCCTGTTCGGCATCGGCAATGGCTGGAACCAGGATGAGATGGAGGATCACGGCCAGGTCTTTGCCACCCGCCATAAGCTGGCGCGCGAGCGGATCGAAGCCATGAAGGCGATCTGGACCCAAAGCAAGGCCGAGTATCACGGGGAGATGGTAAACTTCGATCCGATGATGGCCTGGCCCAAGCCGGTGCAAAAACCGCATCCGCCGATCCTGGTCGGCGGCACCTTCCCCTATTCCGCCCGCCGCGCCATCCGCTACGGCGATGGCTGGATGCCGCAGGTTACGGAGGCCGCCCAAACCGAACTCGCCGACCTGGTGCCGCGTTTCCGGCAAATGGCGGCCGAGGCCGGGCGCGACCCCGCCAGCCTGCCGATATCAGTCTGGGGCCGCCGGCCCGATCTCGATCTGGCAAGGCGCTACCAGGATCTCGGGGTAGATCGGATGGTCACCAGCCTCGACTGCGGCACAGCGGACGAAATCCTGCCCGTGCTGGATAAATGGGCGGCGTTCATCCGCCAGGTGAACGGCTAGGATTGCGGCCGCAAACGCGCAACACTGTCGCCAACCGTCCAGGAGGCCGCCATGATCCGAAAATTCGTCAGCGTCTATCCCGGTCATATCGACCTGCCGGACATGGACCAGAGCGCCACGCCGGCTGAATAGATCATCAAAATACCATAACGGAGGAAACCAAACCATGTTGAAATTCGGCGTATCCATGTTCTTCACGGATTATTCGATCGCGCCTGGCGAACTCGGCCGGACGTTGGAAGAACGCGGCTTCGAAAGCCTCTGGGCCCCGGAGCACTCGCATATTCCGGTCAGTCGGAAAACTCCGTTTCCCGGCGGCACCGATCTGCCGAAAAAATACTATGACGCGATGGACCCGTTCGTGACGCTGACCGCGGCGGCGATGGCCACCAAGACGCTGATGGTCGGTACCGGCATCTGTCTGATCGCCCAGCGCGACCCGATCCAGACGGCCAAGCTAGTGGCCTCGATCGACAACGTTACCGGCGGACGCTTCCTGTTCGGCGTGGGGGATGGCTGGAACCAGGACGAGATGGAAAACCACGGCACGGAGTTCAAAAGCCGCCACAAGCGGGCGCGCGAGAACATCGAGGCGATGAAGGCGATCTGGACCCAATCAAAGGCCGAATATCACGGCGAGTTCGTCAACTTCGATCCGATGATGGCTTGGCCGAAGCCGGTGCGCAAACCCTATCCGCCGGTGATCGTCGGCGGCGCGTTCCCGTATTCTGCCCGCCGCGCTATCCGCTACGGCGACGGCTGGATCCCCCAGGCCGGCCGCGGCGGCACCGGCGAAATCGCTGACATGATCCCGCAATTCCGCCAGATGGTGGCGGAAGGTGGCCGCGATCCAGCCTCGATCGCCATCACGGTGTGGTTTCCCAAGCAGGATGCAGATCTGATGAAACGATATGAGGATCTTGGTGTCGAACGCGTGGTGTTCAACGTGGAGTCGGAGGCGGCGGACAAATGCCTGCCAGTGATCGATAAGATCGCGAAGTTGATGCTCAAGGCGAACGGTTGACCGGTGGCGAAAGCAAGCCCAGGGGCGCTGCTCCCATGCTTGAAGTTTGGGGACCCCGCCAAAGGGCCGCCGCCCTTTGGCAACCCTGATTAGGGTGTCAAAACAAACCCCTCGTAAGCATTGGCGGCTACGGCGTCGCACTTCTGTTTGTAGCCGGCGAAGCCGCCGACATAGGGCATGAACACCCTTGGCTTGCCCGGAATATTTGCGCCGACATACCAGGAATTGGCCAGCGGATACAGCGTGGCGTCAGCGACCTCGTTGACATGCTGCACCCAGGCATCCTGCGCCTGGCGGCCGGCTTCGATTCGCTTAAAACCATTCGCGCGCAGATGCGCGAGGCAATCGGCGATCCAGTCAGTGTGCTGCTCGATCGCCAGGATCATCTGCGTCTTCACCGACGGGCTGCCCGGCCCGGTGACCACGAACATGTTGGGAAAGCCGGAAATCATCAGCCCGAGATAGGTCCGCGGCCCCGCCTCCCACTGCTCGGCCAGCACGGCCCCGCCCTGCACGCGGATGTCGATCTCGCGCAGCGCCCCGGTCATGGCGTCGAACCCGGTGGCAAACGCGATCGCATCGAACGGGCCGTATTCGCGGTCCCTCGTGCGCACGCCGGTGGCGGTGATCTCCAGGATCGGATCGGCCTTCACATCCACCAGGGACACGTTGTTGCGGTTATAGGTCTCATAATAATTGGTATCGAGGCATAGCCGCTTGGTGCCGATCGGGTGATCCTTCGGGGCCAGAATTTCCGCCACCGCGGGGTTCTGGACAATGCCGCGAATTTTTTGCCGCACGAACTCCGATGCGGTGTCGTTCGCCGCCTTGTTCACCAACAGGTCCGTATAGGAGTACAGAAAGCTAATGCTGCCGCCCTCGGCCCATTTGGCCTCGTAGTCGCGCTCGCGTTCTGCTTCGCCGGCCTCCAGCGCCGATTTGGTGGGCGGGGGGTAGCCGGCCATGCCGAACGGTGTGTCGAGCGCCGCCCGCCGGCGATCCTGGTATTCTTCCTTGTGCTGGCGCTCGGTCGCAGGGTCCAATGGTCCGTTGCGGGCTGGCAGACTGAAATTGGCGGTGCGCTGAAACACCGTCAGATGATCCGCCTGGGCGGCGATCTGCGGGATCATCTGCACGCCCGAGGACCCGGTGCCGATCACGCCCACGCGCAGGCCGGAGAAATCCACCCCTTCGTGCGGCCACAGGCCGGTGTGGTACCATTTTCCCTGGAAATTCTCCAAACCCTTGAAGTCCGGCACTCGCGGGGTCGACAGATTGCCGCTCGCCATCACGCAGAACTGCGTTGTGACCACATCGCCCTGATCCGTCGTCACGGTCCAACGGTCGGTGGCGGGATCGAATACCGCCGATACCACGCGGGTGTTCAACTGAATGTCGCGCCGCAGGTCGAACCGGTCCGCCACATGGTTGATATAGCGCAGGATTTCCGGCTGGGTGCCGTAGCGCTCCGGCCATTTCCATTCCTGCTGCAATTCGTTGGAGAACGAATAGGAATATTCCATACTCTCCACATCGCAGCGCGCGCCGGGATAGCGGTTCCAGAACCAGGTGCCGCCGACGCCCGATCCGGCCTCGAACACTTGCACGCTGAGCCCAAGCCCGCGCAGCCGGTGCAGCGCATACAGCCCGCCCAGACCGCCGCCGACGACGACGACATCGTAGTGCCTGGTCCTGGGCACATTGGCGGGACGCGTTGCTTGCAGAATTTCGGACATGGCGCGAGCTTTCGGTTGAAGCGGACTGCCAAAACGGTCGGTATTTTATTCGCGGGAGTCAAGCGTCCGCCGGCCAGGGTGGCAAGTTGATGTTTTGTCTGATTGGATAGAAGCACGGTCGCGGTGAAGCCGCTGGCCGCCGGATGTTCCATGCTTATTCAGGAATTTCGTAACACACACGCCTGCAGATTTCCAGGGCGCCAAAAACCGGAGTGAACGATCATGAGCCAGGCCCTGTCCGGCATCCGCGTCATCGACATGACGCATAACCAGGCCGGCCCCGCCTGCACCCAGATGCTGGGGTTCCTGGGTGCGGACGTGATCAAGCTGGAGGAGCCTACCGGGGGCGATGTCGCGCGCCAAAATCTGCGCGACCAGGACAGCGACAGTCTTTTCTTCCTGGTGCTGAACGCTAACAAACGCAGCCTGACGCTCAATCTGAAGACCGATCAGGGGCAGGCGCTGTTCAAGCAGGTGATCGCCGGCTCGGACGTGCTGGTGGAGAATTTCGGGCCGGGCGCGCTCGATCGGCTTGGCCTTGGGTATGACGTGCTGGCGAAAATCAACCCGCGGCTGATTTATGCCACCATCAAGGGTTTCGGCACCTACGGGCCGTATAGCGGCTTCAAGAGCTTCGAGCCGATCGCTCAGGCGATGGGCGGGGCGATGAGCGTGACCGGGTTTCCGGAAAATCCCCCCACCTATGTGTTTCCCGCGATCGGCGATTCCGGCACCGGCATGCATATGGCCATCGGCATCCTGGCCGCGCTGCAACAGCGGCATAAAACCGGCCAGGGCCAGCACGTGGAGGTGTCGATGCAGGACGCGGTGGTCAATTTGATCCGCGTCAGCCTGCGCGATCATCAGCGCACCGGCAAACCGATGCCGCGAACCGGCAACCAGCTGGGCCGCACCGTGCCCGGCACCACCTATGCCTGCGCGCCGGGCGGGGCGAACGACTACGTCTACATCTTCGCCCAGCCGCAGATGTGGCCGGCGGTGGTGCGGGTGTTGGGCCAGCCGGAACTCGCCGGGGATGCCCGCTTCGAAACACCCGCGTCGCGGTGGGAAAACCGGGAAACGCTGAATGCCATCGTCGAGGCCTGGACGCGCCAGCGGACCAAGCACGAGGTGATGCAGCTAATGGGCGATGCCGGCGTGCCCTGCGGCGCCTGCCTGGACACCGGCGAGGTGCTGGCGGATCCGCATCTGCGGGCCCGCGAGATGATCGTCGATCTGGACTACCCGCCCCGCGGCACCTACCAGACCGTCGGCTGCCCGATCAAACTATCCGCCTCGCCGGCCGAAATCACCCGCCCGCCGCTGCTTGGCGAGCACACCGACGCGCTGTTGAGCGAGCTCTGCGGCAGTAGCGCGAAGGAGCTGGAAGCACTGCGCATGAACGGGGTGCTTTGAAACGGCAATCCGACGCCAGCGAACGCCCCGACTGGCCTATTTGGGGCCGCCATCAGGAGTGACGCCTCCGATGAATGACACCGACACCAGGTCCAAGGCGAAGATCGAGCTGAAGACGGAGCGGCCGCGCCTGCACAAGGTCATTCTGGTCAATGACGACTTCACCCCGCGCGAATTCGTGGTTTTGGTGCTGAAGGCGGAATTCCGCGTCAGCGGCGAGCAGGCCCAGCTTGTGATGATGACTGCGCACCGGCGCGGCGTCTGCGTCGTGGCCGTCTATACCAAGGACGTCGCGGAATCCAAGGCAACCAACGCGACCGATGCCGGACGCAAGCAGGGCTATCCGCTGCTGTTCACCACCGAGCCGGAGGAATAGCGGGCCCGGCAGCCTGTTATTTAGGCTCGCCGGCTGGCGGACCGGCGCGCGCCCGCGCCTGGTCCTTGCGCTTGCGCAGATTGGCTCGCAGCGCCGCCGCCTCGCGTTCCAGCCGCGCCCGCTGCTCCGCCAGCGCTTTGGCGCCCAAACTGGGCGCCGGCTTAGGCCGATCCGGCCCGTCCTTTGTCATACCGCTCAATTTCCTCCGTAAGCTGCTGGCGTCAATCCAGCTTTCACCCCAGGGGGCTTTCAACCAAGCCGGGGTTGCGCCGGCGTCTCGGAGGGGGTTATACCGCCCCGCTTGAGACGTTACCGGTGCTGCTGTAGCTCAGTGGTAGAGCACTCCCTTGGTAAGGGAGAGGTCGAGAGTTCAATCCCCTCCAGCAGCACCATACAACCCATTGATTTTGCAGATCAATGGGCCGGAGCGCGGTAAACGAGGCCACGGGTCGGCTCAGGGAAGCGTTGCAGGCGAGGTAAGGCGCGATGCCGAGGCCCTGCCGCGGTTTGCGCGATACGCGCTCTTTCCGACTTCTCCCATCGTGTTAGGCTCCTCCTTCCCAAGCCGCGATCCGGAACCAGCCCCATGTTGCAGACACTCGCCTTCCTAGCGGTTGCCACACTGGCCATCGCGTCCCTTCCCGCCCGGGCCGACATCCCCGGCAACAAGGTCACCATCGCCGTGCTGACCGATCTCAGCGGCAGCAACGCGGTGCTGTCCGGTCAGGGCTCGATCGCGGCCGCGCAACTCGCGGCGGCAGAGGCGGCGGCAATCCTGCCGGGCGTCACGATCGAAGTCATCAGCTCGGACATGCCGCCGAAGGCGGACGTCGCGTCCACCATCGCGCGCGGATGGGTGGCGGGCGGCGCCGTGAATGTCATCGCGGACGTGCCGTTTTCCTCGGCGGGTCTCGCGGTCAACGACGTGGTCCGTAACGCACCGCACACGATCTATATCGCTTCCGGCACCGGAACGAGCGACCTGACCGGACCGTCCTGCTCGCCCAACACGGTGCACTGGACGTACGACACCTACGCGATCAGCCAGGTCGTGGCCCGCGCCCTGCTCGGACAGGGGCAGAAATCCTGGTTCTTCATCACCGCCGACTACGCGTTCGGCCTGGCGCTCGAGCGCGACGCGACGCAGACGATCAAGGCGCTGGGCGGCAATGTCGTCGGCAGCGTCAAGAACCCGCCGTTCAACGCCGATTTCTCATCCTTCCTGCTGACCGCGCAAAACAGCCATGCCCAGGTCATCGCGTTCGCCAACGCGTCGGTGGACCTGATCAACCTGGTCAAACAGGCGCACGAATTCGGCATGGGCCATAATGGACCGCGGCTCGCGGCGTTGCTGACGTTCATCACCGACGTGCGCGCTCTGGGGCTGGACGTGTCGCAGGGGCTGTACCTGGCGTCACCGTTCTACTGGGATCTGAACGACCGGACGCGGGCCTTCTCCGAGCGTTACGGCGCGCGGATGGGGGGTGCGAAGCCGACCATGATCCAGGCGGGCGTGTATTCGGGGGTGCTGCATTATCTCAAGGCGGTTCGGCAGGCCAATAGTGTAGACGCCCCGGCGGTGATGGCGGCGATGCGGAGCCTGCCCGCCGAGGACGACGCGTTCGGGCGCGGCACGGTGCGCCAGGATGGGCGCGTGATCCATGATTTTTACCTGTTCCAGGTGAAGACGCCGGCCGAGTCGCATGGCCCGTGGGACCTCTACAAGCTGGTGGCCACCGTCCCGGCGGCCAGTGCCTTTCGTCCCGTGTCAGAGGGCGGCTGTCCCCTGGTCCATTGACCGCTGGTCCATTGATCCCCTGGTCCATCGATGGGCCGAACCGGCCCGCCTGCCGGCCGACGCGCAGCCCGCGATAGCCGACGAACGCCCGCGGCGGCGATCAAAGGATGACGCCGTCCGCCTCGAGCCGGGCATACTCCGCGTCGGACAGGCCGAGGATGCCCTTCAGCACCTGCTCATTATGCTCGCCCAGCAGCGGGCCGCGGCTGCTCTGGGCGTCGGTGCCGGAAATCAGCCAGGGCGCCCGGAACAAATCCGTCGCGCCCATGGCGGGAAGCTCGGCCGGATGGCGCAGGTCCCGCGCGGTGAAATGCGGGTCGCGCCAGAACTCCTCGATGGACTGGACCGGGGAGGCGGCGATGCCAGCCTGGCGAAGCCGTGCGACGAGCGCGTCCCGCGCCTCCAGCACGGTCCACCCGGCGACCTCGTTGTCCAGTGCCGGGCGGTTGGCGAGGCGTGCGGCGGCCGTCGCGAACCGTGCGTCCTGCGCCCAGGGCCCAGCCAGCTGCGCGAACGCCGTCCACTGCCGGTCATCCGCCACCGCGATCGTCAACCACTGGTCCGGCCCGGCGGCCCGGTAGATGCCGTGCGGCGCCATCGCCGGGTGGAAATTGCCGAGCGGGCCGGGCTGCGCTCCGGCGACCTGCGCCTGCAGCAAATAGGGCGTCATCGTGGTCAGCAGCGCCTCGGTCTGCGACAGGTCGATGTAGCAGCCCGCGCCCTCCGCCTCGCGCCGGGCCAGGGCCGCGGCGACGGCGACAAGCGCGTGGGCGGCCGCGTTCGGGTCGCCCAGCGCGAAGTTGAGCGCGCCCAACGGGCCCTCGCCCTCGTAGCCGACCAGCGTCTCCAGCCCGGCGAAGCTCGACATGGTCGGCGCATAGGTCCGCATGTCCGACAACGGCCCGAACTGGCCGGCGCCGGACATCGACACCACGATGATGCGCTCGTTGAGGCCGCGCAGCACGTCGAACCCCAGCCCGGTGCGCTCCATTGTCCCGGCGGACATGTTCTCGAGCACAATGTCGCTCCTCGCCACCAGCCGGCGCACCAGGTCGATCCCCGCCGGCTGCTTCATGTTGAGCGTGATGCCAAGCTTGCCCTGGTTGATCTGATGGAACATGGGGGACATCTCGATAGTGGGTCCCTCCACCTTGACCCCGTCCTTGAACACGAGGCCTGACATTCGCGAGTTGTCGAGCCGCCTGGAATGCTCAACCTTGATCACCTCGGCCCCGAACTGGGCGAGGATGCTGCTGACCTGCGGGGCCGACCAGACCCATCCGAGGTCGAGCACCCGCAGCCCGGCAAGCGGCCGGGCGCCAGGGCCGGAGGGGCGAGGCGGCGGACCGCCGGCATGGGCCAGCATCGCCGGGCGAATGGCGTCCCCGGTGTCGGGAGAGCGGGCGTTGGCAGCCTTGAACGGCAGGCCCGGCACCGACAGCGTGCGGTCCCGCCAACGCCAGTCCCGGAGGAAGCCGCGGTCGTGCAGCTGCGGCGTTTCCAGCACGTCGGCCAGGGTCCGCAAAGGCGCGATGGTCAGCTGGTATTGGTGGGCGATCTGCTCGATCTCGGCCTTGGTACGCTCCAGCAGCCAGGGCTGCACCAAGGCGTCGACCTCGTCGGGGTATTGCGTGCCCATCGCCCGCAGCTTTTGGTAGCGCGGCTGCCTGGCCCAGTCGGGCGAGCCCATCGCCTCCACGAAGCGTTCCCATTCCTGCCGCGTGCGGCCAGACAGGCAGACATCGCCGTCCCGGCAGGGCAGGATGACGAACGGGTATGCCCCGCCCGAGCCGGCGGCCCGCACGCTCCCACCGCAGGCCATGATGGATGTAGAGGCGGCAGTTCACCGCGACGTAGTTGGCCAGCACGTCGGCCAGCGCGATGTCCA
>JAYTXR010000181.1:0-3441 GCA_043742865.1 Acetobacteraceae bacterium
GGAATGGCTGAACGCCAGAAAATCGGCGGTCATAATCGCGCAGACCGTGTGGCTGGCGACATCCTCTGGCCCGGTGGCGCAACAGCCGTCGCGGTAAAATCCGGTGACCGGCAGGATTGAACAGGGTTGCAGGACGCCGCCGAGTACATTCAGGCTGGGTTGGCGTCGGCCGCCTCCCCTGGCGCCGCCGGTGCTGTCCAAAGGCATGTCCATGCTCCCCGCGCTCAGCCGAGACGGCGCCGATACAGGGAAATCAGGCGTTCCCAATGGCGTTCCGCTTCTGGCTTGTCGTAGCACCAACGCTGCGGAAAGGCGAAGCCGTGATGCACCCCGGGATGGATTTCCAGCCCGCCGGCCGCACCCGAGGCATTGAACAGCGCGTGCAGCTGCTCGACCATCGGCAGCGGCGCCAGTTCGTCATGTTCGGCGCAGGAGATGTACAGCTCGCCCTTGACGCGGCCGAACGACAGATGCGGGCTTTCCGCATTCTCGCTGACCAGCCAGGTGCCGTAGAACGACGCGGCGGCGGCAATGCGGTCCGGATAGTGCGCGGCGGCGGCCAGCGCGTAGGGGCCGCTCATGCAGTAGCCATGCACGCCGATCGGACCTTGCCTCACCCCGTCCTGGATATCGACATAGGCGATCATTGTGCCGATATCCTCCATCACCGGCGGGATCGTCATCCGGGTGCGAACGGTGCGCATCCGTTGCTGTTCGGCGCTGCCCTTTTCCAGCACCTCCGGCCCGTAGACCGTGTCGCGGCCGGCTCGGTAATACAAATTCGGCAGCATTACGTAATAGCCGACCGTGGCCAAACGGCGTGCCATGTCGCGCAATTCCTCGCGAATGCCCGGCGCATCCATCAGCAGCAGCACCGCAGGGTGGAACCCGTGGTCGGGGCGGACGATGAAGCTCTCCATCGCGCCGTCCTTGGTGGCGATGTCCAGGGTTTGTTCGATCATGAAATATAGCTCTCCCGGGTTTCTTCTACATTGAATCAAGATTTCAGATCGGCGCCGACCCCGGCCAGCAGATCCAGCTGGCGTTCGTGGTCGCCGGCGAAGCGCAGGCAGAAATGCTCGGTCCCGGCGGCGGCGAAGGCAGCAAGCCATTCGCGCGCGCCAGCCAGCGAGCCGGCGAAACAGGCCTGTCGCCGGCGCATCGCCTCCGCGGGCTGGCCGTAATACTCCGCCAGGAACCGGTCCATCCGTGCATCGGCGCGCGCCTGGCTGTCGTCGATCGCCAGTGTGACATAGGCGGCACCGGTGATCGCCGCGGGGTCCCGGCCAGCCCCGCCGGCGGCCGCCCGCATCGCGGTCCAGGTCTGGGCGTATTCGGCGGGGCTGGGGCCGTTCGGGAACCAGCCGTCGAAATGCCTTCCCACCCGCCCGATCGCGGCGGCGGCGGAGCCGGCGACCCAGATCGGCGGCCCGCCGGGGCGATGCGGTTTGGGGCCGAGCACGGCGTTCTCCAGCTTCCAGCGCCCGTCCCAGGTGACCGGCTTGCCGGTCCATAACGCGCGGCACAGGCGCAGCCCTTCCATCATGCGGCCCAGCCGCTTTTCCCATGCCACGCCGCAGGCAGCGAACTCGGCGCGGATGTTGGGCACGTCGCTGGCGATGCCGACCCCGAGGATCACCCGGCCGTCCGAGACCTGATCGAGCGTGGCGACCTGGTGGGCCAGCAGCACCGGATTGCGCAACGCGGGCAGCAGCACTGCGGTGCCGAGTGCCACGCGGCTGGTGCGCCCCGCCACCGCGGCGAGCAGCGTGATCGGGTCGTGGCGCGGGCGGGCGAGCACGGAATCGCCAATCCAGATGGAGGCGTAGCCCAGCTTCTCCGCGCGTTCTGCCAAGGCGAGCAGCGGCGCTGCCTCGGGCCGTCCCTCCATGACGCTTTCGCGGGTCGGCAGCAGATATCCGATGAGCGGGGCCATGCGCGTTTCCCTTGTCCGGATGGGTTCGGGGTCATCTGGCATGAAGCGGCCCGGGTTGTCCAAGCCCCGCCTGTCCGAGTCCCGCCGGTCCAAACCCTCCTGTCCGAACCCGCCCTTAACAGGGTGGTCAGGTGCCGCTAGAAACAGGGTTTGCAGTCTGGAATGGGAACCGCGGATGACCGATATCAAACTGGGCATGGGGGATCTGGCCGAGAGCGGCAAGAACGTCGTCGTGCATTACACCGGCTGGCTGTTCGACGAGGCAGCCGCGGATAACAAGGGCAAAAAATTCGACAGCTCGCGCGACCGCGGCGATCCGTTCCGCTTTGCGCTGGGCGCCGGGCAGGTGATCCGTGGCTGGGATCTGGGTGTGGCAGGCATGAAGGTGGGCGGGCAGCGCACGCTGGTGATCGCGCCCGAGCATGGCTACGGCTCGCGCGGCGCCGGCGGCGTTATTCCCCCGAACGCGACGCTGGTGTTCGATGTGGAATTGCTTGGGGTGGAATGATCCCGATCGACGTTCCCGCCGGCAGGGCTCAGGGATCGGCGCTGTGGACGCGTTGGTCGCTGGGCTGGCTGACGCCGGCGGATCCGCCGACATAGAAGCCCGAGGCGGGGGCCGCTGACGGGCGGTAGCCCCGTTCGCTGGCCGAGCAGGCGCCGAGCGCCAGCAACAGCCCCAAGACCGGCAATGCGTCGCGAAAGGTCTGGGCAACGCGAGAGGCCTGGGCGACGTAAAAGGTCTGGCGGGTAAACATCTAAAACGACCTTGCCCGTGTCTGTTGTTTGGCGGCGGCGCAGTGCCGGTTCGTCACATCGGTCATCGCTCGCGTTCCCTGATGAGCCGCCTGCACGGCCGCTGTCGCGAGTATCCCAGCATCTGCGGGTGAGGTTATCAACCGGCTGGCTGGCGGCGAACCGGGCGACCGGTCAGAGGCTTGATATCAGCCGACGGTGACGCGCACCGAGGATGAGGTCGCGTTGGCCGCGACCATCTCGATCCGTAAGCCGTTATCGGCGCCCCATTTGACGAAATCGGCCCAGACCGCGTGTGCGGTGTCCTCGGGCTGGCGCAGGTCGCGGTCGGCGCCCTTGGTGCCGTCGAATTCCTTGGGCACCGGAAACGGTCCCAGCGCATCGTCCGATTGCTGCTTCTTTTTCTTCTGCTGGGCCATCTGGCCGATCTTGCGGATAATCTCGGTGCGCAAGCCGGTGACGAAAACGGTCGCGCGTGGCACGCGGTTGGCCATGTTCTCGGCGTCGATTTTGGCGTTGCGTTCCTGCATCGCCAGCACATAGGCCTGTCTGGCGCTGTCGCCGGCGGTTTTCTGCTTGGCCAGGCGATCGGTGAGAGTGTCCTGCACGTGCGGTCCCTGCGATTTTGGAACCCGTCATATAGCCGATCTGGCCGACATCTCAATCCGGCGGCAAAGCATGGCAGGTGGCACCGCATGGCGGTGACACCGATCGGGGTTCCGAACGGAAACTTTCATGCTTTCTTCAAG
>JAYTXR010000182.1:0-2465 GCA_043742865.1 Acetobacteraceae bacterium
GGCCCAGGCCCAGACCGAGGCCCAGACCGCGCCGGCGGCCGCGCCGATGGGGGGGGAGGGGGTCAAAAACCCGAAATACGAGCCGGGCAGGGAAATGTCGCTGGAGAAAGATGCGACCACCTACAACAACTACTATGAATTCAGCGAAGGCAAGAATTTGTGGCGCGACGCCCAGGCGCTTAAGACGCGGCCTTGGACCGTGAAAATCGAGGGCATGGTCAAGCAACCGCGCACCCTTGATATCGACGATCTGCTCAAACAGGTTAGTCTGGAGGAGCGCATCTATCGCCATCGCTGTGTCGAACGCTGGGCGATGACGGTGCCGTGGACCGGCTTTCCTGTCAGCCAGTTGCTGAAAATCGTCGAGCCGCTCGATAGCGCCAAATACCTGGTTTTCACCACCGCGCAGGACCCGAAGGCGATGCCGGGGCTGCGCGCGTCGTGGTATCCGTGGCCCTATGTGGAGGGCATCACAATCGAGGAGGCGGCGAACGAGCTGGCCTTCCTGTCCACCGGCCTGTTCGGCAAGCCTTTGCCGCCGCAGAACGGTGCCCCGCTGCGCCTGACGTTGCCTTGGAAATACGGCTTCAAATCGGTGAAGGCGATCGTTAGCATCAACTTCACCGACAAGCGCCCGAAAACCTTCTGGGAGGAAATCCAGCCGGATGAGTACGGCTTCTGGGCCAATATCAACCCTACGGTGCCGCATCGGCGCTGGAGCCAGGCGGATGAAACTCTGCTGGGGTCCGGCAAATCCGTGCCGACCCAGATCTATAATGGCTATGCTCCGTTTGTCGTCGGGCTGTACGAAAATCTGAAGACTGAAAAGCTTTACATGTGAATGGGATCGGGTCTTGGATGTGTCGTGACCTGTCAGCGCAGTTTGATCGTCCTGTCCGCGATGCTTTTGGTGGTGGCGTTTGCGCTGGCCGTCGCCGGACCGCTTGATCTGCCGCTGGAAGCGATGCTGCGCCGGATCAGCCCGGAGCTGACCGCCAGCCTGCGTAGCGGGTTCCCCGCATGGATGGCGGAGCACATCGTGCTGCCATTGCTGGCGCGGCCGGTCTGGCTGGTTCCGCTGGCGCTGGGCGTGGTTTTCGCCGGTGGGGCGATGACATTTCCGCCGCCCAAGCCGATTGGCCGAACCCGGACACGTTAAACAGCGCGACGTTGAAGCGGCGTACTGCGTTCCTCCTACAGTTTCCTCGATGGGATCAACAGCATGCGCGCAATTTCGATCACCTCGTGCGCCGCTGGGGTAAGGTGGTAGTCTTGCAAGGCATCGAACGCGACGAAGCGCGCCAGGGTCGCATCTCCGCCGGCCCGGGGCTCGCCGTGTCGCCAGCGCGCGGCGTAGTCGAGGATCGTGTAATGGTAGTGGACCCGGCCGGCATCGTCGTGGCGGATCGAGTCAAAGCAGGCGGCCAGGGTCAGATCGCCGACCTCCAGTCCGGTTTCCTCCTCCAATTCCCGCCGCGCGGCGGTCTCGATGGTCTCGCCCAGCTCCTGGGCGCCGCCCGGCAGACTCCAGGCGCCTAAATTAGGTTGCTTGCCGCGCTGGATCAGCAGTACCGCATCCTGCTTCAGCACCACGACGCCGATGCCGACGATCGGTCGCTTCGGGTATTCCCGGTCGGTCATGGATTGCCCCTCATGGCTTGTCGGGCGGCGGCGCTGCGTTCCTGGCGGGCGCGGCTGTCAAATCCTCCAGCGTCGGCAACAGGGCTTTCTCCTTCCAAACACCGATCTGAAATTCCCAACCATTTAGCTTCGCCGCAAGTGGCCGTACATCCGGGCCGGTGGCGGCAAAACGCGCCCAAAGATCCTTGCCTTCCCTGAACATTGTCACGCGCACGGCAAGCCCGTCGATGGCGGTGAAGACCGCCTCGCCAAGTGGCGGCCAGCTCCCTGGGTTTTCGGCGGGCGGTTCACGGGTGCGGCGCACATCCAGCAAGGTCAGGTTATCCAGCGCGCTGCCGATATCCTCCAGCCGGTAGGGCTCCAAGGGCGGATGCTCGGCCGGGACGGTCAGAACGAGTTTGTCGCCGTCGCGGACGAACTCCAGGCGTTCGGTTCCCCGCGTCACCGTGACGCTGGCGATCCGCGCCGGCGCGATGGTGATAATGTCGCGGTCGATTAGGCTTTGCGGGTCGGCGCTGACCGCCAACCTGCCCTCGGCCAGCCAGGCCTGTGCCTGATCGGGGCGGCGGACATAGATGGTTTCGGGCACATTGCCCTGGGTGCGGACCCGGCGATGGCCCAGCACCAATGCGGCCAGTGGCTCGCCGCTGGAATCCAGCACCCGCAACAGGGTGGAGGTGCCGTCCGGCATGTCCGGGTTCTCCACCCCCAGCCGGGCGAACCCGACGGGGTCGGCGGTCCGCTTTTCCACCAGGCGCAATTCGGTCAGCGTGGTCAGAAATTCGCGCAAAACCCGGCTCTGCACCGGGTACTGATCGCGATCG
>JAYTXR010000183.1:0-6453 GCA_043742865.1 Acetobacteraceae bacterium
CACCGCAGCGGCGACGGCAGGGAGAACGATGTTCTTTATGGCATGTAACCCCTTTTGAATCACCCTAACCCATTATGATCATGAACAACCCAGGTACAACATTAATTGAACGGTTCCGGCGCGGCCGCTCCAGTTTATGGGTAGCTAGGTCCCGGTCCAAACCGGGGGGCGCCGGCTCAGGAACGCATCGATCCCCTCGGCGGCATCCTGCGTCATCATGTTGCGCGTCATGGTTTCCGCCGCCAGCGTGTAGGCCGAAGCGAGGTCCAGCTCGACCTGCCGATAGAATGCCGCCTTGCCGATGGCGAGCGTCAGCGGGCTTTTTTTCGCGATCTGTTCGGCCAGCGCGCCGACCGCCGCATCCAGCCCGGCTTGCGGCACCACCCGGTTGATCAGGCCCAGCTCGCGCGCGCGGGCCGCGTCGACCTCCTCGCCGGTCAGCAACATTTCCATCGCCGCCTTGCGGCCCACGGCCCGCGACAGCGCCACCATCGGCGTCGAGCAGAACAGCCCGATATTAACCCCCGGAGTGGCAAACCGCGCCGTGTCGGCCGCCACCGCGAGGTCGCAGCTGGCGACCAGCTGGCAGCCGGCGGCGGTGGCGACGCCGTGCACCCGGGCGATGACCGGTTTTGGCAAATGCACGATCTGCTGCATAAGCCGCGAGCACTGGAAAAAAAGCTCCGCCATTGCCGTGCGGTCCGGATCGGCGCGGATTTCGCGCAGATCATGTCCGGCGCAGAACGCCGGGCCGGCGCCGCCGATGACCACCACATGGATGTCGCGGTCCGCGGCGATCGCGGCCAGCTCGGTTTCCAGTGCCGTCATCAGGCCGACCGACAGGGCGTTGCGCGCCTGGGCACGGTTCAGCGTCAGGTACGCCACCCGATCCTGGTCCCGGCGGAGCAGGACAGGCTCGGATCGCTGGAGTGCTGCGCTCAATTCTTTGGTCTCCGGTTTTGTTGAGAAACCCTAGGAGTTCGGCGCCGCTTCGGCAAATGCGGACACGACCGGGCGCGGCCATGGTAGCATCGGTCGAATGTTGCGGTTTTTTGACAGGTTTCCATTGCCTTTTTCCACCCTGCGAGGTTTGCCGCCCGGCTGGGTTGTGCAGGATCTGTCGGCGGGGTTGGGGCTCGCGGCGATCGCGCTGCCGGGACAGCTGGCGACCGCGAAGCTCGCCGGCCTGCCGCCGGAGGTCGGGTTGCTGGCCTTCGCCGGTGGCGTGATCGGCTATGCGATCTTCGGGTCGAACCGGTTTTTGTCTGTGGGGGCGGATACCACCACGGCGCCGATCTTCGCCAGCGGACTGGCGGCGATCACCGCGGCCACTGCCATCCCCTATGGCGAATTGGCCGGGATGCTGGCCCTGATGGTTGGCGTTCTGCTGGTGGCAGCCGGCGCGATCCGCGCGGGATGGGTGGCGGATCTGCTGTCGATCCCGGTGACTTCCGGCTTGATGGCCGGCATCGCGGTGCATATCGCGGTGCATCAGCTGCCGGCGTTGCTGGGCATTTCCGCGTCCGGCGAAACCATCTTCGATCTGTTGCGCGCTGTCTGGATCGCCTTGCCGCGAACCAACCCGATGGCGTTGCTGCTCGGCATCAGCGTATTCGGGGCATCCGTGCTCAGTAGAAAAATTGCCCCAAAATTCCCTGGCGCGTTGTTGGCGGTGGTCGCCTCGGCCGCGGCGTTGGCGGTGTTCGGCCTGGAGGCGCGCGGCGTCGGGGTGCTTGGCGTGGTGCATGCCGAGATCCTCTGGCTGGGGATCCCGCCCGCGCATGATTTGCTGGCGGTGACGCGGCTGGCGCCGTTGGCGTTCACCGTGGCCATGGTTTGCATGATGCAGACCGGCGCGGTGGTGCGGGAATTTCCGTCGCTGCCGGGCAGGGATGACCATGTCAGCCCCAGTTTCATCGGTGTCGGCATGGGCTGCATCGTGGCGGGCGTGCTGGGCGCATTCCCGGTCAATGCCAGCCCGCCCAGCACCGCGCTGGTGGCGGCGACCGGTGCCCGATCCCAGGTGGCCGGGCTGTTCGCGGTCGGCGCGGTTATTCTGATCGTGGTGTTTTTTGGTTCTATGCTGGCCTATGTGCCGCAGGCGGCCCTGGCCGGGGTGCTGCTGACGGTGGCGGTACGGATCGTGCGGCTGCACGAGATGCGCGACATCCTGGCCCGGTCGCCGGGGGAATTCGCCCTGGTGGTTGCCGCCGCGATGCTGGTCATCACCCTGCCGATCGAGAACGGCATGCTGCTGGCCATTGTGCTGTCGCTGCTGCACAGCCTGTATATTGTCGCCCGGCCGAAGACGCATGAACTGGCCAGGGCGCCCGGCACGACCATCTGGTGGCCGCCGGAACATGGCAAACCCGGCGAGCTTGTGCCGGGCGTTCTGGTGTTCGCACCCTCGGCGCCGATGCATTTCACCAATGCCCGCTTCGTCTGCCGGCTTTTGAGCGAGGCCGCTGCGGCCCGGCCTGGTCTGCATCTGGTGGTGATCGAGGCCAGCGGCGTGACCGATATCGATTTCACCGGGGCACAGGTGACGATCCAGACGATCGAGGAATTGCAGGCGAACGGCGTTGTCGTGGCGCTGGCGCGGCTGTCGGGCGAGCGGGCGCAGCTCCAGGCGATACGGACCGGATTGCTGGCGGCGGTCGGCGCCGGCCATGTCTTCCTGTCGGTGGAAGACGCGGTTCGTGCCCTGGTCACGACGGGCTAGAGCATGATCGCTTCAGGTAGGTGAAGCGATCATGCTCCAGCTCATTGTTTTGACGAGCAATTTTATCGCTCGGTTGAAGCAACCTCAAGCGATATTGCTCTAGCCGCCCCCCGTCCGCAGGATAAGCGCGTCCACCGCGGTGATCCGATCGCCGGCACAGATCAGCGGATTGACATCGAGTTCGACGATCGCGTCGCGCTGGTCGTCGGCGAATTCCGCCACCCGGCAGACGATTTCGGCCAGGCGGTCCAGATCGGTCGCCGGCATGCCGCGGAAACCTTCCAGCAGTTTTACCCCCTTCAGAGACCGCAGCATTCCCAGCGCCTCGGCGTGGCTGACCGGGGCGGGCAGCAGCGCCGTGTCCTTCATCAATTCAACCAGGATGCCGCCGAAGCCGACCACCACCAGCGGGCCGAATAGCGGGTCGACCCGCGCGCCGACGACCATCTCGATCCCCTGCCGCACCATCGGCTGCACCAGCACGCCGTTGATGCGCGGCGGTGGGATGACTTTCGCCGCGTTTTCCATCACCGCCGCATAGGCTTCGCGAATTTCCGCCTCGGTCTTCAGGTTCAGCCGGATCACGCCGGCCTCGGTCTTGTGCGGCAGGTCCGGGCTTTCCACTTTCAGCACTACCGGCAGGCCCAGGGCCTGTGCCGCAGCTGCCGCCTCGTCGGCACTCTGCGCCAGCGTCTCGCCGACGACCGGCACGCCGTACAGCGCCAGCACCGCCTTCGCCTCCCGCTCGGTCAGCGTCGCGTTCGCCGCCCGCGCGATCAGCGCCGCCGCTGCCGCCTTGGCGGTTTCCGGCGCGAACCGCCGCGGGGCCGCCACCGGCGATCGGCGCTTTTCCTCGCGCCAGATCCACGCATCGAGCGTGGCGAACAGATTGTTCATCGAACGAAACAGCGACACATGGCGCGCGCTCTCGATCTCCGCCATGCCCGGACCGCCCATCCATTCGCTGAGCCAGCCCATGCAGATCGGCTTGCCGTTGCTGGCCGCGAGTTCGTCGAACACCGCGATACGCCCGACCGAAGGCAGGTAGGCATAGGGATGCGGCACGATCAGGGCGGCATAATCGGGCGAGCCGAGCAGCGCGTTGGCGCAGGCCGACAGCGATTCCGGGTTGGACAGCACCTGCGCGGTCACGTCG
Source organism: Acetobacteraceae bacterium (assembly GCA_043742865.1). Lineage (GTDB taxonomy): Bacteria > Pseudomonadota > Alphaproteobacteria > Acetobacterales > Acetobacteraceae > PALSA-911. Next base: position 3,879 of record JAYTXR010000183.1, read on the forward strand.
CAGGGATTGCGCACCGCGCCGAATTCGGGAACGTGCTGATCCAGCACCGCGCGCACCTCGTCGCTGGGTTGGGGCAGTTCCACCCCATGCTGTTCGGCCCGGTCGGCCGCCAGGATCGCCGCCCCGCCGGAGGTGGCGACCACCGCCACCCCTTTGGCCCGCGGCGCCGGGGACTTGGCCAGGAACGCGGCGGTTTCCAGCAGATGCTCGTAATCCTCCACCACGATCGCGCCGGCGCGCCTGAACGCGGCCTTGTAGGCGGCGTGGGAGCCGGCCAGGGTTCCGGTATGGGACATCGCCGCTTCCGCCCCCTGCTCGCCGGACGCCATCTTGAAGATGATCAGCGGCTTGTTGGCGGCCCAGGCGGCGTCGCAGGCGCGCAGCAGCCGTTGCGGTTCCGCCATGCCCTCGAACACCAGCGCGATGGCGGCGCAATCGGGTTCCCCGGCCAGGAAATTCACGTAGTCGGCCATATCGACATCGCAGGAATTGCCGGAGGTCAGCACGTGGCTGACCGCGATCCCGCGCGACGACGCCTGGCCCAGCGCCATGCCGAGCGCGCCGGACTGGCTGATGATACCGATCGAGCGCGGACCCGGCTGCATTTTCGGCGCCAAATCCATGAAGGTGATGCGCGCATCCGCTGTGGTGTTGACCACGCCGATGCAATTCGGGCCGACGATGCGCAGCCCGGTTTCGAGCGCGATCGCCCGCAGGCGTTCCTGCAGGGCGATGCGGTCGTCCTTGCCGGTCTCGGCATAGCCGGAGGCAAAGATGATCGCCCCGCCCACGCCGGCCGTGACGCATTCCTGCACGATGTCCTCGACCGCCTCGCGCGCCGCGCAGATCACCGCGCAGTCCACCGGTTCCGGCAGGTCCACCACCGAGGGATAGCATTTCAGCCCGGCGATGGTTTCATATCGTGCGTTCACCGGATAATAGCGGCCGCGATAATCCAGCAGATTATGCAGCACCCGCTCGCCAAACGATCCGGCGCGCTGCGAGGCGCCGATCACCGCGACCGAGGCGGGATTGAGCAGACGTTGCATATCCGCATGGCTATAATTGGCTCTCAGCGGCGTTTTCATAATGGTCCTTGATTGACGTTCCCCTGCCGGCAAGCATACTCACGGGTAAGAATACGCGGCAAGCAGCCGCCCTGACCGGAGCAACGCCCGATGTCCTCCCTGTTCGATCTGACCGGCAAGGTTGCCGTCGTCACCGGCTCCTCCAAGGGGATCGGCCGCGCGATCGCCGAGCGGCTGGCCGAGCATGGCGCCAAGGTGGTGATCTCCAGCCGCAAGCGCGACGCCTGCGAGGCGGTGGCCGCCGGCATCACCGCCAAGGGCGGCACCGCCACCGTCATTCCCTGCCATATTAGCCGCAAGGAGGAGCTCCACGCACTGGTGGACGGCACCAACCAGCTTTGGGGCAAGATCGACATCCTGGTCTGCAACGCCGCGCTGAACCCGTATTACGGCCCCGCCGCGGACTGCCCGGACGAGGCCTATGACCGCACCATGGGCGCCAATGTCCGCAGCAATTTCTGGCTGACCAACCGGGTCGCCCCCCAGATGGCCGAGCGCGGCCAGGGCGGCTCGATTATCATCATTTCCTCAATCGGCGGCCTTCTCGGTTCGGCCAAGCTCGGCGTCTACGGGCTCTCCAAGGCCGCCGACATGCAGATGGCACGCAATTTGTGCGTCGAATGGGGGCCGCATAAAATCCGCGCCAACTGCATCGCCCCCGGCCTGGTACGCACCGATTTTGCGCGCGCGCTGTGGGAAAACCCGGAGCTGTATACGAAACGTACCAAGGACACGCCGTTGCAGCGCATCGGCGAACCCGACGAAATCGCCGGCTGCGCGGTGTTCCTGGCCTCCGCCGCCGGCAGCTTCACCACCGGCCAAACCATCGTCATCGACGGCGGCACCACCGCCGGTTCAGTGGGGATGGATGATTGATCTGAACGCGGCCCGGCAGCAAGCGTAAGATGGGTGAGCGAAGCGCTACCCATCACCACACGCATCCGGCTTGCCCAGACTGACGGCAACGGCCAAAACCATGCGATGACGGATTATCGGCGTCACCGTGTTCCTGGCGGCACATACTTTTTCACCGTCAATCTGGCCGACCGGCGCAGCGAACTGCTTGTCCGCCACATCGATACGTTGCGCGACGCGGTGAGACAGCTGCGCGCGAGCGCTCCATTCCATATCGATGCCTGGGTGGTGTTGCCCGAGCATATGCATTGCCTGTGGACGTTGCCGGAAGGTGACACCGATTTTTCCAAGCGATGGCAGGCGATCAAGACAGCATTTTCCAAACGCCTGCCGATCGAAGAACATCGCTCCGCGAGCCGGGTCAGCAAAGGCGAGCGGGGAATTTGGCAGCGACGGTTCTGGGAGCATGCAATCCGCGACGATCGGGATCACGGCTTGCATCTGGATTACATTCATTTCAATCCCGTGAAGCACGGGCTGGTGACGGATGCCGCGCATTGGCCATACTCGTCGTTCCATCGATGTGTGGCCAAGGGCCTCTACCCCGTGGGATGGGCTGGGGGAACGATAGA
>JAYTXR010000184.1:0-2673 GCA_043742865.1 Acetobacteraceae bacterium
GGAAAGCGTTCGCGCACCGCCGCGAGAATCTCAGGGCGCGCCAAGGTCCTGCTCAGCAGCGCATCGATGAAAGCCCTGTCGTTGTCGGACAGTTTGCCCAGCGGCAGCCTGACCTCGTCAGCGATCGCGCGCCGTGCGGCGATCGGGCTGGCAAAGACAAGTTCGTGGAATGGATCTGGATCACGGAACGGCCGCACCGGGACGTCTACAGGCCCCGCCTGCCGCCGGGCGCCGAGCATGATCACACCGTCCTCCCCCGACAGCGCCGAACGGGGCAACGCGAGCTTGCCGGCAAGCGCGCCCACCTCGTTGGCACGGACCTCGCGCCACGACTTGCGGTGCTTGCGGTAGCGGTGCAGCGGGATCGGGCCGCCGGCCGGCAGGAACGGCCCGCTGCGCTTTTCGCCGTGCTCGACCCACAATTCCTGGTCGAACAGACCCCACCAGACCACGACCGTCTCGCCGGCGAATTCGGGATCGACCTCATAGGTGACGCCCGCGACGGTCAGGCGGCAGTCGATGCCGACCAGGCGCCGCTCCGGTTCGCGCGCAAAGGCGCAGAACCGCTCCCAGGCGCACATCTGCTGGACGCCATCGGCCGGCAGATGCGCCAGCCAGTCATCGATGCGCGAATGCGGCTCAGACCGATGGTCGCCGCGGTTGTAGGTGGCGATGAAACGTGCAAGCCAGCGGTTCGCCTCTTCTTCGGTCTCGGGTTTATGGAAGTGATAGAGCGTCTCGTGCGCGTCCTTCACCGTTCGGAACGGCCGCTCCACCTTGCCCTTGGCGCGCGCCGTCGTTCGTCGGCCATCGGACCCGGCGGGCATGTGCGTCATGACCTCGACGCCCAGGCTTTCCATCACGCGCTTGAACACGGCCGATTTCGCGACCGGCCCGTTGTCGAGATAGATCGCGATGGGGATGCCCTGGAACGGATCGGCCTCACTTTGTTCAGCAGTCTTACCGGTCATGGCGTTGAACAGGAAACGCAGCGCCGTCTCGGCGTCTTCGCCATAGACGCAACGGTATTCCTGATAGGCGACGCCCGAACGGTCATCGACGACGGAAAACAGCATCAAGGTCGGCGCGCCCTGCCGGTCCGTGTCGATCCATGCCGGCGCTTTCAACTGCTTCAAGTCCGACGGGCTCATGTCGAAGTGCCACAGCGCGTTTGAGTGCTCGGCCTGGTAGCGAACTGCGGGCGGCTGGCGGATCATCCGCTCGTGGTCATAGCCGAGGCGCTTCAGGTGGCGATTGACGGTGGAGGCAGTCAGCCTTCCCCGCGCGAGTTTTTGAAAACCATCCGGCGTGTCGACGCCGTGCTCCGTCAACAACTGCAAGATGCGCACCGTGGATAGATGGCGGCCCTTCTTGTTAGTCGTCCTAATCTTCATGGCGGCGACGATCTCGCACCATCGCTGGATTTCGGGCGCCGGCATCGATCGTGGACGGCCATGGTCGGCCCGGTGCGCGGCTTTCGGACGGCGCTCGCCGCGCAGCAGGCGATACAGCGTGGCCCGGCTGATGGCGTAAAATTGTGCCGTGGATTTCATGAGAACGCCACGCTCGGGATGCCGCCCCGGCAGCGTCGACAGACGACGACGCAGGGCCGCAAGCGCCTCGACAGGCACTGCATTTCCCATGGGCATCACGCGCCGGTCGCGTGGGTTCGAGGCCGTGACGCTTGCGGCGGCTTGGTCCGCGGCTTTGCTCGCGAGCCGGGGCGATGGGTGCCGTCGAGCACCGCCTGGCCTGTGGCCTTCGGCGTTCCGTCTCCGTTGACATAGGCATACAGCGTGGTGGTGGTTAGGCCGAGCCGCGCGGCCACCTCGACCGCAACAGATTTGCGGTCCGCCATTGCTGACATCGCCATCATTAGCGTGGCGCGGTCCATTTTGCGCGGCCGCCCGCCCATGCGTCCGCGGGCTCGCGCAGCGGCCAGCCCCGCCATGGTGCGTTCGGCAATCAGCTCACGCTCGAACTCGGCGAAAGCGGCGAAAATGCCAAATGCGAGACGCCCGTTGGCCGTCGTCGTGTCGATCTGTGCGCCCGCGCCGGTCAGCACCTTCAAACCGATGCCCCGGGTGCGCAGGTCCTCGACCGTGTTGACCAGGTGACGCAGGTCGCGGCCGAGCCGATCGAGCTTCCAGAGCATCAGTGTATTGCCAGGCTGGATCGCCTTCAGGCACGCGGTGAGGCCCGGCCGGTCATCACGGCGGCCAGACGCAAGGTCTTCATAGATGCGAGCGGGATCAACGCCGGCCGCCAGCATGGCATCCCGCTGAGGGGCCAGGGTCTGGGTCCCGTCCGATTTGGACACCCGCACATAGCCGATTAGAACCGCGGCACGAGAGGACACTGGGAACCCTCAGGAAAGATGAGCGCCACCCTGCAAGCTGGCGGTCATTTCCGCAACGGGTTTCCTGGCGAACTGCAGCCGTGATCGGCCCGCTGACACAAGTGCCAGAAAACCGTCCGTTTCCCGGACGATCGCCCGCGCCGCCCGGCGTCTCACACAGTGTGCGTCGGAACGTTTGATCTCGCGTCAGTCTCAACGACCGTGCGCTCAGTCGCAAACAGCGTGCGTCAGATGCACCCGATCGTCTCAGCTAATCCGCGTCGGAAATGGCCCTTGATTGCGCGTCGGGACAGTTCTGATTGCGCGCCGCTACA
>JAYTXR010000185.1:0-14436 GCA_043742865.1 Acetobacteraceae bacterium
GATCATATAGGATGGAGGGTGCGGACAGGAAGCGGCAGTCGCGCAGCACAGGGTCGCCCCTGCCTAAGCTGTTGACCTCGGTGCGGTCGGTTCCGGTGCTGCTGCCCTATCCGTTCCCCGGCCCGTTCGACTACCGCGTGCCGGAGGAGCTGTCGGTGACGCCAGGCGATGTGGTGCTGGTCCCGTTGAACCGGCGCGAGGAAGTGGGGGTCGTGTGGGACGGGCCAGCGGACCCGACGCTGCCCGCGCACAAGCTGAAGCCGGTCATCGCCCGGCTGGACACGCCGGCGATGGCCGAGCCGATGCGCCGCTTCATCGACTGGATCGCGGCCTACACCCTGTCGCCGCCCGGCGAGGTGATGGCGATGGCACTGCGGGTGCTACGCCCCGGCACCGGCCCGGCGGCCCATGGCTGGTGTCTCGCCGAACCGCTTCCGCTGGTCCGGATCACCGAGGCGCGCGCCCGCGTTCTGGCCGCGCTGGCTGGCGGCGGGGCGCTGCCGACCAGCCTGCTGGCGCGCCAGGCCGGGGTCGGCCTGGCCACCGTGCGCGGCATGGCCGGGGCCGGGCTGCTGAGCCCGGTCGCGCTGGCCACCGCCGCCCCGTTCGCGCGGCCAGACCCCGATTATCCCGGCCCGCTGTTATCGATGGAACAGACGCAGGCCACCGCGTCGCTGCGCGCGGCGGTGGGGGCGGAAAAATTCTCGGTCACGCTGCTGGAGGGCGTCACCGGTTCGGGCAAGACCGAGGTGTATCTGGAGGCGGTGGCGGCATGCCTGCTTCTGGGACGCCAGGCGCTGGTGCTGCTGCCGGAGATCGCGCTGTCGGCGCAATCGCTGGAACGGTTCGAAGCGCGGTTCGGCGTGAAGCCGGCGGTATGGCATTCCGATCTGTCGTCGCGGACCCGAAAGATCACCTGGGCGGCGGTGGCGGAGGGAACCGCCCCGGTGGTGGTGGGGGCGCGTTCGGCGCTGTTCCTGCCGTTTCCCGACCTCGGCCTGGTGATCGTGGACGAGGAGCATGAAACCGCCTTCAAGCAGGAGGAGGGCGTGATTTACAACGCCCGCGACATGGCGGTGGTGCGGGCGCGGTTATGCGCCGCACCAGCCGTGCTGGTCTCCGCTACGCCGAGCCTGGAGTCGGTGGCGAATGTGGAGGCCGGGCGCTATCGGCACCTGACCTTGGCCGCCCGCCATGGCGGCGCCGCGCTGCCGTTGGTCGCCGCGATCGATTTGCGCCAACAGCCGCCGGAACGCGGGCATTTTCTGGCCCCGCCTTTGGTGGCGGCGGTGCGCCAGACGATCGGCCGGGGCGAGCAGGCGATGCTGTTCCTCAATCGCCGCGGCTACGCGCCGCTGACCCTGTGTCGCGCCTGCGGCCACCGGATGCATTGCCCGAACTGCACCGCCTGGCTGGTCGAGCACCGGGCACGCCGGCTGCTGCAATGCCACCATTGCGGCCACACGATCCCGATCCCGGAGACCTGCCCGGCCTGCGGCGCGGCGCATAGCCTGACCCCGGTCGGGCCGGGGGTGGAGCGCATCACCGAGGAGGCGGCGGAAAAATTTCCCGAGGCCCGGGTGCTGGTGATGGCCAGCGACACAATGCCCGGCCCGAACGCCGCGGCCGAGGCGGCGCGGGCGATCTCGGCGCGTAAGATCGACCTGATTATCGGCACCCAGATCGTCGCCAAAGGCTGGCATTTTCCGCATCTGACGCTGGTGGGCGTGGTGGATGCCGATCTCGGCCTGGCCGGCGGTGACCTGCGCGCCGCCGAACGGACGGTGCAGCTGCTGCATCAGGTGGGCGGGCGGGCCGGGCGGGCGGAGGCGACGGGCCAGGTAATGCTGCAAACCTTCGCCCCCGAGCACCCGGTGATGCAGGCGCTGATTGCCGGCGACTTGACCGCTTTTATGGCGCGCGAGGCGGCGATGCGCCGTCCTGGCAACTGGCCACCCTATGGCCGGCTGGCGGCGCTGATCGTCAGCGCGCCGGAGATGGCGATGGCGGACCGGCTGGCCCGCGACCTAGGTCAGGCGGCACCGCGCGGCGACGGGATGGAAGTGCTGGGGCCAGCGCCGGCGCCGATGGCGATCCTGCGCGGCCGACACCGACGCCGGCTGCTGCTGAAGACGCGGCGGGACGTGGCGGTGCAGCCGATCCTGCGGGAATGGCTGGCGCGGGTGCGGGTGCCGCATGGCGCGCGGGTGGATGTGGATGTCGATCCGGTGTCTTTCCTGTGACCTGGTCTGTGATCTGGCCTGTGAGTGATCCGGCGCTACCGCGCCCATAACAGCGCGGCGCCGTCAAAGGCGCGGATTGTGCTGTCCGCGGTGACCAAAATGAGGCCAGCGCGCTGTGCCTGGGCCACCAGCATCCGATCGAACGGATCGCTGTGGGTCCAGGCGAGTACGCCTGCTGCTTCCGCATCGATCGGCAGAATCGGTAGCGCAAAAAAACCGTTGGCGCCGATCGTCGCGGCCGGCGAGCCGGCAAACGCCAATTTGCCCAATCGCCGCTTGATCGCCACTTCCCAAATCGAAGCGGCGCTGATGAAGACCTGGTTGCCGGGGTCGGCGATGGCGTCATAGGCACCGGCGTTCAGGACTTGATCCCCGCTGTCCCACCAGAGAAAGACATGCGTGTCCAGCAGCAGATCCACTCTGGATCACCCTTCGAACAGGCCGGTTATCGTTGCATCCGGCGCATCGAAATCCGCCGCGATCCGACTGATTTTCATGGCGTTGGCGGAAATGCGCCGTGCGCCGCGCTGGGCGATCGGCACGAGTTTGGCCAGCGGCACGCCGTTCTTGGCAATGACGATTTCCTCCCCCGCGGCGGCCTGGTCGACCAGGCTCGAAAGATGGGTCTTGGCGTCATACAGGCTGACGAATTGCGTCATGATGCGGTTCCTTGACCAGGCTAACCAATTCTATGGCGGGGTACGGACTTGGTCAAGCAGGTCAGAGATGCCGCCGGTTCACCAAACCGCTGCAGGCCGTGTTGCGCCCCCCAAAACCCCATGCTAGACGCCGGGCGCCGGTTGGAAGACAAGTTTCCCGCCGACTTTCCCCGGTCGCCTCGCTTGCGACCCAAACGATGGAACAGCAATCGTGGCGGAGTCTTAATCGTGGCATCGGGTGGCACGACGGTTTCATCGGGCGGAGGCGTTGTCGACCGTTATGCGGCGGCAATGTACGGCCATGCGGATGAGATCGGCCAGCTCGATCCGGTGGTTCAGGAAATGACCCATCTGGGCCGGCTGATCGATCAAAGTGCCGATTTCCGCCGGCTGCTCGCCTCGCCGCTGATCGACGTCAACCAGGCCCGCGAAGCAGCGTTCGCGGTGCTGGACGCGCATTCGTTCAGCAAGCCGGTGCATGATTTCGTCGGCGTGATCGCCAATAATCGCCGGCTTCGGCTGCTGCGCCCGGTGGTCACGGCGTTCGCCGAGCTGGTGGCGGAAAAGCGCGGCGTGGTGGTGGCGCGCGTGGCTTCGGCCCATGCGCTGACCGACTTGCAGCGCCAGCAACTGCGCGCCCGGCTGATCGAGGCCGGCTACGGCAACGTCGATATTCTGGAGGAGGTCGATCCCGGCTTGCTCGGCGGACTGGTCGTTCGGATCGGTGCCCGTCTGTATGATACCAGTCTGAAATCCCGGCTGCAGCGTCTGCAGTACGCGATGAAGGGAGCCGCCTGATGGACATCCGCCCAGCCGAAATTTCGGAGATCCTGAAAAAGCAGATCGCCGCGTTCGACACCGAGGCCAACGTTGCCGAGACCGGTCAGGTGCTCAGCGTCGGCGACGGGATCGCGCGGGTGTTCGGCCTGCAGAACGTGATGTCCGGCGAAATGGTCGAGTTTCCAGGTGCGGGCCTGCGCGGCATGGCGCTGAACCTCGAGACCGACAATGTCGGCGTGGTGATCTTCGGCGACGATCGCACCATCCGTGAGGGCGACACCGTCAGCCGTACCGGCTCGATCGTGGACGTGCCGGTCGGCAACGGCCTGCTCGGCCGCGTGGTGGACGGGCTCGGCACGCCGATCGACGGCAAGGGGCCGCTGACCGATGTGACCCGCATGCGCGTCGAGGTGAAGGCGCCCGGCATCATTCCGCGCAAATCGGTCAACGAGCCGATGCAGACCGGGCTGAAGGCCATCGACGCGCTGATCCCGATCGGCCGCGGTCAGCGCGAGCTGATCATCGGCGATCGCCAGACCGGCAAGACCGCCGTCATCGTCGACACCATCCTGAACCAGAAGGGCATCAACGCCGGCACCGACGAGAGCAAGAAGCTGTATTGCATCTACGTCGCGATCGGCCAGAAGCGCTCCACGGTCGCGCAGCTGGTGCGCACCCTGGAAGAAAACGGCGCGATGGAGTATTCCATCGTGGTGGCCGCCACCGCCTCCGACCCGGCGCCGATGCAGTTCCTCGCCCCCTATACCGGATGCACCATGGGCGAGTTCTTCCGCGACAACGGCCGCCACGCGGTGATCTTCTACGATGATCTGTCCAAGCAGGCGGTCGCCTACCGCCAGATGTCGCTGCTGCTGCGCCGCCCGCCGGGCCGCGAGGCCTATCCCGGCGACGTCTTCTATCTGCACTCCCGTCTGCTGGAGCGGGCGGCGAAAATGTCGGACGCCTTCGGCTCGGGCAGCCTGACCGCGCTGCCGGTGATCGAGACCCAGGCCGGTGACGTCTCTGCCTATATCCCCACCAACGTGATTTCGATCACCGACGGCCAGATATTCCTTGAAACCGAGCTGTTCTTCCGCGGCATCCGCCCGGCGGTGAATGTCGGCATCTCGGTCTCGCGCGTGGGCTCCGCGGCGCAGATCAAGGCGATGAAGCAGGTTGCCGGCCGCATCAAGCTGGAACTGGCGCAATACCGGGAAATGGCGGCGTTCGCGCAGTTCGCCTCGGATCTCGATGCCTCAACCCAGCAATTGCTGACCCGCGGCTCGCGGCTAACCGAGCTGCTGAAGCAGCCGCAGTACCGGCCGGTGCCGGTGGAGGAGCAGGTGATCGGCCTGTTCGCCGGGGTGCGCGGCTATCTGGACAAACTCGCCCTCGGCCTCGTGGGCAAGTTCGAGAGCCAGCTATTGACCGAAATCAAGTCCCGCGAGCCGGCGATCATCGACGCGATCCGGACCGACAAGGAAATCAAGCCGGACATCGAGAAGAAGCTGATTGCCTTCCTCGATGCGTTCACCAAAAGCTTCGCTTGATCCGAACCTGAGCGGGACCGCGCCATGCCCAGCCTGAAGGACCTCCGCGTCCGCATCAACAGCGTGAAATCGACGCAGAAGATCACCTCCGCCATGAAGATGGTGGCGGCGAGCAAACTGCGCCGCGCCCAACAGCAGGCTGAATCGGCCCGTCCGTATGCCAATCGGATGGAGCGGATGATGAGTTCCGTTGCCCAGTCGGTGATCGGCTCGCCGACTGCGCCCAAGCTGATGGTCGGCACCGGATCCGACAAGGTGCATCTGCTGATACCCGTGACCGCCGATCGGGGCCTCGCCGGGGCGTTCAACTCCAATGTCGGTCGCGCCACCCGCAATCTGGCGCGGCGGCTGGAAGCGGAAGGCAAGACGGTCAAGATATACGCCGTCGGCCGCAAGGGGCGCGACTATCTGAAGCGCGAGATGGCGCGGCTGATCGTCGGTGACGTTTCCTATGCCGGCAAGAAGCGGCTGGAATTCTCCGATGCGGAGGATATCGGCGCGCACATCACCGCGATGCTGAACGCCGGTGAGATCGATGTGTGCACCGTGGTCTATAACCGCTTCCAATCGGTTATTGCCCAGGTGACCACGGAGATGCGGCTGATCCCGATGCCGATGCCCGAGATCGCTCCGGCCGCCTCCGCCGCCCAATACGAGTACGAGCCGGACGAGGAGACCATTCTGGCCCGGCTGCTGCCGCAGAATTTGAACATCCAGATCTACCGCGCGCTGCTGGAATCCGCCGCCGGCGAGCACGGCGCGCGCATGACCTCGATGGACAACGCCACCCGCAACGCGGGCGATATGATCAAGCGCCTGACGCTGAACTATAACCGCGCGCGCCAGGCGAATATCACCCGGGAACTGATCGAGATCATCTCCGGCGCCGAAGCGCTTTGAGACCGGTCCGACCGTATCCATACAGACAGGAGTTGACGCCATGGCGAAGAATAATGTCGGCCGCGTAACGCAGGTGCTGGGCGCCGTCGTGGACGTGCAGTTCGACGGGGACCTGCCGTTCATCCAGAACGCGCTGACCAGCCTGATCGACGGCCGCAAGCTGGTGCTGGAAGTGGCCCAGGAACTGGGCGAGCGCACCGTGCGCACGATCGCCATGGACAGCACCGACGGCATGGTGCGCGGCCAGGAAGTGCTCGATACCGGTGCGCCCATCATGGTGCCGGTCGGACCCGAGACCCTGGGACGCATCCTGAACGTGATCGGCGAGCCGATCGACGAGCGCGGTCCGGTCAACGCCAAGCTGACCTATCCGATCCATCGCTCCGCCCCGACTTTCGACGAGCAATCCGTCTCCGCCGAGATCCTGGTCACCGGCATTAAGGTGGTCGATCTGCTGTGCCCGTATCTGAAGGGCGGCAAGGTCGGCCTGTTCGGCGGCGCCGGCGTTGGCAAGACCGTGCTCATTCAGGAACTGATCAACAACGTCGCCAAAGCCCATGGCGGCGTGTCGGTATTCGCTGGGGTCGGAGAACGGACGCGGGAAGGCAACGACCTATACCACGAGATGATCGACGCCGGCGTCATCAAGCTCGGTGAGAACGGTTCGACCGAGGGCTCCAAGGTGGCACTGGTCTATGGCCAGATGAACGAGCCGCCGGGTGCGCGGTCGCGCGTCGCGCTGTCGGGCCTGTCGCTGGCCGAGTATTTCCGCGACGAGGAAGGCCAGGACGTGTTGTTCTTCGTCGACAACATCTTCCGCTTCACCCAGGCCGGCGCCGAAGTCTCCGCGCTGCTCGGGCGCATTCCCTCGGCGGTGGGCTATCAGCCGACGCTCGCCACCGACATGGGGGCGTTGCAGGAGCGGATCACCTCCACCAACAAGGGTTCGATCACCTCGGTGCAGGCCATCTACGTGCCCGCCGATGATCTGACCGACCCCGCGCCGGCAACCTCGTTCGCCCATCTGGACGCCACCACGGTGCTGTCGCGCCAGATCGCCGAACTCGGCATCTATCCGGCCGTCGATCCGCTGGACAGCACCTCGCGCTCGCTCGATCCGCGCATCGTCGGCGAGGAGCATTATTTGGTCGCGCGTGAAACCCAGCGCATCCTGCAAACCTACAAATCGTTGCAGGACATCATCGCCATTCTGGGCATGGATGAGCTCTCCGAGGAGGATAAGCTGGTCGTCGCGCGGGCTCGCAAAATCCAGCGCTTCCTGTCGCAGCCGTTCCATGTGGCCGAAGTCTTCACCGGCTTCCCCGGCGTGCTGGTCCCGGTGGCCGAGACCGTGCGCAGCTTCAAGGCGATCTGTGCCGGCGAATACGACCATCTGCCGGAAGGCGCGTTCTATATGGTCGGCACGATCGAGGAAGCGGTGAAGAAGGCCGAGGGCATGAAGGCGAACGCCTGATGCCGGTCGCGCTGGAGATCGTCAGCCCCGACAAACTGCTGCTGTCGCGTCCGGTGGATATGGTCGTGCTGCCGGCTTCCGAAGGCGACATGGGCGTGCTGGTCGGACATGCCCCAATGATCGTCATGCTGCGCGGCGGCACGATTTCGCTCTACGAGGGTAATAATGTCACTGACCGGCTGTACGTCGCGGGCGGATTTGCCGAGGTGACGCCGGAACGCTGCACGATCCTGGCCACCGAAGTCGTGCCGGTGACCGAGGTCTCGCGAGCCACCGGGGAAAAGCGGCTGGCCGATGCCGAGGCCGCCTATGCGGCCGCCGACAAGAACGATATCACCACGCTGGACCTGACAATGGACCGCATCCAATCCGCCCGTGCCATGGTCGAGGCCGCCGGCGCCGCCTGACACGCATTACCAGTGGCCCCGGGCGCTGACCGACCGGAAGCAAGGCTGGGGCTCTGCCTCAGACCCTACCAGGGGCGCTGCCCCTGCACCTCGCAAGGAGCCAGGGGCCCCTTGACCCCCATTCGTGTGGTTTGTTGGGAGGAGGGCCGAACCGACGCAGCCGTTGATCGGCTTCGTCATGGCCCTCCTCCCAACAAACCAGTCCGAGGGTTCCAAGGGACGACTGTCCCTTGGTGGGGTGCAGGGGCAAAGCCCCTGCCGGGGTCTGGGGCGGAGCCCCAGCCTTGCTCGCGGACCGGTGTATGAGCGGCAGGGCCGGGCATCCGCTCTGGCGGCTGTTGGTGGTCGGGCTGGGCACCTTGGTGGTGCCGCTGGATACCGCGGTGAACATCGATTTTCCGCATATCGTGCGGCGTTTCGATCTGCCGATCCCGGCGATCCAATGGATCGTGATCGCCTATGTGCTGACCCAGACCAGCCTGCTGCTTAGTTTTGGCCGCATCGGCGACATGCTGGGCTATCGCCGGGTGTTTCTGTTCGGCACCGGCTGGAGTTTTTTTGCGTTCATCGCCTGCGCTCTGGCGCCGACGTATCCGTTGCTGCTGGCAGGGCGGGTGGCGCAGGGGATCGGCGCCGGGCTGATCCTGAGCTGCGGGCCGGCTTTAGCCACCAGCCTGTTTCCGGAGGATCGGCGCGCGCGGATTCTGGGCCTGTACACCATGATGTTCGGCATCGGCGGCGCGTTGGGCCCGTCGGTCTTCGGGCTGCTGGTCGAGCGGTTCGGTTGGAGTGCTGTATTCAGTTTTCGCGCGCCGATCGCCGCGTTGGCCTTTTTGCTGGCCTGGAAGCTGCCGCGTGCCCCCCGCGTGGCAAGGGCGGGGAAATTCGATGCCGCGGGCGGGGTGTTGGTGGCGCTTGGCCTGAGCTTCGGCCTGCTGGCGCTGAACCAGCTGCAGCATCTGCGGCAAAGCGCCTGGCCGTTCGCGCTGTGCGCCGTGATCTGCGCTGGGGGTTTGGCGCTGTTCATCCGCCAGGAACGGCGTTGTCCGAACCCGATCATCGACCTCGGCTATTTCCGCAATGCCGGGTTCACCGAGATCAATCTGGCGCATGTGCTGATCAACGTGGCGGCGTTTTCCATCATGCTGCTCGCGCCTTTCTATCTCAGCCGCATCTCCGGCCTGTCGGTGCCGATGGGCGGGCTGGTGCTGGCGGTCTCGCCGTTCGGAACCATGTTGGCGTCCCCGATCGCCGGGCGGCTGGCGGGCGAGCGGTCCCCGCGGGCGGTCGCGCTGGTAGGCACCGCGCTGAGTGGGATCGGGCTGCTGGGAATTTCGTTCGCCGGCATGACTCCCGATATTCCGCTGCTGGCGGGCTCGATGTTGGTACAGGGAATCGGCATTGGGCTGTTTCAGGTAGCGTATTTCGACATCCTGACCGCGACGTTGCCGATCGGGGATCGCGGCGTTGCCGGCGCGCTGGGAATGGCCACGCGCACCATCGGCACGGTCACCGGGGCGACGGTGCTGTTCCTCATCTTCCAGATCCTTCGCGGCAACGATGCCGCGGGGGAGGCGGCGTTCCTGGGCGCCTTCCAGGGAACGTTTCGGGTTGCCGCTGGTATTCCGCTGGCGCTGCTGCTTTTGGCGCTGCTGCAACGCAAGCGGTCCAGGCAAGCTGGCATCCGGTGAATATTTAGCCAAAGGAAAAACCATGTTGCCCGACGCCGAATTCATCCAGCGTGACCGCGAGCTGCATCCGCCGGCGTTTTCGCCGGGCTATAAAACCAGCGTCCTGCGCTCGCCGCGGCTGGCGCTGCTGTCGTTGCAGAATTCCCTGTCGGAAGTCACTGGCCCGGTTTTCGGCCGGGCCGAATTAGGACCTCATGACAACGATCTGCTGGTGAACTACGCGCAGGACGGTGCGGCGATCGGCGAGCGCACGATCGTGCATGGCCGGGTGATCGACGAAAACGGCCGCGGTGTGGCGAACACGCTGGTGGAGGTATGGCAGGCCAACGCCAGCGGGCGCTACCGGCACGCCAACGATGCCTATATCGGCGCGGTGGATCCCAATTTCGGCGGCTGTGGGCGTATGATCACCGATGCCGAGGGGAACTACGCCTTTCGCACCATCAAGCCGGGAGCTTATCCGTTCCGCAACTACGTCAACAGCTGGCGTCCCGCGCATATCCACTTCTCGGTGTTCGGCAGTGGCTTTGTTCAGCGCCTGGTCACGCAGATGTATTTCGAAGGCGACCCGTTGATCGCCAGGGATTCCATCCTTGCCACGATCTCTGATCCAGACGACCGCGCCCGGCTGGTGGCAACGTTGGATCTGAATGAAGCGGTGCCGCTGGATGCGCTGGCGTATCGGTGGGACATCGTGCTGCGCGGCCGCCGCTCGACGATGTTTGAAAACAAGTTGCAGGGGAACTGAGATGACCACCCCGATCCTACGAAAAACACCGTCCCAGACGGCTGGACCTTTCGTCCATATCGGACTTATCCCGCGCCAGGCCGGGTTCAATATCTTCCAGCACGACTATGGCAATGTCCTGGCCGGCCCGGGTGCCCGGGGCGAGCGTATCCGCATCGAGGGCCGGGTGCTCGACGGCTTGGGCCAGCCTTGCAAGGATGTCCTGCTGGAGATCTGGCAGGCCAACGCGGACGGCAAACACGACCACCCTGCCGACCACCAGGCCAAGCCGGTGGACACGGAATTTCATGGCTGGGGCCGCGCCGGCACCGATTTCGCAACCGGGCTCTATTGGTTCGAAACCGTGAAGCCCGGCATCGTCGAAGGCCGGCACAGCCGACCGATGGCGCCGCATATCAGCTTCTGGCTGGTGGCGCGCGGGATCAATATCGGCCTGCAGACCCGCCTCTATTTCGAAGACGAGGCGGCAGCCAACGCCGCCGATCCGGTGCTGAACCTGATCGACCCTGCTCTGCGCCGCCAAACCTTGATGGCTCGGCGGGAAATGCGCGACGGCGCTGCGGTGTATGTTTTCGATATTCATCTGCAGGGCGGACAGGAGACGGTATTCTTCGATGTCTGACTGAGCACGCCCGATGCGCTGCGCGCGGTGGCAAGGCTAAACTACTCGAACCCACCCCCGGCGGCACCGATATCTTCGTCGAACGCGAGCCCGACATAATTTTCCGCCAGCGAGGCCGCCGCCGCGCGCGAGGTGCGCACCAGGTCGAGGTCGGCGAAGTGAATGCGCTGCTCGAAATCGGTCTCGATGTCGTTTTTATGTAGCATCGTCGTCATGTACCAGGAAAACCGTTCGGCCTTCCAGATCCGGCGCAGGCAAATGGCGCTATAGCGGTCCAGACCCTGCTGGCTGCCATGTCGGTATTTCGCTTCCAATGCCCGCGACAGCACGAGCACATCGGCAACCGCCAGGTTCAGGCCCTTTGCACCGGTGGGCGGAACGATATGCGCGGCATCGCCGGCGATGAACAGCCTTCCGTACTGCATGGGCTCACAGACGAACGATCGCAGCGCCACGATGCCCTTCTGCACGATCGGCCCTTCGGTCAGCGACCAGCCATCGGTACCGAGCCTGGCGTGCAGCGCGTCCCAGATACGCGCGTCGGGCCAGGCGGAGAGAGGGTCGGCGGGGTCGCATTGCACATACATCCGCTGCATGTCCGGGGATCGTGTGCTGAGCAGCGCGAAACCATCGCCCTGGTTCGCGTAGATCAGCTCGTGCCAGGAGCGCGGGGCGTTGGCGAGGATGCCGAGCCAGGCGAACGGATAGATTTTTTGATATTCGGTGCGAACCGATCGCGGGATCGCCTGCCGGCCCGGCCCGTGGAACCCGTCGGCGCCGACGATATAGTCGCAGTGCAGGGACTCCGCTGGCCCGGTTCCGTCGCGGCGGAAACCGATGGCGGGATGCTCGGTGTCCACGTCTCGGATCGTCGTGTCGCCGACGCCGAACACGATTTCTCCGCCATCGGCCAGCCTGGCTGCAATCAGGTCACGCAGCACCTCGTGCTGGGCATAGATGGTGACCCGCTTGCCATCGGTCAGTTCGCGGATATTCACCGAATGGCGCTGGCGGTTCCATTGCAGCGTGATGCCATCATGGAAATGGCCTTCTTGCATCATCCGCTGGCCCAGGCCGAGCTCGTTCATCAGGCCGGTGACCCAATGTTCGAGCACGCCGGCCCGGAGGGTGCCCTCCACCTCCGCCCGGCTGCACCGCTCGAGCACGATGCAATCTATTCCCGCCCGATGCAGCAGATGGGCCAGGAAAAGCCCGGCTGGACCGGCGCCGATAATGCCCACCTGGGTCCGCAACTAAATGTCCGGAGCGGGGTTATCCTCTGGCGGAGCGCCGCCGCAACGCGCCGGCCATCGCCACCAAACCCGCTATCAGCGGCAGGGCGCCGGCCGGCTCGGGCAAGATTTCCAACACAAACGCATTGCTGCGTTGGGCCCCGGTCCCGTCGCAGAACGGATTGTTGCCGCATGATGGCGACCCTCCGTTGTTATGGAACACGTCCTGGGTGAACAGCGGGTCTGTCTCGGTCCAGGCCTGCGACGGTACATCCCAAAAATTGTCCGACTGGGTCAGGGCGATCGTATAGTCGCCGGTCGGCAGCGTCAGTAGCAGGTAGGAATCGTAATATTGGAAGGTCGTCGGATCGAACGGCACTTGCCCCGGGTTGCCGTCATCGTTGCTGCCGATCGGTGTGCCCGAAACGGTTGTGCCGGAGAACACGGTGACCACGGGGTCGAAGCCGCCGGCCGGGATCGCCGTCCCGTCGGCCAGCACGCCGCCGGCATAGGACAGGGTGTGGAACACATAATGATCGCCGGTAAGATGCAATGTGTCGATCGCAACCGACGCGTCGTTGGCCAGCGTTCCGCTGAACGAAGCAGCAGCCTGCGCGCCGCCGTTAGGGGCCAGCAGCCCGGCAACCGCGAAACAGAGAACCGCACCAAGTCGCTTCATGGACTTCATTTCCTTTAAATAAAAATCTCGCCAACCCGCGATCATGGTCCCGGCACCCGGGGTGTCGCGGTTCCGCCAAAGTAGGTTTGCGCGAGCAGCCAATCGCTGGCCCCGATCTGGCGGCCCAGCGTGCGGGAGTCGAAATCGTCAAATACGATATGGATGCCGCCGTAGCGGCGCGACACTCCTGCCTCGACGGCGGCATCGGTGAATGAAGGATAGCTCAGCGTGATAACGGTGGCCGGCGTGATGCCCGGCTCGACGCGCGACGAGCCAACCGCGAAACTTACCGAGAAGCCAAACGCGTCACTGCCGGTGAAGGATTTCAGCACCTCCGCACCGGCAGCGCTGAAGATACTGTGGCCGGAGAGATATGCGGGGAACGGTGGCGTAACGACTGTTGCCGCCTGGAATGGCTCCCAATCTTCACCCCGGATCAGCCGCGTGCCCAGCCCCGGACCCGCCCAGGCGTAAACCATCTGCCCGGCCTTCAGAAAATGCACCGCCGATACCGGGCGGATGGAGTCGAACTTCCGCTTGACGCCCCATGAATAGATGCTGGCATCGAAAATCGCGTTTGACTGAGCGAAGAACAGCTTGGCGTCATCGTCGGTCGAGTGACCGTCCCGTGCCGACACGAATCCGGCGAACAGGGACCAGTGTCCGGGCGGCAACTCCGATTTCGGGCCGTCGGCCCAATATTCGGCGATCACCTTGCGGGTATCGTTCAGGCTGGCGCTGTAGCCGAGTAAGGTATCTACATCTTTCGTGTAGCCAGCCGAGCCGAACGCATTCGGCCCCCGAGGCATCGTGGTGGGGAGCGTGCCGAACGGTTTCACGCTACCCCAGAACGGCGCGATGAATTTTTGCACGACTGTCCCGCCGGAGCCATTGGATACCCGCAATGGCTGCCAATGATTGGGGTCCGTGATCGTATCGGGGGTATTTTTTGCCACATACCCGCTGTAGTCGGAATAGGGTGGAGTGTGCAGATCGCCGAGCTGGTTCGCCCCGTCGTGGTGGCGATAGGCCAGCACAAGCGATGCAGCCAGGTTGCCGATGCCAGCCGGGGTCGACGGGTTCGTGGTGGTTACGGCCGGGTCCAGCCCCAGCGTGCTCATCAATGTGTTTGCCAGGCCCGTGTCCGTCGGGAACAGGTCCACATAGGTCCGGTAGGCGGCGTAGCTGATGGCAACCTGCTTATCCACCTGGCAGCCCGCGGGCGAGCAGACAGCGCGCACAACCCCGGTGTTTATCTGCGTGGGAACCGCCACTGCGTCATAGGCGGTCCAGGCGTCGTACATGGCGGTGTCCACCATCGCCAGCATGCGGGCCACGATCGGCGGGCCGGGATGAGTGTCGCGGATGCCCTGCAATGTCACATTGTTCCACTGCACGACGATCGTCGGGGAGGCGGCCTGCGCCGATGCGGCAGAAAGGCCCAGCGCCAG
>JAYTXR010000186.1:0-15908 GCA_043742865.1 Acetobacteraceae bacterium
ATCAGGCCGCGCGCCGCAGTCAGCAATTCCACGACCAGCCCGTCCTGCAAAGGGTCCGGTCGGGGCGGCGCGTTCGGCAGAAAACTGCGCGCAAGCACCCGGAGACGGTTCCATAGGCCCCGACCCAAGGGGGGAAATGTCGGTGGGCTGGACGATTTGCCAAGGAAATCACTGCCATCGAACGGCATGGATGCCTCCCAAAGTCACGACGACTACAAATCTAGAACGAAGCAAGCCCGACTGCAAGGATTGTCGGGACCTTCATTCGGTAACACCCTAGTGACCAGCTCGCGAATTCGTGTTGCTCTAGGGTTCCAGGTGCCGGTGGAAGAACGCCGTGATCGGATCGAAGCAGACGGCGGTCTGTCGCGCCGCCTGGTCGATATAAAGTAGTTCGATCTGGCCGCCGGCGTGCCGGTAATCGGCGGCGAAGCGTTCCGGCTCGTTGCCTGGGATCGGCGCTTCGGGGTCGCGGTAGTCATGCACCACGTCCGGGCTTCCTTGCAGCCAGAGGGCCGGTGGCGTTTGTACTTTCTCGCCGCGTTCCAGCGCCAGC
Source organism: Acetobacteraceae bacterium (assembly GCA_043742865.1). Taxonomy (GTDB): domain Bacteria; phylum Pseudomonadota; class Alphaproteobacteria; order Acetobacterales; family Acetobacteraceae; genus PALSA-911. The sequence continues at coordinate 557 of JAYTXR010000186.1, forward strand.
ATCGGGTTGCCTTCTGCCATATTCGCCTCGTTGCGCCAGTACAGATCATGGCGTTCGGGGATATTGGCCGGCCAGGCCGGCGGGTTGGGCAGGGCGCGCGCCCGCAAGGCGTGGCGATACCGCGATAGCGGGTTGATCACCGGCCACAGCATCGCCACCGCCCGCACGCCGGCATCTTGCGCCGCCATATCCGCGGCCATTTCGGCGGGCAAACCAATCGCCGCGTAGCGCGGATCGGCCGGGCGCATCGCCGCCAGCATGGCCAAATGCCCGCCGCTGGACTGCCCGGCGATGCCGATCCGGTCCGCGTCTGTGCCGAGCCGGGCGGCGTTCGCCTTGATCCAGCGGATGGCATAGTTGATGTCGACCAGCGAGGCAGGATAGCCATCGCCGGCATGGCGGAAATCGATCGCGGCCACCGCCAGCCCGGCTTCGGCAAAGGCTTCGGCATAGACCTGGCATTCATTCAGATCGCCATTGCACCAGGCGCCGCCATGCAATTCGATCACCAGCGGAAACCGTCCGACGCCTTGCGGCCGGAACAGCCGCAGTTTCAGCGGTTTTCCATCATGGTGCAGGTAGTCGAAATCTTCCGTGGTAAAAGCATCCGCTGTGGTCAGCATGTCTGGTTCCTCCCGAAATTGGTCTTTGGAAAACAGGCTAGCCCTAGCGCAACATCCTGGCCAGATCGTCGGCCAGCCCGGCGACCGTGGCGCTCATTGCGGCGACCTGATCTTCTGTCGCCGGCGAGGCCGGCCGCCGCATGATCCGAAACGACCGGATCGTCGGATGCGCGCCGCTAGCGTCCAACAGCGCCGCCTGTCCGGTCAGCACCATGTCGCCGGCCGGATCGGCGTCCAGCCGCTGGATGTCGAGCTTCAGCACCCGGTCCGACTGGGTCGGGATCCCGCCGGATTCTGTGACCACCGAAACGCCCGGCAGCCGCAACTCCAGATCCTCGGCGATTACCCGCTCCAGCATCTGGCCGAATGGCGCGGCCCATCGCGCATCCGGGGCCATATCCAGACGATAGGCGCTGGCGGCCCGCACGATCCCGGGGCGGTCCAGATAGCCGGCCAGCCCGATCCGACGCAGCTCCACGCTGTGTGGTTTTGATCGAGCGGCTGCCGGCGGGATCTCGGTCCCCGGCTGCGCCGCCAGAGTGTACAGCGCCGGGTCGGGGCTGGCGCATCCGGCCAGGGCGAGCGGGCCGGCCAATATCGTGAAAAAAATGCCGGCACGGGTCATGTCAGTTTCGCCCCCGGATCAGCGCCGACGGGTGCTGGTCCAAATAATCCGCCAGTATTCGCAACGAACGCGCGGTATCACCCAACTGCCCCATCAGACGATCGAGGTCGCGTTTGAACTGCGAGTTCGCGCCGTAGCCGGTATCGGCCGATCCCACCAGCTTGTTCGCCCGGTCGACCGTGGCCTGCAGGCCCTGCGCGATTTCCGGCAGCCGCTTCAATGCCGGGGTCATGCCGGCATCGGCTTTGCGCACCAGATCCTGGGCGCTGGCCAGCACCGCGGCTAGCGATTCCAGTGATTTTTGCAGGGGCTCGCCATTGGCGATGGCGCTGGCGCCCTTCAGCGTGGTGTTCAGGTTGTCGGCGATCTGGCGCAGCGGCAGCGCCGCCAGGGTCTTGGTGATCTGGCTCAGATTGGCGGTGATGTTTTCCAGCCCGCCGCTGACGCTGGGCAGCACCAGCATCCCGTTATCCGTCGTCACAATGGCGGGGGCGGCGTCGGGCACGAACTGCAACGCCACCAGCATCTGCCCGGTCAGCAGATTGGAGCTTTGCAGCGAAGCCCGCAGGCCCTTGGCCACCAGCTCGCGCACGATCGCGGGTAACCGGTCCTCCGGCACCTGACGATCTCGGAATATCCGCTGCGGCTCGATGTCCAGCGTCACGTCGACATAGGGCAGCCCGGCGGCGGTGGGGTCGAAACGCAGCCGGACATCGTGCACGCTGCCGATCTGGATGCCGAAGATTTCCACCGGCGCATCCACCGCCAGCCCGCGCACCGAGGCGTCGAAATGCACCTTCACCGATATCCTTCGCGTCAGGCTCGCCGTGGTCGCGCTGGCGGCGTCGGCCTGCATCGCGAAGCTGCTGCCGGCCGGCGCCTCCGCCGACGGCCCGGTATCCTCGAACGTGTCGAAGCTGACGCCCCCGGCGATCAGCGCCTGCAGGCTTGCGATCTGTAGCTTGACCCCGCTCGGCCCCAGATCCAGCGACGCCCCGGAAGCATTCCAGAATTGCGTATGTTCGTGGACAAAGCCGTAATACGGCTCGCGGACAAACACCTTGACCGCGAAGGCGCGGCCGCTGGGGTCAAGATCGAAGCCCAGCACCTCGCCGACATTCAGGTCGCGGTAGAATACCGGCGAGCCGCTGGAGATCGCGCCGATCCGCGGCGTGGTCAGCATGAACGTGCGTCCCGGCTGGTCCGAGCGCAGCGCCGGCGGCTCTTCCAAGCCGGTGAATTCATGTTGCGTGTGGCCATCGGTGGCGCCTGGGTCAAGTTCGATATAAGCGCCTGACAGCAGCGTATCGAGCCCGGACACCCCGCCGAAGCCGATGCGCGGACGCACTACCCAGAAGCGGGCATTGCTGGTCAGGAAGCGCGAAGCGGTGCGCTGCATCTCCACGGTCACGGTCACGTCGCTCATGTCTTCGGCCAGCACGATGGATTTCACCGTGCCCAGATCCACCGCCTTGTGGCGCACCTTGGTCTGCCCGGCCTGCAGGCCGTCGGCAGTGTGCAGCGTGAGCGTGATCGTTGGCCCGCGGCTCTCGATCGCGCGCAAGCCCAGGAACGCCGCGATCAGCGCGGCGACGATGGGAATGATCCAGATCGGCTGAAAGCCGGTCCGTTTACGAATTTCCGACGCGGGCAATCCGCCCTGGTCGCGCGCGTCACTCATTCACCTGGCTCCATTGCATACGTCGCGGTCGCCGGCGCGGCGGCGGTGTTGGTAGCCGATTCCGCCGCATCCCACATCAGCCGCGGATCGAACGACATCGCCGCCAGCATCGTCAGGATCACCACGCCGCAGAAACAGACGGCACCCGGACCCGGAAACACCGAGGCAAGCGCGCCCAGCCGCAGGATCGCGGTAAGGATCGATATCATGAACACGTCGATCATCGACCACCGCCCGACCGCCTCGATGATGTGGTAGATCCGCGTTCGCTGGCGCAGCGCGTGGCGCGACCGCAGCCGGGTGGCGATCATCAGATAGACCAGCCCGACCAGCTTCAGTACCGGCACGGTGACACTGGCGAAGAACACCAGCGCCGCCAGCGGCCACATGCCCGCCGCCGCCAGTTCCTGCACCCCGCCCAGGATCGTCGATGGCGAACCCTGGCCGAACGAGATCACCGTCATCACCGGCAACAGGTTGGCGGGGATATACAGGATCGCCGCCGCCGCCAGCAGGGCCACGCTGCGGCTCAGGCTTTGCGGGCGGCGCCGGTGTAGCCCCGACCCGCAGCGCGGGCATCCGGGTTCGGCGTTGCCCCGCCCGGATTCGCTGACCAGCGCGCAGGCATCGCAGGCCAGCAGCCCGGCGGTGCGCAGTGCCCGCGGCGCTGGCTGATCCTTCCGCATCGGCTGGGCCGTGGCGCCGCGTCGTTGCAGGCTCTCCCAGACCTCATCGCGATCCAGCACCGCGTCGGTTGCGGCCATCACCAGCATCAGCGCCGCCAGCGCATACGCCGCGCCGCCCACATGCAGCGGCGCGATATCCACCAGCTTGGTGTAGGCGACAAACACGCCGAGCAGAAATACCTCGACCATCGCCCAGGGGGTCAGCTTCTCGACCCAGCGGAACGCCACATGCAGCAGCGGCGGGGTACGGCGCAAGCGCAGGCCGACCAGCACATAGGTTAGCGACAGCAGCTTGGCCACCGGCGCCAGCACGGTGAAGCCCAGCACCACGATGGCCAGCTCCCACATGCCGAACGCCTCCAGCTCGATCGGGCCGCTGACCAGCCAGGTGGTCTGTATCCGGCCCTTCAGGTCCAGCGTCAGGAACGACATCCATCCGGCCAGGCTGAACAGCAGCAGCCCGGTCAGCGCCAATGCCAGCGCGCGGCCCTGCGGGTCGGTCCGGTGGCGGTGCAGTTCCATGCCGCAGCGCGGACAATCGGCAATGCCGTGCCGCTCGGTCGGCGGCGCCTGTTGAAACAGGCCGCAGCCGGGGCATTCGCGGATCTGGTTGGCGGCGCCAGTCATAAAGATGCCAGTCGCAAAGATGCCAGTCGCAAAGATGCCAGCAGCCGACGCCGGGATAACCCGGCCCGGCTAAAATCGAAATGTGACGCCAAGCACCGGACCATAGGCGGTCAAATCGATCGACCCATCGTTGACCCGGCCATCATGGGTCCGCGACGAGGACAGCGCGCGGAAACCGAAGCTGAGCGCAGCCCAATCCGTCATCGCGTAGGACGCGATGGCAGAGGCGCCCCAGCCCCAGGATCCACCATCCACGCCGAACCCTTCTGCCATGGCGCTGAGTTCCAGCCGCCAAGCGGGCGTGAAGACCAGAAATCCGCGCAGACCGGCCCAGGGCTGCACAAAATTGTCACTGCGGCTGATGCCGCCGAAATTCTGCGAGGCGCTGATCTTGGATGATCACTCGAACCACGCGGCCCCGGCCCGCACATCCAGCGACGCGGGAATGCCGCCGACATCGCCAGAATAGACCGTGTAGCCGATGCCCGGAGCCACGCGGGTGACGTCCACCGACCCGTTCAACCGCACGAGGCTACCGCGTGGACCCACCGGGAAGTCGCGGCTCTGGCCGGCGCCAATCGCCTGAATATCCACATCGACGAAATACGGCCCGTAATGCACCAACCCATAGCCCATGAAGACGCCGGTCAGCGTGTCAGCGATCTTGGAAATCGATGGGATGCCGGTGTTGACGCTGCCGGAACTGTCGCGCCGGTTGCCGAAACTGGCGCTGGCCGCCAACGCCGGCACCCAGGCATAAGGTGTCAGCTCAACCTGCACCCGATAGCTGCCGTCGGCCGCAACGCCGTCATGGTTGGTGAACTGCGCGCGGGCCGGTGACGCGGCCAACCCAAGCCAGGCCACGGCGATCGCCAGAGTCAGACCGGCGTATCGCCGTTCTTTTGTCATAATGATGCATCCTCGTTGTCGATCGTTATTAGGACCGTCGGGCGGAGCGCAGACCGCTATTTCATCTGGATGACCACGGCATCGCCGCCGAGGCTGAGCATCAGGCCAGACCGCTTCGCCTTCAGATGCATGATAACCCCAGTCTCGTTCTGCAGCCAGAGGTCGCCCGCGCTGGTATTGCCCAGCGCGAAGCCGTAGCGCCCCTGGGCATAGGCGCCAGGAAACTCCGACAGCGAATTCAGCTTGTAGATCTCGCCGTTGGCCTCCAGGGTCGACACCCCGATTCCGCCGACGCCAACCCCGCCGACCGAAAACGGATAGGCTCGGCCTCGATAATACAGGGTCCCAGAGCCTGCGCTGCCGCTGCCGATATAGGCGGCCTGCACTTGGCTCATTTCGATGGTGCCGGATGGCGTCAGGCCGGCGATCGCCGAAGGTCCGACATCCGCATTTCCCGTGCATCCCGCGAGCAGTAAAAACGCCGCGACGTTCCGGCCGGCGGTCCAGCCGGCAACACGGCGGCCTCGTTTCAAAGCGGGCTGCGACTGGTTCTGTTTGTGCATATTCTGTCTCCTTTGCGTCGGGCCAGGAAAATAAGCTGCCCGCATTACGATAATTGGCCGCATTGCCATCAAATCACCGATACATGACAGCCCGGCGATAGGTGCGCCGCCTTGCGCCGGCGAAGGATAACGGGGTCAGCGGCATGCCGATGATGTCGATGAACACTGATACATCCGCGCCCGTCGCCGGCATGTCGCCCTTTATCAGTCGAACCGTATAGCTCAGGCTATCGCCTGCCAGCACGGGGTCATGCAGCACCGCTATGACCGGGTGCAATTTCCGGCCTTCCAAAATGGAGATATCCGCGTTCGGCGGATCGGACAAAAAGCTATCCTTTCCGTCGCTCCAGAACGGCACAAACTCCGCCGTCCGCATGTTGCCGGCGATGCGCTCGGGCCGGTCGGAGAAGAATGTCGTGATCGAACTGACACCGTCGAGCGTCAGCTTGCTGGTCGCCGAATCGAAACGCATGCCGTTGGCGGTCTGCACGAACAGGAAATCGGCGTGCTTGGACGGCTTGGCCTCGGTTGCGGCTTCTCCGACCTTCGCGCTGACGAGGGCCGCCGCGAAAGCGGGTGCGGCGGTAAACAACAGGCGTCTCGTGGTCATGGAATTTCCTTGACTGGTCGATCCACAACCCCCGGCCATTTGCAGCCGGGGGTTGGAACCGCTGCCTAATGCAACCTGTTCTGTTAGGTCCCCGGGCCGACCAGGGTGACCTCGATCCGGCGGTTTTTTCCACGGCCTTCAGGTGTATCGTTCGGGGCAACCGGATTGGCCGCGCCAAAGCCCTGCGCCGACAGCAGGTTCGGATCCACCTTCTGCCTGGCCAGGTAATCGACTACGCCGTCGGCGCGTTTCGAGGACAGATCGAGGTTGGAGGCGATCCCCTGGCGCCGCAGTCCCGGCCCGATCGGCTGATTGTCGGTGTAACCATCGACCACAACTTTCGTCTGTTTGAACCCCGACAGGGTCGGCACCAGCTTGCTGAGCACCGCTTCCGCCTTCGGCGTGATACGGAAACCGCCCTCGGGAAACAGGATCTCATCCTTCATGGTCACCTTCAGCTGGCCTTCCAGCTTGGTGACCTCCACCTGATCCGATCCATAGGCAGATTTGAGCTGCAAATAGGATTGATCGAGCTTGTCGTATTTCTGTTCCGACACGCAGCCGGCGAGCAGCGTGGCAGCCATCAGAGGCGCAATCAGGAAGCCGTATTTGAGTCTGTCGATCATTCGCGCGTCTCCTTGGGGATGTTCAGTTGGTGATGGTCGTTTGGGGATAGTCATGGCCCGAATCTGTTCTGCCGGCGCATTGCCAGATTAGGAACTTCCCAGGATCCGATGAAACGCCCGTTGAACGAGCAGCCGAGTAGCGTGGGTCTTCGTCTGCGTCGATTCTGCTCCGGAACCGAGCGCCAGAGCCAGGACCCGCCCAATGTTCCGATGCTGATCCAAGGATGGGCGGCCGTGGTGCCGGTAGGTGCCTGCGACAATAAGACCCGGACCGCCGAATTTCAGCCGGCACGATTTTCGCATACCGACATTCGGGCTCCCAACCTGGCTCCGCGTTCCCCGTCGCTGTTATCGCGGCGCCGTGTTAGCCTCGCGCACCCGTCTTGAAGGTCTCTTATGTCCATCCATGTCGCGCTGACCCACCGCACCTCCTATAAATATGACCGTCTTGTGACCCTGGGTCCGCAGACCATCCGGCTGCGGCCGGCGCCGCATGCGCGCACCGAGATCCTGTCCTATTCGCTGACCATCGCGCCAAAACCGCATTTCCTGAACTGGCTGCAGGACCCGCAGGGCAATTTCATGGCCCGCGTGGTGTTCCCCGAGCGGGTCAGCCATTTCGATGTCACCGTGGACCTGGTCGCCGACATGGCGACGGTCAATCCGTTCGATTTCTTCCTGGAGCCCGAGGCCGAAACCTGGCCGTTCAGTTACGATCCGGTGCTGGAACAGGAGCTCGCACCGTTCCGCAAGCTGGAGCAGCCGGGCAAGCTGCTTCAGGCGCTGATCGAAGAGGTGCCGCGCAACGAGCTGCGCAACGTCGACAAGCTGGTGGCGCTCAACCGCCTGATCAACAGCCGCACTGCCTATATCGTACGCATGGAACCCGGCGTCTGGGCGCCGGAAAAAACGCTGGCGGAGGCCAAAGGGTCCTGCCGTGACTCCGCCTGGCTGCTGGTGCACCTGTTGCGCCATCTGGGCTACGCCGCGCGCTTCGTCTCCGGCTACCTGATCCAGCTGGTCGGCGATCTGAAGCCGCTGGACGGCCCGGAAGGTCCGACCGAGGACTTCACCGATCTGCACGCCTGGGCCGAAGTCTATCTGCCGGGCGCCGGCTGGGTTGGGCTCGATGCCACCTCGGGGCTGATGACCGGCGAGGGGCATATTCCGCTGGCGGCCAGCCCCGATCCGGGGTCGGCCTCGCCGATCACAGGCCTGGTCGAGGAGAGCGAGGCCGAGTTCGATTTCGAGATGAAGGTCACCCGCATCAGCGAGACCCCGCGGGTCACCAAACCTTACACCGCGGCCCAGTGGCAGGACATCCTGGCCACCGGCTCGCGGGTGGACCGCGCGCTGACCACCGGCGATGTGCGGCTTACGCTGGGCGGCGAGCCGACCTTCGTTGCCGCATCCGACCTTGAAGCGGCGGAGTGGAACACCGATGCGCTGGGCCCGACCAAGCGCCAATATGCCGGGCGGCTGATCCGCCGGTTGGCGAAACTCTGGTCGCCGGGGGCGGCGCTGCAATATGCCATGGGCAAGCAATACCCCGGCGAACCGCTGCCGCGCTGGGCGCTGCACGCGAACTGGCGTGCCGACGGCGAGCCGGTCTGGGCCGATCCCGGCCTGCTCGCCTCCGATGACGACAAGGGCACCGCCGCGGCCGCGGATGCGGACAAGTTCTGCAAGGGGCTGGCCGAACGGCTGCAGATCGATCCCTCGCTGGTGCTGACGGCGCATGAGGACGTGCATTACTACCTGTGGAAGGAACACCGGCTGCCGGCCAATGTCGTGGTCGAGGACAACAAGCTCGCCGACCCGCTGGAGCGTGCGCGGATGTCGCGGGTGTTCCAGCAGGGCCTGGCCGAGCCGGTCGGCAGCGTGCTGCCGCTGCGCCGGGTCATCGATGGCGACAGCCGGCGGTGGCAGTCCGGCAAATGGGTTTTCCGCGATGGCACGATGTTCCTGGTTCCCGGCGACAGCCCGATCGGCTTTCGCCTGCCGCTGGAAACGCTGGCCTGGGCCGACCCCGAAGGTCTCGAACTGGAACGCGAGTTCGAGGCGGATCCGTTCCGCCAGCACGCGCCGTTTCCCCCCGCCCAGCAATTTCGCCATTCGGTGCGCGGACCCGATCCCGGGCCGGGCATCGAGCGGTTTCGTCCGGTGGCGCAGGAAATCCCGGTCATCGGCCCGAAGAACAAGCGCGGCGAAGTCGGCATGGTCCGCACCGCGCTGACCGTGGAGGCCCGCGAGGGCGTCATCCATGTGTTTTACCCTCCGCTCTATGCCGCCGAGGACTGGCTGGCGCTGACCGCCGCGATCGAGCAGACGGCCGCCGAAATGGGCTGCCAGGTGATCCTGGAAGGCTACCTTGCCCCGTCCGATTCCCGCATCCTGAGTTTCTCGGTCACCCCCGATCCCGGTGTGATCGAGGTCAACATTCACCCCACCACCAGCTGGGCCGAACAGGTCCGCCGCACCGAGCAGCTGTATGAGGAGGCCCGGCAGATCGGCCTGTCGGCGGAGAAATTCCTGGTCGATGGCCGCCATGTCGGCACCGGGGGCGGCAACCACGTGGTGATGGGCGCCAACGACCCGGCCGACAGCCCGTTTTTGCGCCGGCCGGATCTGCTGAAATCGCTGCTCGGCTTCTGGCACAACCACCCCAGCCTGTCCTATCTGTTCAGCGGAATGTTCATCGGCCCGACCAGCCAGCATCCGCGCATCGATGAGGCCCGCCAGGACAGCACCAACGAGCTGGAGATCGCGTTCTCCCAGATCCAGCCGTTCCAGCCGACGGCGCCCTGGATGGTCGATCGTATCTTTCGCAACATCCTGGCCGACGTGACCGGCAACACCCATCGCACCGAGTTCTGCATCGACAAGATGTATTCGCCCGACAGTTCCGGTGGCAGGCGCGGCCTGGTCGAGTTCCGCGCCTTCGAGATGCCGCCGCATGCCGAGATGTCGCTGGCGCAGATGCTGCTGGTGCGCTCGGCGGTCGCGTCTTTCTGGCAGACACCGTACGAGCGCGAGCTGGTGCGCTGGGGCACCCGGCTGCATGACGAGTTCATGCTGCCGCATTACGCCGAGCAGGATTTCGACGACCTGCTGGCGGAGCTGGCGCAGTTCGGCTTCGCGCTCGATCCCGGCTGGTTCGCGCCGCACAAGGAATTCCGCTTTCCCAAGATCGGCGAGGTCGCGATCCGCGACTCCGTGCTCGAACTGCGTCATGCGCTCGAGCCCTGGCACGTGCTCGGCGAGGAGCAGGCCGCCGGCGGCACCGCGCGCTATGTGGACAGCTCGGCCGAGCGGGTGCAGGCGAAGGTCACCGGCTGGGTGGACGAACGCTACGTGCTGGCTTGCAACGGCGTCGGCGTGCCGTTGCAGCCAACCGAGCGGCAGGGCGAGTATGTCGCCGGCATCCGCTTCAAGGCCTGGCAGCCGCCCAGCGCGTTGCACCCGACGATCACCGCGCAGGCGCCGTTGGTGTTCGATGTGTATGACCGCTGGACCGGACGCAGCCTGGGCGGCATGACCCATGAGGTGGTGCATCCGGGCGGGCTCAGCGACGAGACCCTGCCGGTCAACGCCAACGCCGCGGAAGCCCGCCGGCGCAGCCGCTTCTTCCCGATCGGCCATACGCCCGGCCCAATGCCCGAGCCCCGCCTGGCGGTCGGCAAGGAGCACCCGCGCACGCTGGATCTGCGTAGGTTCGTTTGAGGCTACCCAGGCGGCGTCGCTTCGGCCACACTGCGTCGTGAATAACGATCCAGCTCCGCCCATCTCATCCTTGGTTCCCACGCTGCCGACGGGTATCGACGAAATGGTGGATGGCCAGGGCGGCTTGCGGCCGCATTGGCGCCAGTTGCTCTCGACATTTTCCGGTCTCGGGCAGGGCGGACTGGTCGAGCACGCCCGGCGGCTCGACGCCGCGTTCGACGACGAGGGCGTCACCGGCATCCTGCCCGGTGTCGGCAAACAATCCTGGCGCTGCGATCCGCTGCCGCTGCCGATCATGGCCAGCGAGTTCGCCGCCTTGACCGAGGGTCTGGCGCAACGGGCCGAACTGCTGGAAGCGGTGCTGCGGGATATCTACGCGGGTCAGTCGCTGCTGGCCGACGGCGTGCTGCACCCGGCGATGGTCTATGCCAATGACGGCTTCCTGCGCGCCTGCCATATGCCGGGGCGGATGCAGCCGGGCCATCGGTTCCTAGATTTCTACGCCGCCGATCTGGTGCGCGGACCGGACGGCGCCTGGCGGGTGCTGGCCGACCGTACCGCGGGGGCGGCCGGCATCGCCTATGCGCGCGAGAACCGCCGGGTGCTCGCCAGGGTGATCCCGGAAGCGTTTCGCGGCATCCAGGTTCGCCAGCTGCGCCCGTTCTTCGACATCTGGCAGACCGCGCTGCAGCGCATGGGTCAGGAGCGCGCCTTCGTGGACGTGATGACCTCCCGCCTCGTCACGCCCGCGCTGCAGCGCATGGGTCAGGAGCGCGCCTATGGCGGGCGCGGCCAGCAGAACCAGTTTCAGCAGCAATATGGTCAGTCCCAGGGCCAGCTTCCCATTCGGTCCGGACCGGCTGCGCATACCTCCGCGCCGGGCTTTGTCGCCGCGCCGGGCATTGCGCTGCTGACGCCCGGCACCGGCAGCCTGCACTGGTTCGAGCATATGATGCTGTCGCGCGAGCTGTCCTGCGCGCTGGTCGAGGGCGGCGATCTGACCGTGCGTGGCGGCGCGGTGTTCCTGAAAACGCTGAAGGGCCTGCAACCGGTGGACGTGCTGCTGCAACGGACCGACGCGCAGATGCTGGACCCGCTGGAGCTGGACGCCGCCAGCCATATGGGCGTGCCCGGCCTGATGGACGCCGCGCGCGCCGGCACCGTGCGTATCAGCAACGACCCCGGCGCCGGGGTGATGGAGGCTCCGGCCTTCGCCGCCTGGCTGCCGGCGCTGGCGATGCGGCTGCTGGGCGAACCGTTGAAGATTGCCAGCGTACCCACGTTATGGCTCGGCGAGGCTGAGGCGCGCGAGCGGGTCTGGCGCGATCCGGAACGCTGGCTGATCCGCGACGCCACCAATGGCCGCACCCCATCGGTCGAGCTGGCCCGGCTGACCCCCGGCGCCAGGCGCATATTGCTGGACGATATCGCCCGCGAGCCCTGGCGCTTCGCCGCCATCGCGGCCATGGCGCCGTCGGTCGCCCCCTGTGCAGGACCCGGCGGGCTAGTGCCGCGCCCGGTGGTGCTGCGGGTCTATTTGGTGTTCGACGGCCAGGACTGGCACGCCATGGAAGGCGGGCTGGCGCGGGTGCTGGAGGCCGATGATCCGCTCTGCGGCGCATTGCCGGGGGAGGGCCTGTCGAAAGACGTCTGGGTGCTGCATGACGAGCGCGGCGACATCGTCGGTCCGCCGGCGATGCCGGTGCCGCCGATCGCCATCCGCCGTACCACCGGCGATTTGCCCAGTCGGGTGGCCGATAATCTGTTCTGGCTCGGCCGCTATGTCGAGCGTCTGGAGGGCTCGGCCCGGCTGGTGCGCGCCACCATCAGCCGGCTGTCGCGCGGTGCGGTGCTGCCGCGTGAGATGGTCGAGCTGGAGGCGCTGTCGCGCAGCCTGGCGCAGGCCGATCTGATCTCCAGCGAGGCGGTGACGATGGCCGGCGGCGGGGTGGCGCTGTCGGAAGCGCTGCTGGCCAGCCTGCACGAGGCCGGCAGCCGGCCGGGCTCGGTCGGTGGACTGGTCGGCGATATCGCGCAGCTGACCGAACGGGTGCGCGACCGGCTGACCGGCGACATGTATGGCGCGTTCACCAGCTCGTTGCGCCAGATCCGCGGCGATTCCCGGCAGGTCAACCACAGTCTGGAGGGGCTGTCGCGGGTGATGACCGACATCCTGCGCTTCTCCGCCTCGGTCGCCGGGCTGGCGGCCGAGAACATGGTCCGCGGCGGCGGCTGGTTGTTCCTGGAGCTCGGCCGACGAATGGAGCGCGCCCAGGCGATCTGCTCGCAGGTCGGCTTCGCGCTGGAACAGCCGCCCGCCCGGGTGGAGCCGGCGCTGCGGCTGGTGCTGGAGCTGTGCGATTCACTGATCACCTATCGTACCCGCTATCTGACCGTGCTGCAGCCGGCCCCGGTGCTGGATCTGGTGCTGGCCGATGACGGCAACCCGCGCGGCCTGGCGTTTCAGCTGGCCGCCATCGGCCATCTGCTGGACCAGGTCGCCGGCCATCCCGACAGCCTGCTGTCCGGCGTCACCGCCTCACTGCTGGACGAGGTCCAGGCGTTGGTCACCAGGGTCGCCGACGCGCCGGACCAGGCTGTCGCTGCTTCCGAATTACCGACGATATTGCATGAACTCAGCGCCGCCATCGGCACGCTGTCGAACCGGGTGGGCCGGCATTACTTCGCCCTGCTGCCGGTGGCGCAGACGCTGGGCATGGGCGAGGAAGCCCTGTCCTTCCGCGGCGCCGCCTAGGATGCGTTACCGGGTCCGCCATACCACCGTTTTCGCCTATGCCAAGCCGGTGGATCTGGCCTGCCACACGTTGCGCCTGCTGCCGCGCGCGTTGCCGTATCAGCGGGTGCTGGCCAGTGCCATCACCGCCGATCCTGCCGCCGGGCGGCGCGAGGATGGCATCGACCATTTTGGCAACCATGTCAGCTGGCTGTTCCTCGATCTGCCGCATCCGCATTTCTCGGTGACGCTGGATGCCGACATCGAGGTCGCCTTTCCCGCACCGCCCGATCCGGCCGCCACCCCCGCGTGGGAGCAGGTCGCCACCGCGCGGGACGGCGGCCCCGGCCAGTGGCAGGCGGCCGAATTCGCGTTCCCGAGCCCGATGGTGGCGCCCGACCGGGAGGTCGCTGCCTATGTTGCGCGGTCGTTTCCGCCGGCCCGCCCGATCCTGGCCGCGCTGCTCGACCTGCTGGAGCGTATCCGCGTCGATTTCAAATTCCAGTCCGGCGTCACCACCATCGCGACACCGGTGGGCCGCGTGCTGGCCCAGCGCGCCGGGGTCTGCCAGGATTTCTCGCATCTGATGATCTCCGGCCTGCGCAGCCTCGGCCTGCCGGCGCGCTACGTTTCCGGCTACATCCGAACCCGCCCGCCGCCGGGCATGGAGCGCCGGCGGGGGGCCGATCAGTCGCATGCCTGGGTTGGCTGCTGGCTGGGGCCGGCGCATGGCTGGATCGATGTCGACCCCACCAATAATTTGATCGTGCATGACGAGCACGTGGTGCTCGGCTGGGGCCGCGACTACGGCGATGTCAGCCCGGTGCGCGGGGTGATCCTGGGCGGCGGCAAGCACACGCTCGATGTCAGCGTGGACCTGCTGCCAGCTTGAAATTCTATTTATAAGAAACGAAACTAATAAGGAAAGTGTAATGAAGCTCGGCATCGTCACGATCCCGCAGCCGCTGCCTGCCACCGATCCGAACGCGACGATCGACGCCATCGTCGATTTCGGCCGCCGGGTGGAGGGTTTGGGGTTTTCCGGCCTGTGGGTTACCGACGCGTTCGCCCGTGGCCGCCCGACGCTCGATCCGCTGGCTTTTCTGGGCGCGCTATGCGCTGCAACCAGTCGCATCGAGCTCGGCACCTGCGTGGTGCAAATCCCGCTGCGACACCCGGTGGAGCATGCGCACCGGGTGCAGACGCTGAACCTGCTCTCGGGCGGCCGCCTGCGCTTCGGCGTCGGCAGCGGCTCCACCCAGGCGGATTTCGACGCGGTGCAGGCTGACTTCGGACAACGCTTCAAGACCCTGCCGACTTATCTGGACGTGATGCGCCGGGTCTGGAACGGCGAGGCGGTCCATGGCCCCGCGCTGTCGGTCTGGCCGGGCACCGAGGGCGGCCCGCCGGTGCTGCTGGGCGCCTGGCGCAGCCCGCGCTGGATAAATCTGGCAGCGCAGCACTGCCAGGGCTGGATCGGTTCGGGCATCTATTCGGAGTTCGACGATTTCGCTATCGGCATCGACATGTACCGAAAAGCCGGCGGCCAACGCGTCGTGCTGGCCAATATTTTTACTGATTTGCGCCCAGACCCAGCGCCCCACCCGATGGCGGCGCGAGCCAAGATTTCGCTGTACTGCTCCGCGGCCGAGGCGCGCGAGCGGCTGAAGCGGCTGGAAGATCTGGGCGTGGATGACGCGCTGCTGATCTGCCCGTTCGATGCGCCGGACCAGTTGGAGGCGATGCGGAGCCTGATGAGCTAATTGACAGGTGGGTAAAAAGATTAGTCGATTGATTAAACAGTGTCCTGCGCGGTACACTGCGGCTAGTGGATCAGTGAGAAAGGGAACATCACGATGGCTCTGTGCTACGAACACTCCATTCCGTCCGGTTTATGGCGTGATTAGTTACGATCCAGAAATTTCTGTTCCTGAACTGTTCCCAG
>JAYTXR010000187.1:0-6765 GCA_043742865.1 Acetobacteraceae bacterium
GTTGGCATCTTCAAACCCGATCCGCGCGTCTATGCTCTGTGCACCGCGCGCTTCGGACTGGCTGCCGGAGACATGGCGTTCCTGTCGTCCAATCCCTGGGATGCCTATGCGGCGCGGGAATACGGTTTCCAGGTGTTTTGGGTCAACCGGACCGGGCAGCCCGACGAATACGGCTTGCGCGACAGCGTGCGGGTGATCGCCGACCTGACCGGATTGGCGGCGGGATTGCGCGGTTAGACGATGTCGGTATCCAGCGCATAGCCCGCCGCGCGGACCGTGCGGACGATATCCAGTTCGCCCTCGGCGTTAATCGACTTGCGCAGCCGTCGGATATGCACGTCCACGGTGCGCGGCTCCACATGGATGTCGGGGCCCCAGACCGCGTCCAGCAGCTCCTCCCGGGCGAACACGCGGCGCGGATGCTGCATGAAGAACTCGAGCAGGCGGAACTCGGTCGGCCCCAGATGGACCGGCCGGCCATTGCGGCGCACCCGGTGGGCGGCCAGGTCCAGCGTGATGTCGTGGAAGGTAAGCTCTCCCTTGGCCGGCATCGTGTTGGAGCGGCGCAGCAGCGCGCGCATCCGTGCCAGCAGCGCCTCCATGCTGAACGGCTTGGTGATGTAGTCATCCGCACCGGTATTGAGCCCCCGAACGGCGTCCTGGTCCTCGGTCCGCGCGGTGACCATAATCACCGGCAGGTCGCGCGTGGCTGGGCGGCGGCGGATCTG
The DNA here is from genome assembly GCA_043742865.1 of Acetobacteraceae bacterium. GTDB lineage: Bacteria > Pseudomonadota > Alphaproteobacteria > Acetobacterales > Acetobacteraceae > PALSA-911. Next base: position 729 of record JAYTXR010000187.1, read on the forward strand.
GCGGCAGACCTCGATGCCCGACATCATCGGCAGCATCCAGTCGAGCAGCACGAGATCTGGCTGGTTCTCGGCGATCCGGGTCAGCGCCTCCTGCCCGTCCGCCGCCTCATCGACACGGAAACCCTGCTTCTCCAGATTATAGCGCAGCATGGTCGCCAGCGCGGCCTCGTCCTCGACGACCAGGACCAGGGGCTTGGACAGATTTGCGGTGCTGTCGAGCATGCTGTTCATCCCCCTGCTATTCATCCCCGGCGCGCATGACGGCATAGGCGGACATGTCGCCTTTGGGGCGCTCCTCCGGGATCACCACTCCCTTGACCGCATAATAGACGGTCTCCGCGATGTTGGTGGCATGGTCACCCATGCGTTCCAGGTTCTTGGCGATGAACAGAAGATGCGTGCAGGATGTGATGTTGCGCGGGTCCTCCATCATATAGGTGATCAATTCGCGGAAAATCGTGTTGTAGAGATCGTCAATCGCCTGATCCGCGCCCCAGACGTGCAGCGCCTTATCGGCATCTTCCTCGCCGACCGCATCGATGATGGTCTTCAGGTTCTCCTGCACCAGCTCGGCCATGTGGCCGATGCCGGACAGACTGAATGGCAGGCTGATTTGGCTCAGTACGATGCTGCGCTTGGCAACATTTGCGGCATAGTCGCCGATCCGCTCCAGATCGCCGGTAATCTTCAGCGCCGAGACGATCCGGCGCAGATCCCCGGCCATCGGCTGGCGCAAGGCGAGCATGCGGATGACGAAACTATCCACCTCCCGCTCCAGCGCATCGACCTTCTTATCGTCCGCGATCACCTGAGCCGCCGCGGTGGAGTCACGCGCAAGGATCGCTTCTGCGGCGTGGGCCACCTGGCTTTCCACGATTCCGCCCATGTCGGCAATCAGGCTGTGCAGGCGCTTGAGTTCCTGGTCGTAGCTTTTGACCAGATGTTCGGGAGAGTCCGTCATGGCTTGCTTCCTAATTATATCTAGCCGAACCGACCGGTGATGTATTCCTGGGTGCGGCGTTCCCTGGGTGCGGTGAAAAGCTGTGCTGCACTGTCCACCTCGACCATCTCGCCTAGATAGAAGAACGCTACCTGATCGGCGCAACGGGCGGCCTGCTGCATGTTGTGGGTGATGATGGCAATGGTGAAATCATGCTTCAGCTCGTCGATCAGTTCCTCGATCTTCAAGGTGCTGATCGGGTCGAGCGCGCTGGTGGGTTCGTCGAGCAAGATCACTTCCGGACGCACGGCGATGGTCCGCGCGATACACAGCCGCTGCTGCTGGCCGCCCGACAGCCCCATGGCGGAAGTGTTCAGCCGGTCCTTGACCTCGCCCCACAGCGCGCCGCGGGTCAGCGACCATTCCACCCGTTCGTCCATCTCCGACTTAGATAGTTTCTCATGCAATTTCACCCCAAAGGCGATATTGTCGTAAATGGTCATCGGAAACGGCGTCGGCTTCTGGAACACCATGCCGATCCGCGAGCGCAGCGCGTTCAGATCCATGCCGAGGTCGATGATGTTCTCGCCGTCCATCATCACTTGGCCGGTGGCTCGCTGTCCCGGATAGAGGTCGTACATCCGGTTCAGCACGCGCAGCAGAGTGGATTTGCCACAGCCGGACGGGCCGATCATGCCGGTCACCTGACGGGCCGGCAAATCCAACCGGATGTCCTTCAGCGCCCTGTTGGTGCCGTAGAAGAAGTTCAGCTCGCTGATGGCGATGCAGGCGGGGTTCGGCCCAGTCGCCGGATTTTTCTGCAAGGTGTCGAGATCGGCCGACGGGCGATCGGTTTTCTCCGTATCTCTGGTTCCTGGATTACTGGTCACGGGGTTGCCGATGGGGGGGGTGCCGATTCTGGGATTGATGGTCGCCGTGTTCATCGGATTCTTTCGCAAAAATGGCTCGGAAGCAGGCGGCTTTGCGTCGTTCATGTCATTTGCTCCCGCGCAGTACGAGCCGCGCTAGGATGTTGATCGCCAGCACGCCGAAGGTGATCAGCAGCGCGCCAACCCAGGCAAGTTGGACCCAGTCGTCGAACGCCGATCCGGCATATTGATAGATGGTGACGGGCAGGCTGGACATCGGCTTGGCCAAATTGAGCGACCAGTTGAGGTTGCCCAGGCTGGTGAACAGCAGCGGCGCGGTTTCCCCGGCGACGCGCGCCAACGCCAGCAGGATGCCGGTAACGATGCCGTCCTTCGCCGCACGGTAACAAATCTGGACGATCATCTTCCATTTCGGCGCACCCAGCGCGACCGCCGCCTCGCGCATCGCGGTCGGGATCAGGCTGAGCATGTCTTCGGTGGTGCGCACAACGATCGGGATGACGATCACCGCCAGCGCGATACATCCGGCAAATCCGGAAAAACCGCCGAACGGAGCGACCACCAGTTGGTAGATGAACAGCCCGATCAGGATCGAAGGGGCCGATAGAAGCACGTCGGAGACGAAGCGCACTGCGTTGCCGAGCACCGAGCCCTGGGCATATTCGGCCAGATAAGTGCCGACCAGAAGGCCAATCGGAGTGCCGATGGCAACACCGATCACGGTCTGGATGAGGCTGCCGACGATGGCGTTGAGCAGCCCGCCATTGGAGCCCGGTGGCTTGGTCACCTCGGTGAAGACCGACAATCCGATGCCACCAAAGCCACGGATTAGCAGCGTGCCCAGGATGGAAGCCAGCAGCAGCAGGCCAAGGCCGGTTGCTGCGTAGCACAGTATCTTGACGACGGTATCCGCGCGCTTGCGGCGGCCGCCGAGATTTCTGGCAATGCGCAAATCTTTTGAAGGGCCGGTAGAGGCCGTGACGCTCGCGCTCATCGGATCAGCCCTTCAGCCGCGGCCGCAGCAGCACACGCGAAATCGCCAGCACGATGAACGAGATCACAAACAGGATGAAGCCGAGCGCCAGCAGCGAGGCGAGCTTCAGGCTGCCAGTCTCACTTTCCGGAAACTCCAACGCCACGATCGAGGCGATGGTGTTGCCGGGGCCGAACAGCGTGGTGGCGATCCGGTTGGTGTTGCCGATCACGAAGGTGACCGCCATCGTCTCGCCCAGCGCCCGGCCCAGGCCGAGCATGATGCCGCCGACGACCGAAATGCGGGTGTAGGGGATCACGATGGCGCGCATCACTTCCCAGGTGGTGCAGCCGAGGCCGTAAGCCGATTCCTTGAACACTGCCGGCACGGTCAGGAACACATCGCGCATGGTTGCCGCGATGAAGGGAATGACCATCACCGCCAGGATCAGCGCCGCGGTCAGGATCCCGGTGCCGAACGGCGGACCCTGGAATAATCCGCCGATAACCGGAAGTTCTCCGATGCTGTCGATGACCGCCGGCTGAATATACTGCGCCATGACGGGCACGATCACGAAGAAGCCCCACATGCCGTAGATGATCGAGGGGACCGCCGCCAGCAACTCGATCGCGGTGCCGACCGGACCGCGCAGCCAGGGCGGGGCCAGTTCGGTCAGGTAGAACGCCACCCCGAAGGCAACCGGCACGGCCAGAAAAAGTGCGAGCACCGCGGTGACGACGGTGCCGAAGATCGCCACGGCCGCGCCGTAGTCTTCCTTCACCGGATCCCACTCGGTGGAGATCAGGAAATCGAAACCAAATTTCCGGAAAGCCGGCAGGCCGCCGATGAACAGCTCAACGATAATCGCCCCCAGCAGAACCAGCACCAGCACACCGGCGGCACGGGTCAGGCCGGCAAAGATCAGATCCCCGACATTCGACCCGCGGGCGGCGGAACGGGTCGGGGCGGCGGCGATTGTGACGGCTTGCTGCACGAAAAACCCTCGATGGGGGAAAAGTCAGGCGTGCCGGCCCGATCGGGCCGGCACCGGAGACAGACGCGGCATCAGCCCTTGACGTCGGCAGCCCAGGAAGCGCGCACCGCATCCTGCACCGCCGGCGGCAGCGGAATGTAATCCAGGCCAGTGGCGATCGCCGCGCCGCTCTTGTAGGCCCAATCGAAGAACTTCCGAACATTGGCGCTGCGCGCGGCGTCCTTCGGGTCCTTCGGCAGCAGCACGAACGTCGCCGAGACGATCGGCCAGCTTTTCTCGCCGGCCTGGTCGATGATGTCCACGGCGTAGTTCTTGGCGTCGCGCCAGTTGGCACTGGATGCGGCGGCCTGGAAGGTTTCCGGCGACGGCGTCACATAGACGCCGGCTTTGTTGCGCAGCTGGGTGGTGATCAGCTTGTTCTGGCTGGCATAGGCGCTCTCGACATAGCCGATCGCGCCCTGAGTGTTGCGCACCGTGGCGGCAACGCCGTCATTGCCCTTCGCACCGGCGCCGGAAGGCCACTTCACCGAGGTCGCCGCACCGGTCGTGCTTTTCCAGACCGAGCTGACCGCCGACAGATACGAGGTCCAGACGAAAGTCGTGCCCGACCCGTCGGCGCGGTATACCGGGGCGATCGCCAGGCTGGGCAAGGTCACGCCGGGATTGGCCTCGACGATGCGCGGGTCGTTCCATTTGGCGATTTTACCGGCGTAGATGTCGGCCACCAGATCGCCCGGCAGCTTCAGCGCGTTCATTGTCACGCCGGGGATGTTCACGATCACCACGACGGCGCCCATGACGGTGGGGAATTGCAGCAGGTTGCCCGATTCCAGCTTGGCCGCGTCCATCGGCGCGTCGGAGGCGCCGAAATCGACCGTGCGGTTCAGGATCTGGTTCTGCCCACCACCGGAACCGATTGCCTGATAGTTCAGCTCGATGCCGGTCGCGGCCTTCGCGGCCTCGGCCCATTTGGCATAGACCGGGGCCGGGAACGTGGCCCCCGCGCCGGTGATCTGCCCGCCAGAGACCTGTTGGGCGCCCGCGGCGAGCGGGGTGAAGCCGGCGAGCGCGATGGCCAGCGCTTTGAACGAGATCTTCATAAACTCTCCTGGGATGACGCCGTTTCCAACGTGGGCGGAACCTAGGCGGCAGGTGCGTCGCCAAGATTGCAGATTTATGAATGTTTGATGACAGATGGGGCGGTCAAACAATGCGAGCGCTGGCGATTTGGGTTGCCCTGCGGCAAGATTTAACTCGGCCCTTCCCCGTGACAGCAGGAGCCTGAATTGCTGAAAATCGATGGCGCCCGATTGCTCGCCGACCTTCGTGCCCTGGCCCAGATCGGCGCCTACAAGACCGGCGTGCACCGCCCGACCTATTCACCCCCGGACATGCAGGCACGCGAATGGCTGATGCGGCGGCTGCGCCAGGCCGGGTTGGAGCCGGAGATGGACGGCATCGGCAACGTGATCGGGCGCGCGCCGGGCAATGGGCCGAAGCTGTTGCTGGGCAGCCATATCGAGACGCAGAACCATGCCGGCTGGCTGGATGGAGCGATGGGCGTGATCTACGGCCTGGAAGTGGCGCGCACCTTCGCCGCCGACCCCGCCTGCGCCGGCCTGGGCATCGAGGTCGCTGCCTGGGCGGATGAGGAAGGCCATTATGGCAGCTTCCTCGGCAGCCGATCGTTCTGCGGCAGGCTGACCGAGGCCGAAATCGACGCCAGCATGAACAAGTATGAAAACACGACGCTGCGCGAGGCGCTGGCCGCCGCCGGGCTGGCCGGCCGGCCGCGTCTGACGATCGATCCGTCCCGCTATCGCGGCTATCTGGAAGCGCATATCGAGCAGGGCGCCGAACTCGAAGACAACTCCCTGCGCATCGGCGTGGTGAGCGCCATCGTCGGCAGCCGCCAGCATCGCATCGAGTTCACCGGGATGCAGAACCACGCCGGCACCACCCGCATGGCGGTCCGCCGCGATGCCGGCGTGGCGCTGGTGGGCCTGGCGGCGACGCTGCAGGCGGCGTTCGGCGCAGCCGCGGGGCCGCGGACGGTGTGGACCTGCGGGCGGATCACGCTGGAGCCGGGGGCGCCGAGCATCGTGCCGGGACGGGCGGAGATGCTGTTTCAATTCCGCGATACCGATCCGGCGTTGCTGGAAACACTGTCGCAAATTCTGCAACGGCTGGTGGCCGAGGCCGACGCGGGTCCCTGCCGGGTGGTCTGCACGCGCACCAGC
>JAYTXR010000188.1:0-12926 GCA_043742865.1 Acetobacteraceae bacterium
GGCCTCGCCGGCCAGCCAGTCGCGCGCGATGTGGAAGGCCTGCGCCAGCCCTTCCGGCCGCGGCTGCTCGGCATAGGTGAAGCGCACGCCCAGCCGCGCGCCATCACCGAGCAGGCGGCGGAACTGCGGCAGATCTGACGGCGTGGAGATCACCATGATGTCGCGGATCCCCGCAAGCATCAGCACGGACAACGGGTAGTAGATCATCGGCTTGTCATAGACCGGCAAAAGCTGCTTGCTGGTCGCCTGCGTCATCGGATGCAGCCGCGTGCCGGAGCCGCCGGCGAGGATGATGCCCTTCACGCCGCGGCACCCTTCGTGTCCGTGCCCAGCCGCTCGCCGGCGTAACGACGGGCGCGAACGCCCTCCCACCAGGCGCGGTTGGCCAGATACCAGTCGACCGTCTTGCCCAGCCCCGCCTCGAAATCATGCGGCGCCTTCCAGTCCAGCGCCATCTCGGACCGCGACGGATTGATCTCATAGCGGAAATCATGGCCGGGGCGGTCGGTCACGAAGCGGATCAACCGCTCGCGCGGTCCGGCCGGGTCGGGCAATTTGCGATCCAGTTCGGCGCAGATGGCGCGAACCACCTGCAAATTGGTCCTCGGCTGGCGGGCACCGATGGCATAGGTGGCCCCCGGCAAGCCGCGCTCGAGCACGCGGATCAGCGCCTCGGCATGGTCCTCGACGAACAGCCAGTCGCGCATGTTGGACCCATCGCCGTAAACCGGCAGCTCGCGCCCCTCCAGCGCGTTCAGCGTCACCAGCGGGATCAGCTTTTCTGGGAACTGCCAGGGGCCGTAATTATTGACCGTGTTGCTGACCAGCGTCGGCAGCCCATAGGTGTGCTGCCAGGCGCGGACCAGATGGTCGGAAGCCGCCTTGCTGGCCGAATAGGGGCTGCGCGGGTCGTAGGCGGTGGTTTCCGTAAATGGCAGGTCATTCTGCCCGAGCGCGCCAAAAACCTCATCGGTCGAGACATGGTGAAACCGGAAGCTGGCCTTGCCCGGCGCATCCAGCGCGGACCAATACTCCCGCGCGGCCTCCAGCAGCACGAAGGTGCCGACAACGTTGCTCTGGATGAACGGCGCCGGCCCGTCGATCGAGCGGTCGACATGGCTTTCGGCCGCCAGATGCATCACCGCATCGGGACGATGCGTGGCGAAGACGTCGCGCATGGCCGGCGCGTCGGCGATGTCGGCCCGGACATGGATATAGCGCGGATGCGTCCGGGCTTCCTCCAGCGCGTCCTCGGACGCGGCATAGGTCATCTTGTCGACATTGACGACCGCGTGGCCGGTGGCGTGGATCAGCTGGCGGACCACCGCCGAGCCGATAAAACCGCACCCGCCCGTCAGCAAAAGCTTCATTGAATCATTTTCCGCGTTCCCGTTGCACCAATGCCGCGGTTAACAGCATGAATTGGCGCCAGCGGGCAAGGCTGGGATCGCCGCCACGGTCAGCCTGCCAGCAGCAGCCCGGCCCAGGTCGCGGCCAGGCAAAGCCCGACCGAGGTGGCCATGTAGCCGAAAGCCGCCGCCGAATTTCCCGTTTGCAGCAGCTCCACGGCTTGCAGGCTGAACGCCGAAAACGTTGTGAACCCACCGCAAATACCGGTCATCAGGAAGATCCGCACATCCGGGTGCCAGCCCAGCCGCGCCGGCGTCAGGGTCAACCCGGCCACGACACCGATCCCCAGTGACCCGAGCCCATTGATCGCCAGCGTGCCCCACGGAAACCGGTCGGCCGTCAGGCCCGCCACCCAGCCGGTCATCCAGAACCGCGCCATGCTGCCCAGCGCGCCGCCCACCGCCACCCAGGCGTAGGTCGCCAGCAGCTTCACGCCTTGGTCACGTTCCAGAACACCGGCGCGGGCCCCGCCAGCAGCCCCGACAGACTGCGCCGCCACGCGGTGGACGGACGGTAGCGGCCCAGCGGGACATACTGCACGTTGGTGAGCGCCTCGGTCTGGAGGGTGCGCGCGAGTTTCTGGCGCTCGGCCGGGTCGTCGCTGGCCATCCACGCATCGCGCGCCGCCTCGATCGCGGGATCGCTGGGCCAGCCGTACCAAGCCCCGGTTCCGTTGCCGCGGACGCCGATGGCGACCAGCGGATCCATGTAGTCGGAAGCTGGAAAGCTGGCGATGAAGCCAGACCAGCCGCCCTTGTCCAAAGGCTCGCGGCTGTTGCGCCGCTGCACGACGGTGCCAAAATCCATCGCCTGCTCGTCGAGATTGATGCCGATCTGCTTCAGCCGGGCGGCCACCACCTGGGTCATCGCGTCGTAGAATGGCTGATCGGTCGCGTGCAGCAGCACCAGCCGCTCCCCCCCGGCCCCGGAGGCGGCCACCATCGCGCGCAGTTCCGCCAGGCTCTTTTTGCCCCCGAGCCGGTCCATCCCGGCATCGTTGGCTGATTCCGTGCCGGGCAGGAAACAGCCGATCGGCGCGGTGTAGGCGCTGGTGTCGTCGCCCATCAGCGCCTGCATCACCTCGGTCGGATCGATCGCCGCCAGGATCGCCTGGCGCAGCGCCAGGTTGCTGGTCGGCGGCTGCAGATGGTTCAGCCGCAGCACCGGATAGAGGCCGTAGGGGTCCAGTTTCCCGACCTCCACATCCTTATTGGCGCGCAGCTTTTCCAGCAGATCCGGCAGCGGCTGCTCCACCCAGTCCACCTCCCCGGTCAGCAGCGCGTTGGCCTGGGTTGCCGGGTCGGGCATGATCCGCCATTCCACCCGCTCGACCAGCGCGCGCTTGGCGCCGGCGGTGAAATCGGCCGGCTCGGTGCGCGACTGATAGCCATCGAAGCGGGCGAACACCGCCTGGCTGCCGGAGATGTATTCGCCGGGCAGAAAGCGGAACGGACCGCTGCCGACAACCTCGGTGATCTGCTTGAACGCATCCGTGGCGGCCAGCCGCGCCGGCTGGATCACCGGCGGACTCGGCTGCGACCGCCCGAGCGCGAACGGCAGCGAGGCAAAGCGCTGGCGGAGACGGAACACCAGCGTGCGGTCGTCGGGCGCCTCCAGCGCGTCCAGCCTGGCGGCCAGCGTCTGGCCGAGCGAGTCGCGCTTCATCCAGCGCAGCAGGGAGGCGACGCAGTCGCGCGCCAGCACCGGCTCGTTATCATGAAACCGCAGGCCCTCGCGCAGCCGCACGGTCCAGCGCAGCCCGTCATCGGAGACGACGTGGCCTTCGGCCATCTGCGGATGCGGCTCGAGCCGGGCATTCAGCCCATACAGCGTGTCGTAGACCAGGGACGAAAAATTCCGGGTCACACTCGCGGTGGTCCAGACCGGGTCCAGGCTGACCAGATTGCCCTGCGGCACGAATATCAGCTTTTGAACATTCTGCGCCAGCGAGGGCCGGGCCAACGGCAACAGCGCGGCAGCGGTCAACAGAGCTCGTCGTTTCATCGTTTTGGGTCTCCCATGCGTTTCGACTGGCCGCTGCGCCGGCCGCGTCAGAATAGCCGCTCTGTCGGCGCGGCACACTTGCCCCCATGTTTGGGGTCCGCCCTGCATCCGACGCATATCCGATCCCCTGGCAAAAGATCATAACACTGCTTACTATAACGAATGCAGTTATCCCACCCACCGGGTTCAAGCCCGGCCATGACCGAAATTCGTCGTGACCTGCTGTTCCTGCTGCACGACGTCGCCCGCCTGGTCCGCGTCGAGGCAGATAAGCGCGCGCGGCTGCATGCGATGACGCGGGCGCAATGGACCATTCTGATCTGGCTGGAACGCCAGCCCGGCATCACCCAGAAGGAATTGGCGGAGATCATCGAGGTCGAGCCCATCACGGTGGCCAGGTTGATCGACCGCCTGGAGAAAAGCGACATGGTGGAGCGCCGGCCCGACCCGAAAGACCGGCGTATCTGGCGGCTGCATCTGCGCCCGCCCGCCCACAAGATGCTGCGCGAGATCGACCGCCAGCGCGCCGAAATCGCCGGCATCCTGACCGCCGGGCTCGATGAGGCCACGCTCGACCAAATGACCGAGGCGCTGCTGCACATGAAGGCGACCCTGACCCTCGGACCCCGTCCCCAGCGGCGTGCGGTGGAAATCACCCCAGTTCAAACCTCCGCACGGGAAATCGCCTGATGTCCCAAACCGCCACTGCCACTGCCGCCGCCACCCATCGCGTGGCCGACGCAAAGCTGTCGTCGGGCAACACCCGGCGCACGCTGCTGCGCGGCCTGCGTCCGATCCTGATGCTGGGCGGCATCCTGATTGTGATCGTCGGCGCCCTTTACTACTGGCTCACCGGCGGGCGCATTGTCTCGATCGACGACGCCTATGTGCGTGCCGCCAAGGAGGTGATCGCCACCGATGTCTCCGGCATCGTGCTGGAGGTGCCGGTGCACGAGGGCCAGAGCGTCGCCAAGGGCGATATTCTGCTCCGGCTCGATCCCAGGCCGTTTCAGATCGCCTATGATGGCGCCAGAGCCAATCTCGGCGGCATGGTCTCTATCCTCAACGCGATGAAACTCGACTATCAGCGCATGCTGCGCGACGCCCAGGTGAAGGCGTCGCAGGTAGACGCGGACCAGGCCAGCTTCGATCGTTATGCCAATCTGGTGAAGGGCGGCGGCGTCACCCGCGCCGATTACGACAACAGCCGCTTTCAGCTCGCCGCCAACCGCCAGGCGCTGGAGGCGCTGAAGGTGCAGGCCATGGTGCAGCTCGCCCGGCTTGGCGGCGACCCCAATGTTGATGTCACGACCATGGCCGACTATCTGCAGGCTAAGGCCCGGCTCGACGAAGCGCAGCGCCAGCTCGACCATACGGTGATCCGCGCCGCCTATGCCGGCATCGTCACCCAGGTCGAAAGCGTGCAGCCCGGCATGTACCTGGCCGCCGCCACCGCCGCGTTCGGCCTGGTCTCCACCGACCGCATCTGGGTCGAAGCCAATCCGAAGGAAACCGAGCTCACCTACGTAAAAATCGGCGACCCCGTGCAGGTCACGGTAGATACCTACCCCGGGCGTACCTGGCAGGCCGTTGTGGAAAGCATCAGCCCGAACACCGGATCGGAATTCTCGGTGCTGCCGGCGCAAAACACCTCCGGCAACTGGGTCAAGGTGGTCCAGCGCATCCCGGTGCGCATCAAGGTCGAACGCCACCTCGACGACCCTGAACTGCGCGCCGGCATGAGCGTGCTGGCAGACATCGACACCGGCCATCGCCGCCACTGGCACGACCTGCTGCCATGAGCGAGGCAAGGTTGGGGCTCTGCCCCAAACCCCGGGGGGGCTCTGCCCCTCCACCCCGCAAGGGACAGTCGTCCCTTGACCCTTCCAGTTTGGTTTGTTGGGAAGAGGGCCGCGACGTAGCCTATCAACGGCAATATCGGTTCGGCCCTCTTCCCAACAAACCAGTCCGAGGGGTGAAGGGGACGACTGTCCCCTTCCGGGTGCAGGGCAGAGCCCTGCCGGGGTTTGGGGCGGAGCTCCGACCTTGAGCGGCATGTCGGCGGGGGTTCGGCATCGGACGTTGATCACCGTCTGCGCAATGGCGGCGACGTTGATGCAGGCGTTGGACTCCACCATCGCCAATGTGGCGTTGCCGTATATGCAGGGCAGTTTGTCGGCCTCGGCCGATGAGATCACCTGGGTATTGACGTCCTATATTACCGCCGCGGCGATCATGACCGCGCCGGTGGGATGGCTGGCGGCCAGGTTCGGGCGCAAGAATTTGATGCTGGTCTGCCTGATCGGCTTCACCATCACCTCGATGATGTGCGGCGCGGCGCAGTCGCTGGCACAAATGGTGGTGTTCCGGCTGCTGCAAGGGACGTTTGGCGCGGCGCTGGTGCCGTTGTCGCAGTCGATCATGCTGGACATCTACCCGCCGGAAAAGCGCGGCATGGCGATGGCGATCTGGGGCGTCGGGGTGATGCTGGGGCCGATCCTGGGTCCGACGGTCGGCGGCTATCTTACCGATCTGTATAACTGGCGCTGGGTGTTTTACGTCAATTTGCCGGTCGGCATGGCGGCGGTGGCGGGGCTGATCTTTTTCATGCCGGGCGAGGGTTCGCGCGGCGGCATGCGGTTTGACTGGATCGGCTTTTCCGTCCTCGCACTCGGCATCGGCTCGTTCCAGCTGATGCTCGACCGCGGTCACGATCAGGATTGGTTCAACTCGCCCGAGATCATCACCGAGGCGGTGCTGGCCGGGCTCGGCGCCTATCTGTTCCTGGTGCATATGCTGACCGCGCCGCGCCCATTCATTCCGCCGGCCGCGTTTAAGGACCGCAATTTCGTCGCCGGGCTGGTGCTGATGTTCTCGGTCGGCATGGTGCTGGTCGCCACCGCCGCGCTGATGGCGCCCTGGCTACAAACCCTGGCCAATTATCCGGTGGCGACCGCCGGGCTGGTGCTGTCGCCGCGCGGGCTTGGCACCATGCTGTCGATGCTGGTCGGCGGGCGGCTGACGTCGCGCGTCGATCCCCGGCTGCTGATCGGCATCGGCATCGTGATGCTGTCCTACTCGCTGCAGATGATGGCCGGCTGGACGCCGGATGTTTCCCAGCACGACATCATCGTGGCGATCTTTGTGCAGGGCTTCGGCCTCGGTTTCGTGTTCGTGCCGTTGCAGGTGCTGACCTTCGCCACGCTGCGGGCGGAATACCGCACCGACGGCACTTCGATGATGAGCCTGTTTCGCAATGTCGGCAGCGCGGTCGGCGTGGCGGTGACCTCGGCGGCGCTGGCGCACAACCTGCAGGTGGTGCATGCGCAGATCAGCGAATCCGTTACCCCGTTCAACCGCGCCCTGCAGGCCTATCGTTCGCTCGACCCGGCCACCCTGCATGGGGCGGCGGTGCTCGATCAGATCATCAACCGGCAGGCGCTGATTATTGCCTATGTCGACGACTACAAGCTGATGATCTTCACCTCGTTGCCGGCCCTGCTGGTGCTTTTGTTGTTGCGCAAGCCGCCGGCCAGCACGGCTAAACTGGACCCGACCCACGCCGCGATGGACTAATAGATCGAGGTCCAGGGGCTCGGCCCCTGGCGGGTTTGGGCAGAGCCCAAGCTCCTGAGATGATTCAGTCCCTGATTTTTTGGCTCGCAAGCGCCCGCAACCCGGTCAGCCGCAGGCGGGTCTGGACCGCCAGCGTGCCGGTGTTGAGGAATTGATCCCGTGCCGCGCGCGCCTGCTCCAGACGTAGCGGCTTGTCGACGATCAGTCGCGCCAGGGCGTCGAACCACCCGGTATCGTCCACCAGCTGGGCCAGCGATCCGCGATAGGCCGGCACGTCCGACGCCAGCACCGCGAGCCCGATCGCCGCGTAATCCAGCGTCTTGATCGCCGATTTGCAGCGGTTGAAGCCGCTATCGGCCAGCGGCGCGATGCCGATATCCCAGCGTTGTTCGAGCATCCAGGCGACGAAGCTCCGATAGGACAGTGTGGCGGGCGCCGGCGGGACGACGCGGTTGATCCAGCCCGGTAGATTGTCCTCCGCGGTGACGCCGATCAGGTCGATGCGCACCCGGCCGGCAAACGCCGCCGCCAGCCGGGCCAGCGCCGGCGCCACCAGCGCGAAATCGGCGTCATGCGTGGCGGTGCCCATGTACAGGATGCGCAGCTTGCCGCGCGAAGCCCGGACCGGCTTTGCGGTCCAAAGCCGCTCGTCGAGCCCGTTCGGAATCACCAGCGCCCGCCGCCCGGCCGCACCCAGGCTTTGCCGCAACCCCTCGGTCGAGACCCAGACAGCGTCGGCATGGCGCAGCATCCGCGCCACCAGCCTGGCACGCGGACGCAGCGTCGCCGCTTCCGGGTGGTCGGGCGGGATATGCAGCAGATCGTCGTCCAAATCGTACAGCAGCCGGATGTCGTGCGCACGGCAATGGGCCGCCAGCGCGTCCGCCGCCGAGGCATCGGGCAGCGCGTAGCGCTGCGTGGCGATCACATCGGCGCGGTAGTGCAGCGCGTCCATCGGATCGGCCACCACCAGGTCGATCGCGAAGCTGGCCGCCAAATGGTCCAGCGGCTGTAGCAGCCGGATATAGCCGCAAGGGGTGGCAACGCCGTTGGCGAATCGCTCCGGCACCACAACGACGGAAATTCGACCGGCGCGGCGCAGATCGGACAGGCCGGCCGGGTCCCGCGCCGGCTCGCGCGCCCATCGCATCGCCGCGCCGTTCCGCAGATAATGCACCAGCGGGTTGGGGCGCGCCTCCGGATGCTGGCGAACATACCATTCCGTGTTGAAGCGCGGATGCGGGTCGCGCAGTTCGCCAGCACCGATCTGCATGTAATGCAGCAGCGCCAGCGTCCCGGCGGCATCGGGATATCGGCGGAGATACCAGGCGCCGTCGAAGAACGGGTTCGGATCGCGCCCCTCGGCAAGGCCGCTTTCGGCGAAATGGCGCACCGCCTCCGCCGCCGCCACCTCCGGGTAGCGCTGTGCATACCAGGGTGCGTCCACCAGCATGGCGATGGCCGCAACCGGGTCCGGGAAGCCCTTCGCGTGCTTGTTGTTGGTCGGCATCGCGCCATTGAACCCGGTTCGGTGTAGGCTCGAAAGCGGCAAATCGGGGAGCGCGTGATGGACTATCGGAATCTCGGCAAAAGCGGGCTGAAAATATCGCCGCTCTGTCTGGGCACGATGATGTTTGGCGGCCCCACCGAGGAGCTGACGGCCGCGCGGATCATCGACCGGGCGCGCGAGCAGGGGGTGAACTTCATCGACACCGCGGACGGCTACGCCGAAGGCCGCTCCGAGCAGATCACCGGACGCGCGATTGCCGCCAACCGTTCCTGGTGGGTGCTGGCGACCAAGATCGCCAATCCCACCGGTCGCGGTCCCAACGCCCGTGGCCTGTCGCGCCGGCACGTGATGGACGCCACCCATGCCAGCCTGCGGCGGCTGGGCGTGGAGACGATCGATATTCTGTATCTACACAAGGAAGACCCCACAACTCCGCTGGTCGAAACCGTGGGCGCGTTGGGCGATCTGATCCGGGCCGGAAAACTGCGGTATTTCGGCGTCTCCAACTACCGCTCCTGGCGGGTGGCGGAGATTTGCCGGATTTGCGACGAATTAGGCATCGGCCGCCCGGTGGTCAGCCAGCCGTTATACAACGCGTTGAACCGGCAGCCGGAGATCGAGCATCTGCCGGCCTGTGGGCATTTCGGCCTCGGCGTGGTGCCCTATTCACCGCTGGCCCGCGGCGTGCTGACAGGCAAATACCGCCCCGATATGCCGCCCCCGCCCGGCACCCGCGCCGGCCGGCAGGACCGGCGGATGCTGGAGTCCGAATGGCGGCCGGAAAGCCTGCATATCGCGGTGAAATTGGCCGCGCACGCCGAGGCGCGCGGCATAGCGCCCGGCCAGTTCGCGCTCTCCTGGGTGCTGAATAACCGTTTTATCAGCGCCGCCGTGGCAGGTCCGCGCACCGAGGAGCAATGGGAAAGCTATGTCGGCGCGCTCGCCTATCGCTTTAACGCTGAGGACGAGGCGCTGGTCGACCGGCTGGTTACCACCGGGCACGCTTCCACGCCCGGCTATAACGATCCTTCCTACGCGATCGAGGGCCGCGTGCCGCGATGATATGGGCGGGTTAAACCCCTTCCACGATCCGGATATCGCGCTCCGCCGCCCCGGTCCCCAGCGCCCGCAACGCTTCCTGGTAGCCGGGGCTGTTATAGGCCGCCAGGGCCGCGTCCACGCTTTCGAACTCGATCAGCACGGTGCGCTGCTTCAGCCCGGCTTCCTTGATCGCCGCCGCCTCTCCGCGCGCCAGGAACTTGCCGCCCGCGGCCGATAGCGAGGGTCCTGCCAGCTTGGCGTAGGCGGCCAGCGCGTCGGGGTTGGACACCGAACGATAGGCGCTGATCCAATAGGCCTTGGCCATGTCACTCTCCCTGCAAGGCTCCCCGAAACGCGGGGCCGATTGACAACGCGTCAGCGCCGTTCCTCCCTTCATGCAGCAACGGGGAACGGAAATCAAAATGCGCCTGTCCGACAAAGTCGCGATCGTCACCGGCGGAGCTCACGGCATGGGCGAGGCCGAAGCCAGGCTGTTTGCGCGCGAAGGCGCCAAAGTCGTCGTCGCCGATATGCTGCCCGACCTGGGCGAGGCCGTGGCCGCCGATATCCGCGGCGGCGGCGGCCAGGCAATGTTCGTCAAAATCGACGTCACCGCCGAGGCCGACTGGCAGGCGCTGATCGCCGCCACGCTGCAAGCCTATGGGCGGCTCGACATTCTGGTGAACAATGCCGGCATCTCCGGCAGCGGGGTCGGCGACCCCGACGGCATCGAGGGCTGGAACCGGATCATCGCGGTCAACCAGACCAGCGTGTTCCTCGGCACCAAACTCGCCGCCGAACAGATGGCCAGGACCGGCGGCGGCGCGATCGTGAACATCTCCTCGATCATGGGTTTTGTTGGCAGCACCAGTGGCCATCCGGCCTATCACGCGTCCAAGGGTGCGGTGCGGATCTATTCGAAAGCCGCCGCGGTTCGCTACGGGCCGCAGAAGATCCGCGTCAACACGGTCCACCCCGGCTACATGCCGGCCATGCTGAACTCCACCAACAGCAATGAGCGCGCCGACAAGATCGCCGCCACTCCGCTGCGCCGGCTCGGCGAGCCGATCGAGGTTGCCTATGGCGTGTTGTTCCTGGCCTGCGACGAGGCGTCGTTCATCACCGGCACCGAACTGGTGATCGATGGCGGCTGGATTGCCCAATAACGGCCATTACCAGCTGCGATTAATCCGCGGCGGCGGCGGTGGCGCTCTGGCGGACCCGGATGGCTTCGCCGAAATTGGCAAAGATGCGACGCGATAGCGCGTCGGTATCGAAATCATACTCCGGATGCCACTGCACGCCGCAGGCGAAACCGGAGATGTGGATGGCGCGGACCGCTTCGATCGTACCGTCCGGCGCCACGGCTTCCACGACCAGGCCGGGGGCCAGCCGGTCGATGCCCTGATTATGCAGCGAGTTCACCGCGATTTCGGTTGTGCCGGCCAGCCGGTGCAGCCAGCCGGCCGGGGTCAGCCGCACCGAGTGCGCCTTGCCCTGACGTACCCGGGCGGAGGGCTGCATCGGGGTGGAGTGGTCCATCCGGTCCGGCAAATCCTGCAGCCGTTGGTGCAGCGAGCCGCCGAGGGCGACGTTGAATTCCTGCAGGCCGCGGCAGATCGCCAGGATCGGCACACCGCGGGCGACGGCGGCGCGGATCAACGCCATGGTCACGGCGTCCCGCGCCGGGTCTTCGGGCGTGCCGTCGGCGTGTGGCGGGCCGCCATATAGGCTGGGCTGCACGTTGGAGCGGCTGCCGGTCAGGATCAGGCCGTCGAGGCGCGACATCAACGTCTCGACATCGGCCTTGTCACCGTTGGCCGGGATCAGCACCGGCACGGCGCCGACCACCTGATCGGTGGCGCGCACATAGGTGTCGGATGCGGCATGGTTCGGCATTCCGAAGACGCCGAATTGTTTCGTGCAGCAGCTGATACCGACCAGAGGCTTCATGGAATAGGGGGTTTCATGCTTTCGAGCGCAGCCTTAAGAAAACATCATCGCTGCAATTTGCGTCAAAATGAAGTCTATTCTCGCGATGGCCGTCATCGCGCTGGCGCAGTGTGGCTACAATGCCCGTCTCAGCCGCCGCCGCCGCTGGGCGCCTGTACCGGGGTGGTCACCTGGAACAGTTTCGGATCGAACTTGCCGCCCAGTTCCACATTGGCCAACCTCAGGCTGGTCTCCTGGCGCTGCTGGTCCACCACAATCCATTGCTGCAACGCCAAGGGCCGGTCGGAGAAGATCAGCGTGATGTTGCCATCCGACCGGCTGCTGGCGCGCTGGAGCGTCAGCATGATCTCGCCGGGCTGGCGCCGCAGCGCGATGATTTCCACCTCGCCCGACAGCGTCACCTTGTCGGCCAGCAGGATGCCGAGCGGGGTCTGCGACAGCGGGATGTTGGAGGTTTGCTGCAGCTTGCGGTCGTTGAACACGACCAGCCCGTAATTGGCGACCAGCAGAAACGGACTGGGCGGATCGTACTGGAAGCGCATTTTCCCCGGCCGTTCCAGCCAGACAACGCCCTCGGAGATGGCACCGTTCGGCGCGACCTGCAGGAAGCGCGCCTTGAGGGTGCGCAGATCGGTCAGATAGGTCTCGACGCGGGCAATATCCGCGCGGTCGCGGTCCGTCAGCGCCAACCGGGCTTGCACCTGAGCCTGGACGGGAAGGGCCGGCAGCAATGCTAAGCCGGCGAGCAGGGTGCGACGTTTCATCCGAGCCATGTGGCGCCGCCCGAGCCGAATTGCAAAGCGGCTATTCGGCCGCCACCGGTGCCATGCCGGCGTTGGCGTTGGCTTCTGGCTGTTCCCATAATTCGGGCCGCAATTCCTCGGCCCGGTCGGGGAACCACAGCGCGCAGGCCAGGGTGACCACTGCGAAGCCCGCCAGCACCAGCAGCACCGTGGTAAGATTGCCGGTGCGTTCATACAGCACCGCGATCAGTGGGGCGGCGGCGGCGGCACCAAGAAAGCCGACGAAGAACCGCACCGAATACATCCGCGCCCGCAACGCCGGCGAGATATAGCGCGCCGTCATGGTCTCGTTCACCGTTACCTGACCGAACAGCGCCGCGGCCACCAGGCCGGCGATCGGCAGCACCACCCAGCCCTGCGCGTAGGACAGGGCGAACAAAGCCGGGGCCAGCAGCAGCGCCAGCGGCAGAAACGCCCGTTTTAGCGTGGTACGGTCGATCAGCCGGCCGACGGTCAGCTGCGTGGCAGCCCCACAGATGGTGGCCAGGAAGGCTGCCAGCCCGGCCAGCTTCACCAGCGAGGCATCGCCGGCCAGCCGCTCGGCCATCAGCTTGGGCAGCAGCAAAGTGAACGCGTTGAACACCAGCCCGGAGACCGCGGCGATCATCAGCAGCACGATCACCGCCCGG
>JAYTXR010000189.1:0-8208 GCA_043742865.1 Acetobacteraceae bacterium
CTTGAGGTCCACCATCACTTCGGTGCTGGTGATCGGCAGGCGTTTGCCGGTGCGGATGTAGAAGGGCACGCCCGCCCAGCGCCAGTTGTCGATCCACAAGCGCAGCGCGACGAACGTCTCGACCGTCGAGTCGGGCTTGACGCCCGGCTCGGCCCGGTAGCCGTCGAACTGGCCACGCACCACGTCTTCTGGCTGCAAGGGGCGCATCGAACGCAGGATGCGCAGTTTCTCGGCGTGCATGGAGTCGGCGTCGCGGCCGACCGGCGCGTCCATCGCCAGCAGGGCGACCACCTGCAACAGGTGGTTCTGCACCACATCACGGATTGCACCCACTTCGTCGTAGAAGGCGCCGCGCCCCTCCACGCCGAAATCCTCGGCCATGGTGATCTGGATGCTGCGCACATGGTCGCGGTTCCACAGCGGCTCGAACATCGCATTGGCGAAGCGGGTGTAGATCAGGTTCTGCACCGGCTCCTTGCCAAGAAAATGGTCGATGCGGAAGATGCTGTCCTCGGGGAAAAATCGCGACAGGACGCGGTTGAGATCGTGCGCCGACGCCCGGTTGTGGCCGAACGGTTTCTCGATCACCAGCCGTGCGTTGTCCGCCGCCCCCGATTTGGCAAGCCCCTCGCCGACCGCCGCGAACAGGCTGGGCGGCACCGCCAGATAATGCAGCGGCCGCTTCGCCGCGCCCAGTTCTTTGCGTAATGCCTGGAAGGTGCCCGGGTCGTTGTAGTCGCCATCCACGTAATGCAACAAATCCGTCAATTTTTGCACCGCGCCAGGATCGGCCCCGCCATTATGCTGGATGCTGTCGGCGGCGCGGGCCTTCAGCTGGTCCAAGGTCCATCGGGCCTTCGCGACGCCGATGATCGGCATGTTCAGACCTTCGTCGCGGACCAACCCCAGCAGCGAGGGAAATATCTGCTTGTAGGCCAGATCGCCGGTGGCACCGAAGAACACGACTGCATCGGATGGCGGGAAGCTCATGTCACGGATCCCCCTGGCATGAGCTTGCCCAACGGACCTTGCGGCTGGAAATCACCGGTGCGTTTGAAGGTCAGATCGGTCTGCGTGCTGGGCGCCAGATCCGCGGCCCCTCGGTTCGGCCAGGCCAGAGCCACCGGTTTGTATCGGATAATGCGCTCCCACGGCGTACACGCCGCGGGCGCCGCATCCTTCGGCGTGCCCGGATGGCCAGAATTAGCCTGCTGAACCGCGTTCACCGACAACATCCGGATCGTGTTGACCGCCAGGTTATCCATCATCATGGCAACTGGCATGGGTGCGAACGCCTTCCCTATTGAAACAGCTTCATTTTTTCGAGGTGTCCCAGGCGCGAAATCCGCCACTAAACGCATTCGCATTATCGCCCGCGCGGCATCCCAGCGGCAAAGGGTCCAGCAACCGGACGTTGCCTCCGCCCAAAACGACATCTTCCGGCAATAATGCGCGGCTTAGACAGGCTGTGACGGCCGCGACATGGACTCGCCACTTCTTTTTCCCCCGGGCCTGCAGACCCCGCTGCCCCACGTAATCCTCAAAAGTACTTTTTTTGTAGGGCAGGTGCCCAAGCTCCATCGGCACGATGACACCCTCCGCGATCAGCGTGGTGCCTAGCCCGGTTCCCAGGCCCAGAAACAACATCTTGCCACCCCTATAAGTTCCCAATGCCTGCATCGCGGCATCGTTCATCACCTTGACCGGGCAGCCGAACGCGGCTTCGAAATCGTACCCCACCCATCCGGGCGCCAGATTATGCGGCTCCCCGACTACCTGATTGTGCAGGACCGGACCAGGATAGCCGATCGTCGCCACATCGAATTTCCAATCCGCGGCCAGCTTGAGAACTTGCGCCACCATCGCCGCGGCGGTCATTTTTGGCCCCGAGTCAAACCGCCTGGGTTCGTTCGCGCTGCTGACCAGAATCTTCACATGCGTGCCGCCAACATCCACCGCCAGAACATTCACGTCGCGTTTCTCCCGGTAGCTACAAGACCTGTCTGAATTGGGATGCTAACCCCGACGATGAGTGAACGAAAGGCCAAAGGGATCGATCGATCTCGACAGGCGTTTCCAGCCAGTGTTGTATCAAGGCTCGGTTTATCGAGGCTGGGTTGCAAAGGTCGCGGATCATGTCTTTCAAAGTCCAGGTCGGTCCGCCACAGATTGCTATCCACCAGGGACAGACCGTGCTGGTAACCGACCCGGACGGACAAATTTCGTGGCCCAGCGACAGGGGGCTTTACTTCCTCGACACCCGGGTGATCAGCAGCTGGAGCATCTACGCCAACGGGGAAACCTGGGAGCTGCTGAATGGCGGCCCGGTGACCTATTTCGGTGCGCGGATATTCCAAACCAACCGGGCGTTCCTGACCGAAGATGGCCCGATCCGGGAGCGCACGGTCGGCTTGACGGTAAGTCGCCATGTCGCCGGCGGCATGCGTGAAGACATCGACGTCTCCAACAACAACAATCATCCGATACGTTTCAACCTCGAGCTTGCGATCCGCGGCGACTTTGCCGACATCTTCGAGGTCAGGAGCGAAAAAATCGTCCGCCGCGGCCGCATCGTCTCCAGTTGGTCGGAGGCTCGCCAGCAATTGCGTCTGACCTATCGCAACAAGGATTTTAGCCGCGGCGTCGTCGTCACCGCGAAGCCGACCGGCACCAAAGGGGTATATGCCAACGGCCGCATGAGCTTCGAGATTGCCCTGGGCCCCGGAGAGGCCTGGCATTGCTGCCTGTTCTACGACCTGATGGACGGCAAACGGCGCTATCAGGCGCCGCGTGATCCGGTCTCCGAATGTCATCGAACCCCGCATGCCCAATCGCTCGCGGAATGGGAACGCACGGTGCTGAAGATCAAAACCTCCAACGAGGAGTTCTACCGGTGCTTTCACCAGGGAATTCTCGACATGGCGGCGCTGCGACTGCCGATCGCGGGGACCGATCACATGGTCTTCATCCCCGCCGCCGGCCTGCCGTGGTTCGTCGCCCTGTTCGGCCGCGACACGCTGATCGTTTCCTTGCAGACTATGCTGGTCTATCCGGAATTTGCCCGTGGCGCGCTTGAAGTTCTCGGTGCCTACCAGGCCCATGAGCGCGATGACTACCGCGACGCCGAACCGGGCAAGATCCTGCACGAGTTGCGTTATGGCGAGCTGGCGCATTTCAAGCTGATCCCGCACACGCCGTATTACGGCACCTCGGATGCGACGCCGCTATATCTGGTCGCCTTGCATTCGGCCTGGCGCGCGACCGGCGACCGCACCCTGTTGAAAAAGCATCTGGCCACCGCGGAAGGCTGCCTCGATTGGATCGATCAATATGGCGACCGCGATGGCGACGGTTTCCAGGAATACCAGACCCGCTCCCCTGCCGGCTATGAAAACACCGGCTGGAAAGATTCCGGCGATTCCGTGGTGTACGAAGACGGTTCGCTGGTGAAGGGACCGAAGGCGTTGTGCGAGTTACAAGGCTATGTCTACGACGCCTGGCTGCGGATGGCGGAAATCTATGACGAATTGGGAAACGACAAGCGGGCCGCGCAGCTGCGCACGAAGGCGGCCACGCTGTTCCGCCAATTTAATGAGGTGTTCTGGAACGAGAGCACCGGCCTTTACGCCTACACTCTGGACGGCGACAAGAAGCCGGTATTCTCGGTGGCGTCCAATCAGGGGCATTGCCTGTGGTCCGGCATCGTGCCCCCTGAGCGTGCCGCCCGGGTGGTGGAACGGCTGATGCAGCCGGATATGTTGAGCGGCTGGGGCATCCGCACCCTGTCGGCCACGCATCCGGCGTTCAATCCCTACAACTATCAGACCGGCGCGGTCTGGCCGCACGACAACGCCATCATCGCCGCGGGCTTTCGCCGCTACGGCTTTGCCAAGGAAACCGCCGCGATCGCGCGCTGCATCAGCGACGCCGCCAGCCATTTCCAACTGAACCAGTTGCCCGAGCTCTATGCCGGGCTGCAGCGCGAACCCGATAACTTCCCGGTGCAGTATGTCGGCGCCAATGTGCCGCAGGCCTGGGCGGCCGGGGCGCCGTTTGTGCTGTTGCAGGCAATGCTGGGCATTCTGCCGGACGCCCCCAATGCCCGGATGTATGTCGATCCGGCGCTGCCGGACTGGCTGCCTGATGTCACGCTGTACGATCTGCGCCTCGGCCGACGCAGCTTCGATGTGCGTTTCTGGCGCAACGGCGAGAAGACGGAGTTCGAGGTGCTGCGCGGCAACTCCCGCTTCGTGGTCCGCCGCAGCCTGCTGGAGACGACGTTGCGGGTGCCGGATATCAAAGCCGACCGACCCCAATCCGCGAAACGCGTCCGGCGTGCGTAACGGATGGCCCATCGCCGCGTCTGACCGCGCAGCGCCTGTTGCAGGCGGGGGAGGGGAAATATGAATTTTTTGCGCAGGCGGGTATTGCTGGCGGCATCGGCGCTGCTTCCGGCCATGCCGATGCCGGGGAAGACGGGTACCGCGAGAGCGGAGACCACCGATCTGGTGGTGATCTGCGATCCGCCCCTTGCCGCGCCGCTCGGCCTGGCGGGGGCGGCTTTCCGTGCCCGCGCGGGGGTGCACCTGCGTCTATTTCCCACCGCCCCTGGCCTGATCGTGCCGCAACTCGCGCATGACGTGCAGAATGACCTTATCGTTACACAGTTGGGCGTGTTGGACGAGGCGGCGAGGGCGGGCCTGCTCGCCGGCGCCAGAAGCGGCAATTGGGGCAACCAGGTCGTTGTTGCCGAGCTGGTCGGGGCGGCTGGACCGGCCGGTTCCGGAAAATTTGCCGTCAGCGAATTGGCCGGTGCCTCCGGCATCGAGGGGGCGGCCATCGCCGCACGGCTTGGGGTAGCCACGGCGCGGATCCTCAGCGCGATCGATACGCCGGAGGTCGCGTTCCTGCTGACCTCCGGCGTCGCGCGGACCGGGCTGCTATACCTCACCGATGTGCGCGGCGACCCACGGCTGCGGGTGGTCTATCCGGTCGCCGATCAGCCGCCGGCGATCTATGCCGCTGCCCTCTCGAAACATGCGCGCCGTCCCAATCCGGCCGCCTTCCTCGACTTCCTGGCGACCGCGCAGGCCCGCGAGTTGCTCGTCACTAGCGGATTGGAGCCGGTGACATGACCTTGCCGTCCCAGCCCGGCGCGGCGGCGTCGCACGATGTCCAGCATCACCCGATCGCCGTGCGGATCACCCATTTGCTGATGGCACTGTCCATCCTGGTGTTGATCGGCAGCGGCTGGCGCATCTACAACGCCAGTCCGATATTCGGTTTCAGCTTTCCCGAGCCGATCACGCTGGGCGGCGACGGCGAGGCGCAACTGGCGCGCCACAACGATGGCGGCGTGGCCAGCGCGATCGCCTGGCATTTTGCCGGGATGTGGGTGCTGGCGGTAAGCTACTTGCTGTACTTGCTCTGGGGGGTGGTTTCCGGACATTTTCGCCGCGACTTCCTGCCGGTGGGGCCGAAATCGTTTATCCGCGACTTTATCGCCGCCGCTCGGTTCCGGCTGGAACACCGGCTGGGCAGCTACAACGCGGTGCAAAAGGTTTTCTACTGGGGCGTGCTGGCGCTGGTGGCGCTGATGATCGTTTCGGGCACAGCGCTCTGGAAGCCGGTGCAGACCTACCCGCTCGAACGTTTGTTCGGGGGGTTTCAGGGCGTCCGGATCGTGCATTTTCTTGCCATGGCCGGCATTTCCGCGTTTGTGCTGGTGCATGTCGCGCTGGTCCTGCTGGTTCCGAAAACCCTGGTCGCGATGGTTCTGGGCAAGGCATCGTCCCCGGCCCACGCAACCCCTCCGGAGGCGGGCCGATGAGCCACGATCTGAACCGGCGGCGCCTGCTCGGCGGCAGCCTGTCGTTGGGCGCGCTGACATTGCTGACCGGCTGCGACATCAGCGATGACGATACCGTGCAACGGGTGCTGGCGCGCGTCTCGGTCTGGAATGACCGGGTGCAGGCGGCGCTGTTCAGCGGCCAAAAGCTGGCGCCGATTTTTCCCGAAGCGATGGCGGTCAGGGATTTCCGCTACAACGCCTGGTACGGCGTCGAAAATTCGCCCCAGCTCGATCCGGCCGACTACCGGCTCAGCCTGGCCGGCCTGATCGCCGACCGCCGGCCCTGGACGGTCGAACAACTCCATGCCCTGCCGCAGGTCAGTCAGATCACCCGCCATGTCTGCGTCGAGGGGTGGAGCATGATCGGCAAATGGAACGGCACGCCGCTTCGCGACTTCCTCCAAAAGATCGGTGCCGATACAACCGCCAAATATGTCGGCTTCGAATGCGCCGACGGCTATTATGAAGGCATCGACATGGCCACCGCGCTGCATCCGCAGACCCTGATGGCGTTCGGTCTGTCCGACCAGATTTTGCCGACCAAATACGGCTTTCCGTTCAAGATCCGCATCCCCACCAAGCTCGGCTTCAAGAACCCAAAATTTGTTACCACGATCTACGTCACCAACCAGAAGCCGCGCGGCTTCTGGACCGACCGGGGCTATAACTGGTTCAGCGGCCTATGAGCGTCCGATTGCGGGACGATCCGCTGCGACCCGTCTGCGCCATCGGCGTGATGGCGAAAGCGCCGCAGCCCGGCCGGTCGAAAACCCGGCTCTGCCCGCCTTTGCTGGCGCCGCAGGCCGCCGCCCTCAGTGCGGCGTTCCTGCGCGACGTGACCGAAAACATCGTCGCGGCGGCGCGGTCGGTGCCGATCCAGGGCCTGATCGCCTATGCGCCGGCGGGGTCGGCCGCGCTGTTCGATGGCCATCTCGCCAACGGCACCGCCCTGGTACTGGCCGATGGTCTGCCGAACAGCCCCGACGCGATGCCGGCGGACGTTCAGGGTTTTGGCCGCTGCCTATTGCACGCGATCCGGACCATGTTGGCGCAAGGTTTCGCCGCCGCCTGCGTGCTGAACTCCGACAGCCCGAGCTTGCCGACGGCGCTACTGGCACGCGCCGCGCAAGCCCTGTTGGCGCCTGGCGATCGGGTGGTGCTGGGCCCGGCCGAGGACGGCGGCTACTACCTGCTCGGCATGAAGGCGCCGCACGCCGGGCTGTTCGCCGATATCGCCTGGAGCATGGACAACGTGGCCGATGCGACACGGGCGAGGGCTCGGGAGCTTGGCCTTGACATCGTCGAACTTCCGCTCTGGTACGACGTCGACGACCGCGTCTCCCTCGCACGCCTGATCGAGGAAATCGCCGAAAAAGGCACCAATGAAGATTTGCCTCCCTACCCGGCGCCGGCGACTTCGGCAGCCCTTCGCAGCATCGGCCTGCTTGAACCGTTGGCAATTCCATTGCTGCAAGCCGGAGCCGCTGAGTGAGGTTGCTTGCCGCGCTCGGCGCCGGGATGACCGGCCTGACCTGGCTCGCGCTGCTGCTTCTGGTGCCCTGGAGCGAAGCCGAAGGCTCCAACGCGGTCCGCCCGTCATTGGTCGCCGGGCTGGCGGTGGCCGTTGGGGTGTATTTCATCGCCGTGCGCCTGGTGCTGGCCCCCAAGCAGCCGGCGCGGGCGATCTGGATCGTGCTGCTGGTCGCGATGGCGATGCGCCTGCCGGTGCTGTTCACCCCACCGATCCTGTCCAGCGACATGTATCGCTATGTCTGGGACGGCCGCGTCCAGCTGGCCGGGATCAACCCCTATCTGTTCGTCCCGGCCGACCCGGCGCTGGAGAGTTTGCGCGACAATGCGATCTACCCGCACATCAACCGGGCCGACTACGCCCACACGATCTATCCGCCGGCAGCACAGCTGGCCTTCGCCGCCATCGCGTGGATTTCGCCGAGCGTTTTTGCCGAGAAGGCGTTCATGCTGGGCTGCGAAGCGTTGGCGATGCTCTGCGCGTTGCAGCTGCTGGCGCTGGCGCGGCTGCCGCCGGAGCGGCTACTGATCTATGCCTGGAACCCGCTGACCATCTGGTCCTTCGCCTGCGACGGCCATGTCGATGCGGTCAGCATCGTGCTGCTCGCCGGCGCGCTGCTGTTGCGCTGCCGCCAGCGGGACGGCCTGGCCGGCGCGGTCTTCGGCGCCGCCGTGCTGGTGAAATTCCTGCCCGCGGTGGTCGGCCCGGCGCTATGGCGGCGCGGCGGCGGCGGGCTGCTGGCCGCCGGCGCCGCCGCTTCGGTCGTCGCGCTGTATGCTTGCTACGCCGGCGCGGGCTGGCAGGTCCTCGGCTTCCTGCCAGGCTA
>JAYTXR010000190.1:0-29113 GCA_043742865.1 Acetobacteraceae bacterium
GGCTTTCTGGCCGGACGTAGCTGAAAAATCCGTCTCGCCGAACGTCGTTGCCACGCATCCCAACCCGCCCCTTGCCCGTCAATCCGATAAGCTATCGAACCCGATACGCCCGCGTCGGGGCAAGGGGTTTTTCAGCAGCCTGCTAGAGGTAAACTGTGGTAGCGAATCTTAGGGATTAACCCGCAGCTGGGGAACCCTTGAGAGCTGCTTTGAAAAGCACGTGTCACATTATTGGATCGATGCTTGAAAGCATGCTTTCAAAATATCTCATATGGGCGCGGCGGCAGCCATACCCTCCCAGAGAATGCCGGGCTGACCCATAGATATTGCAACTGGGCGCGCCCAAGGACCGAGTGAGCTTCAGCCAGAACGAGTGCTACGTTTCCCATTCAGTCAATTTTCTCAATTCGCTGATTGCGAGGGCGCCCCCCCTTTTGCATCGTTCGCCCTGGAAGCGGCGGCCTTAGCCGGGGACTTCGCCTGGCCGGCGTGTCGGGGCATGTAGCTCCCGGTTCCGAGCTGGCCGGAAAACAGACCGGAGATCGACAGATCGACATCCAGCGCTTCCCAATGCAATCCTTAGCCCGCCCCGAGGATCTCGACCTGGGCAATCTGATCCTCGGTTACGGCCTCCAGCCCCAGCGCCAGTGCTCGATAACGATGCGCATGACCCGGCGCATTTCGCCCCAGGTCATGCGCTCAGCTCAGGGCCGCCATCGGCACCCAGCAGATTGATCCTGGCCTGCCCGTCACCGAAGACCGGCACAAGGCCATGGGAAACAGTGGCCCGCCCCCACCCCGACCCTCCCCACAAGGGGGAGGGAGAAGGTAGCCAAGTCTTTCCCTACCCCGCTGCGTAATCGATCAACTGGCGCACCGGCTTGGCCGATTTCAGCGCGGCGAAGCCCTCGTTGATCTGGTCCAGCTTGATCCTCCCGCTGACCATGTGGTCCAGATGCAGCTTGCCCTGGCGGTAGAATTCCACCAGCCGCGGCATGTCCACGCGGAAGCGGTTGCCGCCCATCGAGGTGCCCTGGATTTTTCGCTCGCGCAAGAAATCGTAGCCGTGCAGCTCGATCTTGGTGCCGAACGGGACCATGCCGATGATCGTGGCGGTGCCGCCGGGGCGCAGCATGTAGAAGCTCTGCTCGGCGGTCAGCTTCATGCCCAGGGCCTCGAACGAGTAGTGCACGCCGCCGCCGGTGAGTTCCTTCACCATCGCCACCGGATCGACGTTGGAGGCGTTGATCGTGTGCGTGGCACCCACCTTCAGCGCCAGTTCCAGCTTCGATTGCAGGGTGTCGATGGCGATGATCCGCCCGGCACCGGCAATGGCCGCGCCATTGATCGCCGACAGGCCGACGCCGCCGCAGCCGATCACCGCGACGTCCGTGCCGACCTCCACGCGGGCGTTGTTGAACACCGCCCCCGCACCGGTGATCACTGCACAGCCGATGATCGACGCCTTGTCCAGCGGCATGTCGTCGCGGATTTTCACCACCGCGTTCTCGTGCACCAGCATCATCTCGCCGAACGAGGACAGGTTGGCGAACTGGTTGACCACCTGGCCCTTCCAGGACAGCCGGCGTGCCGCCCCCGGCAGCAGCTTCACCTCGGTGTCTTCGCACAGGTTCGGATGTCCGGTGACGCATTGCGAGCACTGGCCGCAGAACACCGAAATGCAGGTGACGACGTGATCGCCGGGCTTCACATAGGTCACGTCCTCGCCGACCTGTTCGACAATGCCGGAGGATTCGTGCCCGAGCACCATCGGCAGCGGGCACGGATACAGGCCTTCGATGAAATGCAGATCGGAATGGCACAGCCCGGCGAAGCTGGTGCGGATCAGCACTTCGCGGCGTTTTGGTTTGGCGATGTCGATGTTTTCGATGGTCAGAGGCTGGTTCGGTTCGTGCAGGATGGCGGCGCGCATTGGATCCTCCTTCTAAGCAAGGCCGGGCTCTGCCCGGACCCGCCAGGGGCCAAGCCCCTGGACCTTAATGGATAACCTCCAGGGCTTGGCCCTGGCGGGTCTGGGCAGAGCCCAGCCTTACTACCCTAGCACCAACTGCGTCTGCGTCGTCTTCGCCACCACCCGCCCATCCTCGCGCGTAACAACCGTCTCCCACACCTGCGTGCGCTTACCCTTGTGCAGCGGCGTGGTCTGACCGGTCAGCTTGGTGCCGGAAGGCGCGGGGGCGATGAAATTGGTCTTGCTCTCCATCGTCGCGGTCCAGTTCTCACGCGGGATGTTGAGGATGGTGGCTACCGCGCCCAGCGTGTCGGCGAACGCCATCAGCGCGCCGCCATGCACAGATTTGGTCTCGGTGCACAGATCGTCGCGCACGACCATGGTGGCGATCACCCGGTTCGGGCTGGCCTCCACGAACTTGATGCCAAGATGCTTGGGAAAATCCGGCAGATTTTTCTGCAGCGAGTCGATCAGGCTCATGCCCATCCCCTGGTTGTTGAGGCTATCCTGCCCCGCCGCACCGATGTCAGGAAGTAGCCATGCCGACCGACGCCGCCACGACCATCCGCGATATCCTGGCCAGCCCAGAATTTCATGCCGCGAAGGCGACGATCGTTGCCGAGCATGAGCGGATGATCGCCGATTTGATCCGACTGACCGAGATCGAGGCGCCGTCGTTTCACGAGGCAGCGCGCGCCCGGGCCTGGATGGAGATGGCCATAGCGCACGGGCTGGAGGATGTGGCGATGGACGCCGAGGGCAATGTCACCGCCATCCGCCGCGGCGGCGGCAATGGCGCGCTGGTCTGTGTGGCGGCGCATCTGGACACGGTGTTTCCAGCGGGCACGAATGTGCGGGTCCGGCGCGAGGGCAACCGGCTGTTCGCACCGGGGATCGGCGACGACACCCGCGGCCTGTCGGTGCTGCTGGCTTGGGTCCGGGCGCTGGATGCGGCCGGCATCCGCACCCGCGCCGATATACTGTTCGTGGCCGACGTTGGCGAGGAGGGTCCCGGCGATCTGCGCGGCATGCGCCATCTGTTTCAGCACGGCCCCTACAAGGACCGGATCGACGCCTTCATCACCGTGGACAGCCCCGAAATCGACCGGATCGCCACCGCGGGGATTGGCTCCAAGCGTTATCGGGTGATTTTTCGCGGACCGGGCGGGCATAGTTTTTCCGCGTTCGGCCTGGTCAACCCGATGTATGCGATGGCACGCGCGATTGATCAGCTCGCGTGGCTGGTCGTGCCCAGCGCGCCAAAAACCACGTTCAGCGCGTCGGTCACCGGCGGCGGCACCTCGATCAATTCGATCCCCGACGCGGTGTGGACGGATTTCGACCTGCGCTCCGCCTCCACAGCCGAACTGGCACGGCTGGAGGCGGAGTTCCTGGCGATCGTCGAGGCATCGGTACGCGCCGAGAACCAGGCCCGGTCCGTGGCTGCCGGGCCGGTAACCGCGGAGATCAAGCTGACCGGCGACCGCCCGGCGGGCAGCACGGACAAGAACTCGAACCTGGTGCGGCTGGCGCAGGCGGCGATCGCCGCGCACGGGTTCGAGGTGCGCTTCGAGGCATCCTCGACAGATGCGAACCTGCCGATGAGCCTGGGCATTCCCGCCATCCGCATCGGCTCCGGCGGAACCGGCGGGCGCGCGCATTCGTTGGAGGAATGGATCGACGTGACGCCCGAAATCAGCATTCCCGGCATGGCGGCCGGGCTGGCGGTCTTGCTGGGTGTGGCGGGCATGCTGGAGACCTAGATGGACGAAATCCTTACAACGCGATGCTGCGTCGCCGGAGGCGGGCCGGCCGGGATGATGCTGGGCTTTCTGCTGGCGCGCGCCGGGATCGATGTCGTGGTGCTGGAAAAACACGGCGATTTCCTGCGCGATTTCCACGGCGACACCGTTCATCCGTCCACGTTGCAGGTGATGCATGAACTGGGCCTGCTGGACGCTTTCCTGACCCGCCCGCATGACGAGCTGCGCCGCGTCGGGCTGCAGATCGGCGATCGCTTCGTGCAGATAGCCGATTTCACCCATCTACCGACCCGCTGCGGTTTCGTTGCCTTCATGCCGCAATGGGAGTTTTTGGATTTCCTCGCCGTCGAGGCGCGGCGGTATCCGCAATTCCGGCTGATGATGCGTACTGAAGCGACGGGTCTGCTGCTTAACGGCGAACTGATTACCGGCGTAAGTGCACGGACCGAAGGGCGGCCGGTCCGCATCGAGGCCGAACTGGTGATCGCGGCCGATGGCCGGCACTCCGTTTTGCGCGATGCGGCCGGCCTGGAAGTCGAGGATCTCGGCGCACCGATGGACGTGCTGTGGCTGCGGCTGTCGCGCAAGGACAGCGATCCCAGTCAGACATTAGGCCGCATCGATGCCGGGCGGATGTTCATCGCTCTGAACCGGGGCGAATATTGGCAATGCGCGTTCATCATCGCCAAAGGCGGATTCGGGCAGACCCAGTCTGCCGGTTTGCCGGCGTTCCAGGCCGAAATCGTTCGACTGACGCCCTATCTGGCGGACCGCGTGCAGGAGATCGACAGCTGGGACAAGGTAAAATTGCTGACCGTCGCGGTCGACCGGCTGCGACAATGGTATCAGCCAGGCCTGTTGCTGATCGGCGATGCCGCGCACGCGATGTCGCCGATCGGCGGCGTCGGCATCAATCTAGCGGTGCAGGACGCGGTCGCCGCCGCCAATGTGCTGGTGCCGAAGCTACGGCACGGCAAAGCAGGGCTGGACGAACTGCGCGCCGTGCAAAAGCGCCGGGAGCTGCCGACACGGCTGACGCAAAAACTGCAATTGCTGATCCAGAACCGCGTCATTCGCAGCGTGCTTCAATCCACCCGCACGCCGAAGCCGCCGCTGCTGGCGCGGCTGCTGGGGGCGTTCCCTGTTCTGCGCCGGCTGCCGGCGCGGATCATGGGCATGGGGTTCCGGCCCGAACATATCCAGCACTGATTTCACGCCTTCGTCCGGCGGTCGATCACCCGTACTGCCTTGCCCACCGATCGCTCGACGCTGCCGGGCAGTCCCACCACCACCTGTGCGGTCACGCCCACAACCTCCTTGATCCGCAGCGCGACCGCCCGCGCCTCCGCGTGGCGCGCTTCCGGCGCCAAAAAATCCGCCCGCGCCTCCACATGCACCGAAACTTCATCCATCCGGCCCTCGCGGGTCAGCACGATCTGGTAATGCCCGGTCAGGCCGGGGCTGCGCAGGATCTGTTCCTCGATCTGCGTGGGGAAGACGTTCACCCCGCGCACGATCATCATGTCGTCGCTGCGCCCGGTGATGCGGTCCATCCGGCGCATGCTGCGCGCGGTGCCGGGCATTAGCCGGGTCAGGTCGCGGGTGCGGTAGCGGATGACCGGCATTGCCTGCTTGGTCAGCGACGTGAACACCAGCTCGCCGGCCTGGCCGTCGGCTAACACCGCGCCGGTGTCGGGGTCGATGACCTCCGGGTAAAAATGATCCTCCCAGATATGAGGGCCATCCTTGGTTTCCAGGCATTCATTGGCCACACCCGGCCCCATCACCTCCGACAGGCCGTAGATGTCCATGGCATCCATGGCGAAGGCGTCCTCGATCTCCCGGCGCATCGCGGTGGTCCAGGGCTCGGCGCCAAAAATGCCGATTTTCAACGAGCACGCGCGCGGGTCGAGGCCCTGGCGGCGGAACTCGTCCAGAATCGCCAGCATATAGCTGGGGGTGACCGTGATGATCTCGGGATGGAAATCCTGGATCAGCCGCACCTGGCGTTCGGTCATGCCGCCGGACACCGGCACCACGGTGCAGCCCAGCCGCTCGGCACCGGCATGCACGCCCAGGCCGCCGGTGAACAGCCCGTAGCCATAGGCGTTGTGCACCATCATGCCGGGCCGGCCGCCGGCCGCAAAGATCGAGCGGGCGGCTACATCGGCCCAAATGCGCAGGTCCTCCTGGGTATAGCCGACCACGGTCGCCTGCCCGGTGGTGCCAGACGAGGCGTGGATGCGGGCGATCTTCCCGCGTGGCACCGCGAACATCCCGAACGGGTAATTGGCGCGCAGATCCTGCTTGGTGGTGAACGGGAATTTCGTCAGGTCGGACAGAAGATGAAAGTCATCCGGATGCACGCCGGCGGCAGCGAACGCGGCGCGGTAATGCGGCACGTTGTCATAGGCGTGGCGCAGGCTCCAGGCCATGCGGGTGGTTTGCAGCGCGGCGATCTCGTCACGCGAGGCGGTTTCGATCGCGTCAAGTCCGGCCCCATCCATCCTGGGCATCCACTTAGTATCCTCCGTTGCCGCCGGTGAAGGCGGGCGCCCGCTTTTCCTGAAACGCGCGCACGCCCTCGCGGAAATCGGCGGTGCCGGCAGATCCCTGTTGCAATTCCCGCTCCAGGTCGAGCTGGGTGGCCAGATCGTTGTCGTCGGAGACGAGGAAGGCCTGCTTGATCCGTCCGAATGCCAGGGTTGGCTGGGTTGCCAGATGCGCGGTCAGCGCCTCGGCCTCGGTCATCAGCGCAACATCGTCCACCACCCGGTAGATTAAACCCCAGGCTTCGGCCTGCTCGGCGCCGACCGGTTCCCCCAGCATCGCCATCGCCTTGGCCCTGGCATGGCCCACCAGCCGCGGCAGAAAGAAGCTGCCGCCGGCGTCCGGCACCAGGCCGATCTTGATGAAGGACTGGATGAAACGGGCCGACCGGGCGGCCAGCACCAGGTCGCAGGCCAGCGCGAGGTTGGCCCCGGCCCCGGCCGCGAAGCCGTTCACCGCACAGACCACCGGCAGCCGCATGCCGCGGATGCGCCGGATGACCGGGTTCCAGCGGTTCAGGATCGCCCGCACATCCGGCGCCTCGCCATTCGGGCCAGGCATCACCTCCTCGCCCAGTTCCTGTCCGGCGCAGAACGCGCGCCCGGCGCCGGTCAGCAACAGCGCCCGGCAGCCGGGATCGGCCTCGGCGGCGTCCAGGGCGGCAACCACGCCCGCATGCAATGCCGGGTTCAGCGCGTTCAGCTTGTCGGGCCGGTTCAGGATGATTTTCATCCAGCCCGCGCGCGGCTCCACGATGACGGCTTGTTCCATGCGTTTTCCCCAAATGGATCCGGTGTTCGGCGGCTCTGGAATGGACCGCGCTCAGACCGTGGGGGTAATTTTGATCCCTGCCAACAACGACCGCTCGCTGGCTCGGAAATCCTTCACCACCGCCGATGTCGTGTTGAACACCATTGTGGCCCGATCCTTGATCTCATAGGCCGGCCAATGCGGCAACGCAGGGGTGTTGGGGTTACCGGTCCGGGCAAACGCGATCCAGGCCGCGCTCATCTGGTCGGCGAGAATTTGCGGCTCGGGGCCGGTGCCGACCATGGCGGCAGATTTCGCCACGTTGTCGAACACGAAGGCCAGATCCAGCGAATGCGGCGTCTGCCATTTGCCACCCTCCACCGGCGTGCGCCAGTCGAGTTCGTACAGATAGGCCGGCGCGGCATGCTGCGCGCTTTTACGCTCGGCCTGCACCCAGGCGCCCTGGCGCATCTGCACGTCGGTGGCGATAGCGAAAAACAGATCGCTGGGGGTGGCCGCCGGCTGCGCGCGGCGGAACGTCCCGATCACGGTGTCGATATCTCCGGCGGCGAACCAGACGCTCAGGCGCTGGCGTAGCCCGGCATCGTCCAGGCTGAAAGTCGCTGGATCGCCGGCGCCGATCAGCAGCGTCATTTCGGTGGCGACGGTGCCGACCAGCAGCGGAACTTTGGCCGACAGCGCCGGGCCTGCGGGCGACCAGGGACCACCCGGCAGCGCCCGGCCATCGACGACGGGTCGGAAATTGGGCTTCTCCGGCGTTTTCGCCGTGGCTTCCAGGCCCTGCACCAGACGCTCCATCGGCAGGGTCGCGAGCTTGGCTGCATCGGCGGACTTGATGTCCAACACGCGCAAAAGCACCTCGGCCTGCCGGGTGCCCCGCTCGCGATCCATCGCGGCCAGGTAGTACGAACCGCTCTGCACGATAGCCTTATGAAACAGCCCGCGCGCCGCCGGCATCGCCATGATCGTGCCGACCTTGGCGCCGCCGCCGGACTGGCCGAAGATCGTGACGTTGCCGGGGTCGCCACCGAACTCGCCGATGTTGTCGCGCACCCAGCGCAAGGCGGCCACCAGGTCCAACATGCCGGCATTGCCGGAATCGGCGAATTCGGGCGCCAACCCGCCTAGATACAGGTAGCCGAAAACATTGAGCCGATGATTGACGCTGACGACAACGACATCGCCGCGATGGCACAGCCGCGCGCCATCGAACACGTTGCGCGAGCCCGACAGGCTGGAGAAATCGCCGCCGTGAAACCAGACCATCACCGCGCGCTTGCGGTGGTCTTGCACCGCCGGCGTCCAGACGTTCAGCGC
Source organism: Acetobacteraceae bacterium (assembly GCA_043742865.1). Lineage (GTDB taxonomy): Bacteria > Pseudomonadota > Alphaproteobacteria > Acetobacterales > Acetobacteraceae > PALSA-911. Next base: position 8,374 of record JAYTXR010000190.1, read on the forward strand.
CAGGCAGTCCTCGCTCATGTCCTTGTCGAAGGTCCAGGACGCAAAGATGCTCGGCAGCGAGCGCACCACCTGCGGACACATCGGCGCGAACGCCAGCGCATCGCGCACCCCGGCCCAGGGTTTCGGCGGCGCCGGCGGGCGGAACCGACCGCCGCCAGCCGTCGATGCGCCATAGGGAATGCCCTTGAAGGTCGGTATGCCGTCGATGACGGCCCCGCGGATTTTTCCGGCATGGGTCTGCGCGACGATATCCGGCGCGGCGGAAGCGCTCTTGGCGGCCACGCCGACCAGCGTAGCCGCGAGTAGGGATCGACGACCGAGCTTCATGGGGTTCCTCCGGGCCATTGTTCGCCGCATCGCGGCTATTGGCTGAATGCTAGAATCTCAGCTTGCGATCCGCAACCTGGCCGCTTTTCCTTCCGGCAGATTGCCCGCATCGGCCAAAATCTTCGGCCTGTCGTGTTGGGCAGGCGCTCACGGTCAACTCGGTCTAAGCTGGCAATACGCATACCAAGAACGTCCGGGGCGATGAACTTTCCTTTGACCATGATCGATCTGGCCGGCACCGTCGCCTTGCTGCTGTGGGGCGTGCGGATGGTTCAGACCGGGATCCAGCGGCGGTTCGGGCCGAGACTGCACAATATATTATCGGTGGCGCTGCAAAACCGGTTCAAGGCCTTTCTGGCCGGGCTGGGGGTAACGGCGATCCTGCAGAGCAGCACGGCGACCGAATTGATGGTCGCGGGCTTCGCCGCGGCGGGACTGGTGGAACTGGTGCCGGCGCTGGCGGTAATGCTCGGGGCGAATATCGGCTCGACGCTGATCGTGCAGGTGCTGTCTTTCGATGTCTCGGGGCTGGCGCCCGGCCTGTTTCTGATCGGCGTGGTGATGTTCCGCCGCAGCGACGGGGCGCGCATGCGCGATCTGGGGCGGGTGGCGATCGGCCTGGGCCTTATGCTGATGTCGCTGCATCAGCTGCTGGATTTCATTACGCCCTATGAGGACCTACCGAGCCTGCGGATGTTCCTGGGAGCGATCTCGACCGAACCGGTGCTCGATGTTCTGCTCGCAGCACTGCTCGCCTGGGCGGCGCACTCCTCGGTGGCGGTAGTCCTGCTGGTGATGTCGCTGGCCTCCAAGGGCGTTGTACCTCCGCATGCGGCGTTTGCTCTGGTGCTGGGTGCAAACCTCGGCACCGCGCTTAATCCGGTGCTGGAGCGCGGCGGAGGAAACAACCCGGCGGCAAGGCGGCTACCGATGGGCAATTTTTACAACCGCCTGCTGGGCTGCATCGCGGCGTTGCTGGCGCTGCCGTTGGTAAGCCCATGGCTGGTAGTGCAGGTTGCGGATAATGCCCGCGCGGTGGCGGTTTTCCACACCGCGTTCAACCTGGTGCTCGCGGCGGTGTTCTTTCCGCTGCTCGGCCCTTATGCGGCGCTGTTGCGGCGCTGGTTTCCAGCCCAGGCGGAGCAGAGCGATCCAGGACAGCCGATGTATCTGCTAAGCGCGACCCAAGAAGTGCCTTCGGTCGCGATCGGAGCGGCGGCACGCGAGGCGCTGCGAATGGCAGACGTGTTGGAGGCGATGCTACAAAGCGCGCAGGACGCACTCGCGAAAGGCGAGCGGCGCCATATCGCCGACGTAAGACAGATGGACGATGTGCTGGACCGGCTCAACACGGCGATCAAGGCCAATCTGAGCGCGCTCGATCCGGAGGCGATGACGGACCCGGACCATCAGCGGGTGGAGGAGATCCTGATGTTTGCACATAGCCTGGAGCATGCCGGGGACGTGGAGAAGAACCTGATGAGCCTCGCCGCCAAGCGAATGAAGCGGGGGCTGGTATTCGCCGATCCGGATCAGGCAGAGTTAAGCAGGCTGCTGGATCGGTTGGTCGGCAATCTACGCACCGCCGCATCGGTGTTCATGACTGAGGATCTGCGAGCGGCACGACTTCTGGCGGCGGAGAAGGAGGCGTTTCGCGACATCGAGACCGCGGCAACCCAGGCGCATTTCGACCGCCTGCGGTCGGGCCGGACGGAATTGGCCGAGACCGGAGCGCTGCATCTGGACGTGCTGCGGGATCTGAAGCAGGTAAACGCGCATTTGGTAGCGTCGGTGGCCTATCCGGTATTAAAAAACCAAGGAGAGTTGCTGCCCAGTCGTTTGCGGTTGGAAGAATAGCCGACGAGTCGACGATTGCAATTCGAAATGGGGAGGGAGTTGGTGAGCCGGGCGGGGATCGAACCCGCGGCCAGTTGATTAAAAGTCAACTGCTCTACCGCTGAGCTACCGGCCCACAGGTTAACGGTGGACATATCAGGCCCCGGAGACGCGGCCTGTCGCGTGCTTAAAACGACAGGCCGGGCGCCAGGTCAAGGCGCAACATCCGAAACAGCGTGCTATTTCACATCCGCGGCGACGCGGACCGTGACGATCTTGTCGGGGTTGCTGACTGTACCGCCGCCGCCGGAGCCGCGTTTGATCTGATCGACTAGATCCATCCCGGACACCACCTGACCCCAGATCGTGTACTGGCCGTCCAGATGCGGCGCCGGGGCGAACATGATGTAGAACTGGCTGTTGGCGCTGTCGGGGCTGGCGGTGCGGGCAGCGCCCACGGTGCCGCGCAGGAAGTGCTTCTTGGTGGTGAACTCGGCCGGCAGGTCGGGGTATTTGCTGCCGCTGGTGCCGGTGCCGGTGGGGTCGCCGCCCTGGGCCATGAAGCCCTCGATCACCCGATGGAACGGCGTGCCGTCATAGAAATGCTCGCGCGCCAGCATCTTCACCCGCTCGACATGCTTGGGCGCGAGGTCGGGGAACAGCTGAATGACCACCCGTCCATTCTTCAGCTCCATGTACAAGGTGTTCTCAAGGTCCAGTTTCGGCTGGGCGGCGGCAGGGTCGGACATCAGGGTTCCCATCATCAGGATTGTGGTGGCAAAAGCAGAACTCAAAGCAACACGGCGCGTTAAGGGGCGCATGGTGGTCTCCGATAGGGTTGTATTAGGATCAGGTGCGGCCGATCCGCTTCAGGGTGCGATCCAGCGTCACGGCCGGGACAAAACTGGAAATATCCCCCCCCAGCGCCGCCACTTCCTTGACCAGGCGGGAGGCAATGAACTGGTGGCGCTCGCTGGCCATCAGGAAAACCGTCTCGATGTCCGGGGCCATGCGATAATTCATGCCGGCCATCTGGAACTCATAATCGAAATCCGTCACCGCGCGCAGGCCGCGCACGATCATGCAGGCGCCAAGTTTTCGGGCGAAATCAATCAGCAGGCCCTGAAAGGGCACCACCTCAATGATGGTGCCGTTGCGGTGGGCGATCTCGCTGGTCTCGGCCTGGACCAACTCCACCCGCTCCTCCACCGAAAATAGCGGACCCTTGCCGGTGTTGATGGCGACGCCGATGACCAGTCTGTCCATCAGCCGGACCGAACGGCCGATGATGTCGATATGGCCGTTGGTGACCGGATCGAAGGTGCCCGGATAAAGGCCGATCCGCTGCTTGGTGCCGTTGTTAGACATTTGGGTCGTCCTCCGTCCCTGCGTCGCTATCCGGAGCCTCTGGCATGCCCGCGCCAGGTTCTGACGGGTCTTCCTCGGCGGTGGCTTCCTCCAGCACCGGGAAGACGCTGGTGACCCGCTCCTCCGCGTTCAGCCGCAGCAGCATCACACCCATCGCCTGGCGACCGGTGATGCGCACCTGATCGCCGGGCACGCGGATCAAACGGCCGGCATCGGTCATCAGCATCACGTCATCGCCAGGCCGCACCGGGAACGAGGCCGCCACCGCGGTGCCATTACGCTTGGCCAGCGTGATATTGGCAATCCCCAGCCCGCCACGGCCGGCAACGCGGTATTCATAGGCCGAGGACCGCTTGCCGAAGCCGCCATCGGTGACGGTCAGCAGCATCTCCTCCGCCGCCTCCAACTCGGCCACGCGCTCGGGCGGCAGGGCGATATCAGGCACGATCTCATCCGCTTCAAGCCCGGTTTCGGCGATGTCGGGCGTCTCGGCGATCTCGGGTTCGTCCTCGACGCCGTTGCGGCGCTTCTGGTTGGCGATCTTCAAATAGGCGATCCGGGTTTCCGGATCGGCCGCGACATGGCGCAGCACCGAGATGCTGATCACGCGGTCACCCTTGCCCAGGCGGATGCCGCGCACGCCGTCGCTGTCGCGCCCGGCGAAAACGCGCAGGCTGTCCTCGCTGATCTGAAAGCGCAGGCAGCGACCAAGCCGGGTGGCCAGCAGGACATCATCGCCCTCGCGGCAGGTGGCGACGCCGATCAGGCTGTCCTCGCCGCCCAGGCTGGCGGGGTCCAGCTTCATGGCGATCAGGCCGGAGGCGCGGACATTGCGGAAATCCGACAGCCGATTGCGCCGCACATTGCCCGAGGCGGTGGCGAAGGCCAAGTGCAACGCATCCCACAGCGTCTCATCCTGCGGCAACGGCAACACCGTGGTGATGTTGTCGGACCCCAGTTCCGGCAGCAAGTTGACCAGCGCGCGGCCTTTCGCGGTAGGACCGGCTTCCGGCAGCCGCCATACCTTCTCGCGAAACACCTTGCCGGCGCTGCTGAAAAACAGCACCCATTGATGGGTGTGGGCGTTGAAGCTGCGGGTGACGATGTCGTCGCCGCGCGTGCCGGCGCCGCTGCGCCCGCGCCCGCCGCGGTTTTGCGCGCGATAGGTCTCCAGCGGGGTGCGCTTGATGAAGCCGTCGCGGGTGATGGTGACGACCATCTGTCCGGGCTCGATCAGGCTTTCGTCGTCCTGATCGGCCAGGCCGTCGGCGATCTCGGTCAGCCGGGGCGTCGCGATCACCGCGCGCGCGGCGGCCAGTTCTTCGCGCATGACCTCCATCCGGCGGATATGCGAGCCGAGGATTTCCAGCAATTCCTGGATGCGGGTGCCGACCTCGACAAGCTCGGCCTGGATCTTGTCGCGTTCCAGCCCGGTCAGCCGGGCCAGGCGCAGTTCCAGAATGCCGCGGGCCTGGTCTTCGGTGAGCTTGACGGTGCCCGCTTCCGTGACGTGATTGCGATGATCGTCGATCAGCGCCAGCAGCACGCCGATATCGCCGGCGATCCAGTCCTCGGCCATCAGCGCCTCGCGCGCGGTGGCGGCGTCCGGGCTGGCACGGATCAGGCGGATGACCTCGTCGATATTGGCCACCGCGATGGCCAGGCCGACCAATAGATGGCCGCGCTCGCGCGCCTTGTTCAGCTCGAACCGGGCGCGGCGCAGGATGACTTCCTCGCGGAAGCGGATGAAGCAGGAAAGCGCGTCTCTCAGACCCATCTGCCGGGGTCGGCCATTGTCCAGCGCCAGCATGTTGATGCCGAAGCTGACCTGCAGCGAGGTGAACCGGTAAAGCTGGTTCAGCACCACATCGCCGGTGGCGTCGCGCTTCAGCTCGATCACCAGCCGCATGCCGGAGCGGTCGCTCTCGTCGCGGATGTCGGAGATGCCTTCGATCTGCTTGGCGCGGACCAGGTCGGCGATGCGTTCCTGCAGCGTGGCCTTGTTGACCTGATAGGGCAGCTCGGTGACGACGATCGCCTCGCGGTCCTTGCGGATCAGCTCAATTTCGGCGCGGGCACGGATGATGATGGAGCCGCGCCCGGTCTCGAACGCGCTGCGGATGCCAGACCGGCCCATCAGGATGCCACCGGTGGGGAAATCCGGGCCGGGCACGATTTTCATCAGCTCTTCGAGCCCGGTATCGGGGTCGGCGATCAGCGCCAAAGTGGCGTCAATGATCTCGCCGGGGTTGTGCGGCGGGATGTTGGTGGCCATGCCTACGGCGATACCGGCCGCGCCATTGATCAGCAAATTTGGAAAACTGGCGGGCAGAACTTTCGGTTCATGCTCGCTGTCGTCGTAATTGGCCTGAAAATCGACGGTGTCTTTGTCGATATCGGCCAATAACAGACTGGCGGCCTTGGCCATGCGAACTTCGGTGTAGCGCATCGCCGCCGGCGGATCGCCGTCGACGGAGCCGAAATTGCCCTGCCCGTCGATCAGCAGCACGCGCATCGAGAATGGCTGCGCCATGCGCACCAGGGCGTCATAGATCGAGGCGTCGCCATGCGGATGGTATTTGCCCATCACCTCGCCGACCACGCGGGCAGATTTACGATAGGCCTTGTCCGGCGTGTAGCCGGCTTCCTGCATCGCATACAGAATGCGCCGATGCACCGGCTTCAGGCCGTCGCGCGCATCCGGCAGCGCCCGGGAGACGATGACCGACATGGCATAATCGAGGTAGGAGCGGCGCATCTCCTCCTCGAGCACCACCGGATGCAGGTCTTCCGGCGGCCCACCCTCGGGGGGTGGGGGGGATGCGGCGTCAGGCGTGTCGCTCAAGTTGTGCTCGGTTCAGTTCAGCTGGAATTGAGGGTATCTACCACATGGCCACTTCAGGCTCAAACCTGACTCAAACCCGCCGGGGGGCTTGCGCGCCGGGGTGGCTGGGGTTCACGCTGGCGGCAAAAATCGAGGATACGATCATGGACGGATTTGCCTACGCGAACCTTTATACCAAGGATTTACCGCCGCCGAGCCCGCGCTGGGACGGGTTTCCGCCCTACTATTTCGTCGGCGGCAACAACGACCCAACGCTGATCCCCTGCGATCTGCTGGCCGAAGCCGCCGCTTCGGTGTTGCGGCGGGAGGGGGCGAGCCTGGCGATCTACAATCTTGGGTTGGGGCCACAGGGCTATCCGCCGTTGCGCGACTTCGTGGCCGGCAAGCTGGCGGCACGGCGGGGCATGACCTGCACCCGCGACGACGTGGCGATCACCTCCGGCTCCGGCCAGGGCATCGACATGGTCTGCAAGCTGCTGGCTGACCGGGGCGATACCATCCTCGTGGAGGGATTTTCCTATGGCGGGGCGATCAGCAAATTCCGCAAAATGGGGCTCGAGATCATCGGCGTGCCGCTGGATGACGACGGCATACGGATCGATGCGCTGGAGCAAATTCTCGAGGGATTGAAGGCTAAAGATGTCGCGGCAAAATTCCTCTACACGATCCCGACGATCCAGAACCCCACGGGCAGCATCCTGCCGTTGAGCCGGCGCGAGGCGCTGTTGCGGCTGGCCAAGACCTATGGACTGCCGATTTTCGAGGATGAATGCTACGCCGACCTGATCTGGGCCTGGGACGCGCCGCCGGCGCTGTATGCGCTGGACCCGACGCAGGTGATCCATATCGGCTCGTTCTCCAAATCCCTGGCGCCGGCCTTGCGGGTTGGTTATCTGGTGGCCGAATGGTCGGCGCTGTCGCAGCTGATCGCACTGAAGGGCGACAGCGGCACCGGCGCGGTCGATCAGATGCTGGTGGCGGAATATTTCTCGCGGTTTTACGACGACCACATCAAGAGGCTGGGCACCGTGCTGGAGGGCAAGCTGGATGTGATGGAGGAAGCGCTGCGCAGGGAGTTCGGGGTTTCGGTTGAAACCTTCCGCCCTAAAGGCGGGATCTTCCTGTGGCTGAAGCTGCCCGACTCGGTCGACGTGCGTAGCCTGATCGGCCCGGCCGCGAAAGCCGGGCTGGTGTTCAACGCCGGCCCGGAATGGGCCTGCGATGCGGACGCGGCGAAATCCTACATGCGATTATGCTTCGCCATGCCGTCGCGGCAGGTGATCGAAGACGGCGTGCGGGTTTTGGCGCGAATCTGCTTCGAGGAGACCGGCATTCCCGTGCGCAGCGCCAACATGGAGAACGCGGGCGGATAGGAATGACTACAACAGCGGTGCGACGCCGTCTTTCTCGACGACAACGCGGGACGTGCCGAGGCTGCCATCGTCAGTCTTGGTAGCGGTCAGGAACACCTTGGCGCCCGGTTTCAAATCCGCTTTTTCAGCCGGTATGGGGGTGACCACCGGCACCCCGGCCGGTACATGCACATTCTTGGACCCATCTTTGTAGGCAAGATCGACGTCCCTGCCAGAAATCCCCTGCACCGCCGCCGTGACATTGGCGTTGGTCATCGTGCTACCGGGCTTAAGGTCCCACTCGCGATGGCCCTCCCCCACTCCGCGCCTCTCTTCCGGAAATATGTAGACCGCGATTGCCTGCAACTCTCCATCCGCCCCGGGCTCGGCGGCGATACCGACATAGGCTCCCGGCTGGATGGCGGCGAACTCCACGGCCTTCAACGCCGTCACGATTAACGGCTCGGTCAGCGCGATTGGCAATGCTGCTCCCTCCCGGGTCGTGACCGTCATGTGCTGGCCGTCCAGCGCCGCGATCGTGCCGCGAATGCGGGTGGAGGAAGGTGTTTGCGCCAGCGCCGATGTCGCGAGCCAGCAGGCTAAGCAGGCGATGACCGAAATCCGAACGTTGAAGGACATAGGCCTTAAGCCTTTCTATCGTTGACCGAGCAGGTTCCGACAGGTTTGCGTGGCGCAAAAAAATCGGGGCATTTAGCCCCGACTCATATTTTCGTCACGCTTTTGCCGTCGCGTAGTCCCCGCTTTGGGCGATATTTCAACAACGCCGATAACCGATGACTTATCGTGCGGGAAGCGATACCTATCTCACGGCGCCAGCGCGCTCTCGATAATCTGCATAGCCAAGGCGGAATTGCCGTTGCCCAAGGCCTGTCGGGCATCCTCTATCCGCTTAACCCTCGGGTCCCGGCTGGCATCGTTCACCTGCGACCGGTTAACGGACCGATCCAGCAGTCGCGTCTGGGCCATTTCCAGCGATTGCTGCGCCATGCCGGTCTTACCGGCGGCAAGCGAATTACGCGCGGCGATCAGATAGTCACGCGGGCTGGAGTTTTCGCCAAGCGGGGGCGACGGCAGGTTCGGTGCAATTTCCGATTTCGAGTCGGCGGCATTTATGTTGCTCGAATTGTTTGACCGGGGCAGCGAGTTGCCAGTGCCGATCTCGTTTCCAGGGCGTGCGCCGGTATCACTGGCCGGCCCGGGAGTCGTACCCAATATTTGAGCAGTCTGGAGTTGCAAAGTCTGGGTTTGAGCCGTCTGGGTTTGAGCCGTCTGGGCCAACGCCGGAAGCGTTGCCGCCGCAAGGACAACGGCCCCGCCTAGGATGGACATACGCATGATAGGCCTCCTATCAGATACCGGAAATAAGCCAAAAAAGCAGCCCAGAAGATTGACTATTACGGCGTGTTCTTCTTGGCTGCCTTCTCGATCGCATTGCCGGTGTTAGAGATATCCTGACCAGCGCCGGCAGTGGTGTTGCAGGCACTCAGCAACGGCGCTGAGCCCATTAGCACCAGGACGGTCGCGATCAGAAGTTTGTTGTTGCGCATAGAACAATCTTTCACTGGTTGTGGGAAGTTACTAAGAAAACAAAGCGGCGGGCCGAACGGTCTCATCGCAATCCCAGAAATCCCAGCACTGCCACAACAACGACCACCAAGCCGATAATGTAGATGATGTTGTTCATTTTTTTGCCCTTTTATCCTCAACTTTTGGGGAATCCTCCGAAACCGGACCGCCAAAATGTTCCAGCAACTCGGCGAGGTCGTCGGCGTGCTCTTCTTCGGAGGCCTGAATGTCCTCGATCATGCGCCGTGTGGTCGTATCGAACGGGGCGAAATGCGCCGCGATCTCGCGGTAGCTGTCTATCGCTACCCGCTCGGCGACCAAATCCTCCCGGATCATGTCCTCCAATGTCTCACCCTCCACATATTCTGAGTGGCTGCGCGAGAGCAGACCCTCAGGCGAGAAATTGGGCGCCCCGCCGAGCTGCACGATCCGCTCCGCGATCCGGTCCGCGTGACCCTGCTCCTCTGCGGCGTGTTGGAGGAATTCTTCTTTCACCGGCCCGGAATGAATGCCCTTCGCCATGAAATAATGTCTCTTGTACCGAAGTACGCAGACGATTTCCGTGGCCAGCGCCTCATTCAGGATTTTGCAGGCGAGCGCTGTGTCACCACTATAGGTTTCGGTAACCGCGCCTTCCATCATATGGCGCCGAGCCCGCTCTCGTAATGTTTTCACGTCGATCAAAAATGGCTGGGTTTTTGACCCTTTGCTGACAGCGGCATCCATTTGAAGATTCCTTCGGGAAATTTGGGTCATTAAAAATTCGGCAGTACCGTAGGGTGCCCCCGCGTCACCGCCAAAACAGCGCCAGCAGAATTATAATCGGGATCGGTATCCCCAACAGCCAAAGCAGAATGCCACGGCCCATCTCGATCCCCCTTTGGCAAATAAACGGTCGAGAGGGAAATGCATTCAAATGCGTCTGGTTCCACCGCTCAAGCGCATTTAACAGGCCTGGGAAAGCAGTGACCCGACAACCCGGAACGGTTCAGGCGGGAACCTAGTTTACGCTTTCGACGTTCTACGTTGTATTCTCCTACAAGAAAGGAACCCGCCATGCAGCGGACCCTCGCAAACCTGCTTCTCTCGGCGGCCCTGGCCGCATCGGTAGGAGCCTGCGGCTACAGCACCGGCGACCGGGCCGTTTCGGGCGGGCTGATTGGCGCCGGCACCGGGGCCGCGATCGGCGCGGTAACCGGCGGCAACGCAGGCACCGGGGCTTTGATCGGCGGCGCGGTCGGCGCGGCAGGCGGGGCCCTGACTTCCGGTCACGACGTCAATCTGGGCAAGCCGATCTGGCGTTGAAACGCGGACATTTTAATTCAGCCGAGACACTTCAATTTGGGACGATCACCGGAGGGGTCCTCCCAAGGGGATAAGCAGTCCTAGCGTGACGCTCGGCGAGCAATCGCACGAACCCGGGGTTGGCCCAATGTCGGAATCTCCCGCGAGCGACCCGGTGGATATCGCCGCCGGATCCCCGTCCGACAAGCGCCCGGCTGCGCATGGAAATCTGTCTGCCTATTGGCGCCTGTCCGGTGGTTTCTGGCGCGGGGCAACCGCTCGGCACGCCTGGATGCTGACGATCGGCAGTGCGATTTTAATCGTCGCCAATATCGCCGTGCAGTTCGGCATGAACGAATGGAACCGGTTTTTCTTCAACGCGCTGGATAACAAGAACACGACCTTTGTGTTCAAGGCGATGGTGCTATTCGGGGTGCTCGCGACGATAAGCACCCTGATCGCGGTCTGCACGCTGCAGGTGCGAATGCGGCTGCAGGTCAACTGGCGGCAATGGCTGACCTACCAGCTCACCGACCAATGGCTGGCCGAGCAGCGCTTCTATCGGCTGAGCGTATCCGCGCCCGACCTCGACTCGCCGGAGTTCCGCATCGCCGACGATGCGCGGATCGCGACCGAACCGGTGATCGATTTCGGCTTCGGCATCGTCAATGCGGTGTTGATGGCGATCGTCTTCCTCAGCATTCTCTGGTCGGCCGCTGGCACCGCCACCGTGGCCGGCATCGACATTCCCGGCTTCATGGTGGTTGCCGCCGTTGTCTATTCGGTGGTGATGTCCGGCTCGATGATGCGGTTCGGGCGGCCGTTGATCTCGCGCATCGACGGCAAGAACAGTGCCGAGGCAAGGCTGCGGCAGAATCTGGGCAGGGTCCGCGAAAACGCCGAAAGCATCGCCATGATCCGGGCCGAGGACGACGAAATCCTCGGCCTGCGCAGCGGGTACGAACTTCTGGTCGTCGCCTGGCGGCGGGTGATCAGTCAGCTGGCGCGGATGACCCTGCTGATCAACACCAACGGGGTGATCGCGCCGGTGGTGCCGTTGCTGCTGGCGGCGCCGAATTACCTGAACGGCACGATCACGCTGGGCGGCCTGATGCAGACCGCAGCCGCGTTCGTGCAGGTTCAGGTGGCGCTGAACTGGCTGGTGGATAATTACGCGCGGATCGCCGAATGGCTGGCATCGGTTGGCCGGGTGGTTGGCCTGTGGGCCGCCTTGTCCGATCTCGATGCCACGGCCGGCGATGGCCAGACACGGATCCAGATCGGCGAAAGCGAGGATAACAGCATCCGCGTCGAAGGGTTATCGGTGGCGCAGCATAACGGACGCGTCGTCATCGACGAGGCCGATACCGTCATTCGCGAGGGTGAGAAGATCCTGCTGACCGGGGCGTCAGGGACCGGTAAAAGCACGTTGATCCGGGCCATGGCCGGCCTCTGGCCCTGGGGCTCCGGACGGGTGCTGTTGCCGGCCGGCGCGCGGATCGCCTTTCTTCCGCAGCGCGCCTATCTGCCGCCGGGAACTTTGCGCCAGGTGATGGAATATCCGGCATCGGACCTGGTGCATGACGATGCGCAACTTGGTGCCGCGCTCGCCCGATGCGGATTGGCACGGCTGACCCCGCGTCTCGACAATACCGAACGCTGGGACCGGCTGTTGTCTGGCGGGGAGCAGCAGCGGCTGGCATTCGCGCGGCTGCTGATGCAAAGACCCGATATCGTGCTGATGGATGAGGCGACAGCGGCGCTGGATGACGACAGCCAGGACCAGATGCTGGGGCTGTTTCGCGACGAATTGAGTGGCTGCACGGTGATTACGGTCGGGCAGCGGCCAGAACTGGCCGAGTATCATGATCGCACCCTGACCCTGACCCGCCGGCAAAACGGGGTGCAGATGTCGGCGGACCAGGATGCGACGGCTAGCCGGCGGCTGTCTGGGCTGCTGCGCCGCTCGCTGCGGCCGCGGCCCTCGCCCGACACCTCCGCGCCGGTATCGCGTTGACCCGCCGAGGGTGGATCGCCGGTGGCGTGGCGGTGCTGGCGCTTGGCGCCGTGGCCGTCACCATGCCGATTTGGATACGCCCGTTCGTGGCGGGCTGGGCCAGCGCCGCCCTCGGCCGGACCGTCGAGATCGGTCATCTTGCGGTCAGCCTCGGCCGGTTCCCGCTTCTGACCGCTTCGCAGATTACCGTGGGAGCCGGGGCCGAAGGGACACCGCTCGCCACGATCGAGGCAATCGTTTTTACCCTCGATTTCAGCTCCGTTCTGCACGGGAAGTTGCCGGCGATCCCGGATATATCCATATCCGGAATGGAAATCAGCGCCGTGGAGACCCCGCAAGGGATCAATAACTGGACTTTCGATCGGCCCTCCGCCACGAGCTCGTCCCAGCCCTGGGCGGTGCCGCGCATCGGCGTCGTGCACATCAAGAACAGTCACGCCCATCTGGTCCTGGCCCCGGTGGCGGCCGATATCCGCTTCGACATCCGCACCGAGGGGGAGCCGGACGGCACGATCATTGCCGATGTCACCGGAACCTATGCCGGCCAGCTGGTATCCGGGCGATTGACCGGCGGGGCGATCCTGAACCTGCGCGATGCCGCCGATCTCTATCCCGTCGACATCCAGCTGGCGAACGGACCGTCCCGCATCAAACTGATCGGCTCGTTGCGCGACCCGCTGCATCTGGCAGGCGCCGATGTCCGTCTGGAACTGGCAGGACAGGATTTGGCGAAACTTTACAGTCTCACCGGCATCCCGTTCCCGCCCACCCCGCCCTATCACGTGACCGGATCGCTGGACTACGCCGGGGGCATCGTTAACTTCTCCGGGATCGCCGGGCGGCTGGGCAGCACCGACCTGAATGGCGACCTCCATGTCGACACAAAGCCGTCCCGCCCGGTTGTGCAAGGCGCGCTGTGGTCCCGGCGTGTGGATCTGGCCGACCTGGCAGGCTTCATCGGCTCCCAGCCTGGGCGCGTGACAACGCCGGGCCAGACGCCGGCGCAGCGCCAGGCGGTCGCGCAGGCGATCGCCAGCCCGCAACTGATCCCCAATTTGCCGATCGACATTCCGAAGATCCGATCGGCTGATTTCCATCTGACCTATCACGGCGACAGTTTCATCGGCGGGGCGGTGCCGTTCGACAAGCTGGCCGCGCGCCTGGATATCGATGACGGGCATATCCGGCTGACCGAGCTTCGGATGGCGATCGGCCATGGGCAGATCGTCGGCGAGGTAGACATGATGCCGCTGGTCGACAGCGTGCGGATGAAGGCCAGTTTTGATTTCCAGCGTCTCGATGTGGCGCGGCTGCTGTCGGCACTGAATTTTGTTCGCGGCGACGGCGTGCTGGGTGGGCGGGCGCGCATCGCCGCGGTGGGTAAATCGCTGAGTGAGATGCTGGTGGCCGGCGAGGGCAGCCTGTCGGTGTTCATGGCCGGCGGCAATGTCAGCGCGCTGGTGATCGATCTGTCGGGACTGCAATTCGCCGACGCCGCGCTGTCCGCGCTGGGGCTGCCGAACCGCGAGTCCGTGCGCTGCCTGATCGGCGATCTGGCGCTGGCCCAGGGCTCCCTGCGCTCGCGAACCCTGCTGCTCGACACGCCCGATAACCGAATGGCCGGGCAGGCGATTATCGATATGAAAACAGAACAGATCACCGGCCAGTTTCGCACCGACGCCAAGCATTTCACGGTCGGTTCCCTGCCGACCCGGATTCATGTCAGCGGCACCTTGAAGAACCCGCATTTCGCGCCGGACGCGGCGGAGCTCGCGGCGCGCGGCGGGGCGGCGCTGGGGCTGGGTTTTTTGTTTCCACCGGCGGCGCTGCTGCCGACGATCCAGTTCGGTATCGGCGAGGACAATTCCTGCGCGGCGCTGGCGCGCGGCGCAGGCGAAACGGTCCCCGCGCCACGTAAGCCGCCCGATACTCGCAAGCCGCGGTAATCTATCGGATTTCGACGAGGAACTGTTATGTTTAACCGGCGTTTTGATTATCGCGCGCCGTGTTTCAACGAATTTTCGGAGTTCCCGATGCCATGAAAGCGCTGATCGTCGCCGTGCTGGGATCGTTGGTGCGCATCGCCGCTGTCGAGCATATGCGCCTTGCGATCCATCGTTATATCCTGGCTATGCTACTGGGTACGGTCGCGGCGATATCGGCAATGGTATCCCTCGGCTATGCACTTGGCGGGCTCTGGTTCTCGCTGCTGCCAAAAGTTGGACCGATCGGCGCCTACGGGGTGATCGCCGGGGGGATGGCGGTGATCACCGCGATCCTCGCGGTCTCGGCGGCGAGCATTCTACGCGGCAGGCGCCGCTCGGCAGTTTCCCCTGTTTTGCCGGCTTTGCCCACCCTCCATGGCGGTCAGTTCGCCCATAGCGGAATGGCGGGGCTTGCTTCCGCGGCGATCGCCGGCTTCATCGTCGGCTTGCTGCGGGGCCGAAAATGACCGCGCAAGATGAAGCGACGGCGGCGCAGACGGAGGATCGCGTTCGAGAGGTCAAACAGCCGGAGCGGCCGCGGCTGCGGGATATCGTCGGTCCCGGCCTGATCACCGGCGCGTCCGACGATGATCCCAGCGGCATTGCCACCTATTCGCAGGCCGGCGCGCAATTTGGCTATTCGCTGGGTTGGACGCTGCTGCTGACTTACCCGCTGATGTGCGCGATCCAACAGATCAGCGCCGACATCGGCAGGGTCAGCGGCCTCGGGCTGGCCGGCAATCTGCGGCGGCAATTTCCGGCCTGGTCACTACATGGCATAGTCGTGCTACTGGTCATTGCCAACGTTATCAATATCGGCGCCGATCTCGGCGCCATGGGCGCGGCGTTGAAGCTGCTGATCGACGGGCCTCCAATCGTCTATGTGGGGCTGTTCGCGGTCGTTTCCGTGCTGCTCGAGGTGTTCGTACAGTATTCCCGTTACGTTACCATACTGAAATGGCTGACTGTTTCGTTGTTCGCCTATGTCGCTACGGCGTTTGTCGTCCATGTTCCCTGGGGCACGGTGGCGGTCAACCTTATCTACCCGCACATCCTCTGGAACAACGATTATATCACCACCGTCGTGGCGGTGTTCGGCACGACGATCAGCCCCTATCTGTTTTTCTGGCAGGCCGGCCAGGAGGTCGAGCAGGCGGACGAAGACCCCCATGCCAAACCGCTGAAGATCGCGCCTGATCAGGCACCGTTCGAGCTCGAGCGGATCCGCCTGGATACCTATGTCGGCATGGCTTTCTCCAACCTGGTCGCATTGTTCATTGTGGTGACCACGGCGGCAACCTTGAATGCCAGCGGCCATACCGACATCCAGACATCAAGCCAGGCGGCCGAAGCGCTTCGGCCGTTGGCGGGTCGCTTCGCCTTCACGTTGTTTTCCCTCGGCATCATCGGAACCGGCATTTTGGCGCTGCCGGTGCTCGCCGGATCGGCTGCCTACGCATTGGGGGAGACGTTTCACTGGCCAGTCGGCCTGGCCCGCACGCCGCACGGCGCCAAGGCATTCTACGGCGCCATAGCCGTCGCCACGGCAATCGGGGCGCTAATGAACATGGTCGACATCGACCCGGTCAAAGCTTTATTCTGGAGCGCCGTGGTCAACGGCGTGGTCGCGGTGCCGGTAATGATAATGATTATGTTGCTGGCGGGCAGAGAATCCGTGATGGGGCATTTCACAATCCGCTCAACCCTGAAATTCTTCGGTTGGATGGCGACAGCCGCGATGTTAACAGCCACCGTATCGATGTTTGTCACCATGTTCTTCTAGCCCGCAGTCCATAAGCGGGCGGCGTCAGCAGGGTGGCGCCAACCCGTTCGGACATACCACCACGGTGGTGGTGGAACCAGCTGGCACAACCACTGTCTGACGCGGCACCACCACGGTTTCCCGGGCAGGCGCCGAAGTTCCGTTGTAACTGAGGCAGCCCCCTAGACCAATCGGGATTAGAAAAGCGAAATAGAGGACGCGCATCATTCCGTCTCCGCATTTGAAGCTACAACCGTAATGCGGGAGATGCCGCCGCGGTTCCGATCGATCAGGCAGAAATATGCGGCTGATTTACTTTCGCTACGGTTGCATTCGACGCCAGGGCCGTCGCCGATCGCCGGTCGTCGACGTGAAACCGGATCCGTAATTCCGATGAACCCGCCGGCGCCAGATTCTCCGCCTGGAGCTGACCGATATAGGCCTGGCTCAACCGACCGCGCAGGAAATCAAGCTGAACCGGTTCCGGCCAGCTTCCGGCGATCGACAATGTCAGGGTCGTTGCATCCAGATCAGCGGTGATAAAAGCGATACCAGCGCAGGTCAGCGCGCGATCCAGATAGGGCGGCAGCGCGACCGCCAGATACAGTCCGACCGATATGGCCTGGTCCAGACCCATGGTTCCCTGGATCGAGCCGCCCTCAAGATGCATATGATCAATGCCGAGCCGGGCGATCTGGCGGAGTTCGGAGACGAGTTCGCGAAGCAATTCGCCAATCGATACTTCATTCATCGCGCCGTCGGCATAGACCAGCCGATAGGCGACCGCCATCGTCTGGACATGTTCCTCGATGAAACGAATATCTTCCCGCCGTTCCGGCGGCAGCAGGCGTTTCTTCAGATTCATCAAACTTACGATGATCTGGAAATTGTTTTTGACGCGGTGATTTAATTCCCGAAGCAGGAGGTCGGTATGCGGCATTGGGGTACTTTCGGGAACCTTACCGCGGGCCGTCAACCGAACCGACGCAAGGGCTGAAGCCACTGGCACCACCACGACCATGCGATCGCCCTGCTCATCCGTCACCCGCACTGGCGCGCGCAACCGAAGCATCCACAGCCGCTTCCCAGGCCATATCCCGTCCGGACCGCGTGTCGATCGGCTCCTGCAGCAACTCCCCCAATCTTGCCCTTGCGCGATTGACCCGGCTTTTCATCGTGCCGATGGCGCAGCCGCATATCTTGGCAGCTTCCTCATAGGACAGCCCCGACGCGCCGACCAGAATAAGCGCCTCGCGATGGTCATGGGCGAGCTTGGCAAGTGCAATGCGAAAATCCTGAAATTGCATGTGCCCCTCCTGGGTCGGGCGGCTAGCCAATCTGGCGGCATAGTGGCCGTCGGTGTCGGCGACCTCACGGCGCAGTTTACGGAATTCCGAGTAGAACTCATTGCGCAGGATGGTGTAGAGCCAGGCGACCATGTTCGACCCCGGCTCGAACGATGCGATATTCGCCCATGCCCTCGTCAGAGTTTCCTGCACCAGATCGTCCGCCCGTGCGGAGCGACCGCATAGAGAAATGGCAAACGCCCGCAGTTTCGGTATTGCAGCCAGCAGATCGTCCCTGGGATCGGGCGTTTGGGGGTCTTTTTTGTGAAGGTCCGATTTTGGAATGACTGGTTTGGGCTCTGGTGCGGCATTCATGGCTTATCTGCCTTATTGCGCTCCAACTCCACGAGCAATTTTAGAAAGCGTTCAGGCACCGGTTCATTGAGTATCTCATCATAGACCGCACGAAGCTGAATGCCGATCCGGTCCTGTAATTCCGGTTCGAGGCCAATCGGCGCCGGGGGTAGGGCGGTCGGGTCGGATGCCTGCTCGATCATCATAGCTTGTTTTTCCGGCTCCATCGCCTTGTCAGCACACATGATAAATTCTCCAACGGCGCCGAGCCGGTTCTGTTCCGGCGCATCGTATGTATTGGTTCCGATCAGGGATACGCCCACTCGATTGCCCTCGCGAGAAAAAAGACACTAGAGTAAATATGTTGCCGACAAAGAGTTCCCGGTAGGGTGGAACATTTCCGCTAATTATGCGTTAGATCACGCTGGCGCCTGCGGTTCTGTGCGCTTCAGGTTCGCAAGCAAGGGGTTTTCATGTCATTATCTGGGTTGATCGCGCCACAATTGCCCTATCTGCGCCGGTTCGCCCGCGCGTTGACCGGAAGCCAAGCCGGCGGCGATGCCTACGCGATCGCCGCACTCGAAGCCTTGGCAGCATCGGGGCAACTTCCTGGTGACGCTGCGGGCGTGCGGACAACGCTATTCAAGGTGTTTCTGAAAATTTGGACCTCCGTGCCGATCAACCACCAGATTGGTTCGGTGGCTGCCTCCCCGGCCCTGGGGGCGGCGGATCGAAATCTGGAGGCGTTGACCCCACTGCCTCGCGTAGCATTCCTGCTGCGCGCGCAAGAGGGCTTCAGGACGGAGGAGATCGCCGAATTGCTCGACCGGACCAGCGCGGATATCGAAGCGCTGCTCGAAAAAGCCGGCCACGAAATCGCTACCCAGCTAAGTACCTCAGTGTTGATCATCGAGGATGAAGCGGTTATCGCCATGGATCTGGAGGCGCTGGTGACCGATTTGGGCCATCGCGTCACCCGGGTCGCCAGAACCCATAGGGAAGCCGTCGCGTCGATCGCCGAGCACGCGCCCGGTTTGGTGCTGGCCGACATCCATCTCGCGGATGGAAGCTCTGGTCTGGAGGCGGTGAACGAAATCCTGCTGGAATATCCGGTGCCGGTGATCTTCATCACCGCCTACCCTGAACGGCTGTTGACCGGCGAGCGGCCGGAACCGGCGTTTCTGATTACCAAGCCGTTCCGCCCGGAAACGGTCATGGCGATTGTCAGCCAGGCGCTGTTCTTTGATCGACGCGCAATGATACCCCATCCCGTCGGCTGAAACCGCCGGACCGCTTCGGCGGGTAATTTCCAGCAACGATAGAATCGTTAAAAATTTCTTTTGCCTGCCTGGGTCAGCCGCGGGCGCCGCTTGGCCGACTTTTCCAAACCCCAAATTTGTGTGGAAGCGGCGCCCCCGCTTTTGGAACCAACGGTCGATCGCGGCATTTCATTCGTGCTAAATCTGGCGCAGTCAAATCGCCAGCCGAAATCAGCAGCATCGCTTCATGTGGGCGACCTTCAATCTAAGGATGATGAAAATGGATAAGGATCGGATCGCCGGCGCAGCCAAGGAAGTAAAGGGGACCGTCAAGCAGGCGGTCGGGAAAGTCGTTGGGGACACCAAGCTGGAGGCCGAGGGCAAGGCCGACAAGGTTGCCGGAAAGGTGCAGAACGCGGTTGGCGGCGCCAAGGATGCGGCCCGGGATGCACTGAAGTAATCGAACGTAAACCGCCTATCTTCGACCGCCGCGTCGAAGCAACCGCAGCAGGAAATCAATCATGAAACAAACGATGCATCTCATCGCCGCCGTCGCCATCGGTGCTTGCCTGGTCGGCGCACCCGCACTCGCCCAAGGCAAGCCGCAGACCGTTGTGATTGCCAAGGTCGATCCGCAATCCCTTTCGACCGGCTACCGAACTTCCAAGGTTGTCGGCAGCACCGTGGTCAATGAGGCGAATGAAACGGTTGGAACGATCGACGATCTGATCGTGACGCCGAACGAGAAGGTTCCGTTCGCCGTCTTGTCCGTCGGTGGCTTCCTGGGAATGGGGACTAAATACGTGGTTGTGCCGTACAGCGCCCTTCAAGTCCGTGACAAGAAGATGGTGTTGGCGGGAGCCACGAAAGAATCGTTGAAGACCTTGCCCGACTTCAAATATGCGTCCTGACTCCAGAACGACGCGTCAGCCTACCAGACTTCAACCTTTAGCGATGTAGAGGAATTGTCATGAGCGAAACCGAATATGACCGCACCATGCGCCAGGTTGGCAAGGAAACTCGCGAGGCCGCAAGCCAGGTCTCGAACGGAGCGAACGACATGAGCCAACGGGTTAGTGATGCCGCTGCCGAGGCCGGTGCCGCGGTCCGCGAAGCGACTCGCAAAGTGGCTGCCGCGGCTTCCGATGTTGGTCAGCAGGTCTACGACCGCGGCCAACGCGTCGGCAAGGGCGTTGCCGACCAGGTCGAAAACCAGCCGCTCACATCCGTGCTGGTAGCCGCCGCGGCCGGTTTCGTTGCTGGTCTGCTGATCGCTCGGCGCTGATCGTCCATCGGGGCAGGGTTGGCACCGGCTCAGTGCCACCTTGTCCCAGGGCGGATCCTGACGATCACCCGCCACCGTCCAGTTTTTCGCCCGGCTCCGTCATCTGCTCGGGACGCACCCAGCGATCGAAATCCTCCGCCGACACCAAACCCAGCCTGCCAGCGGCCTGCTTCAGAGAGATGTTTTCCGCCAG
>JAYTXR010000191.1:0-10989 GCA_043742865.1 Acetobacteraceae bacterium
CCCTCCCCGACTCCCCGACCCGCAAGCGGAGGAAAAGATGCCCGACCTGTTTGTCTGCCTGACCTTCGATCATGACAACGCCTCCTCCTCGATCTCGCGCGACATGCTGACCCCGACGGCGATCTCGCGCGGGGATTTCGGCATTCCCGCCACCGAGCGGATCCTGAAGCTGCTCGCGGCCGAAAAAATCCCGGCCACCTGGTTCATCCCCGGCCACACGATCGAGAGCTATCCGTCCTGCGTGAAACGGGTATTCGAAGCTGGACACGAGATCGGCAACCATGGCTGGACCCATCGCGTGCCGGCCTCACTCGGGCGCGACGGCGAGGAGCAGGAGCTGCTGCGCGGCAATCAGGCGATCGAGGCGCTGACCGGGCGCAAGCCGCGCGGCTATCGCTCCCCGGCCTGGGATTTGTCGCCGCACAGCATCGACCTGCTGCTGAAACATGGTTTCATCTATGACAGCTCGATGATGGGCCATGACTACCTGCCGTATCAGGCGCGCAATGGGGATCAGGTGCCGTTGCTGACAAAAATGGTGTTCGGGCCGGATACCAGGCTGGTGGAAATGCCGATCTCCTGGTCGCTGGACGATCATCCGCATTTCGAATTTTTCCGCACCGCAAACTACGTGGTGCCCGGCCTGCAGAACGCACGCGCGGTATTCCAGAACTGGCTGGACGAATTCACCTACTTCAAGAAGCACAACGACTGGGGCATCCTGACCTACACGTTCCATCCGCACGTCATCGGGCGCGGCTACCGAATGCTGGCGCTGGAAGAAATGATCGCCGCGCTGCGCGCCGGCGGCGCCAGCTTCGTCACGATGGAAACCGCCGTTGCGGAATACCAGCGTAAATACCCCGGCGGTCTTAGCCTGCGGGGGGAGTAGGCAAGGTTGGGGCTCCGCCCCAAACCCCGCAAGGAGCCAGGGGCCCCTTGAC
Source organism: Acetobacteraceae bacterium (assembly GCA_043742865.1). Taxonomy (GTDB): domain Bacteria; phylum Pseudomonadota; class Alphaproteobacteria; order Acetobacterales; family Acetobacteraceae; genus PALSA-911. The sequence goes on from JAYTXR010000191.1 coordinate 945, forward strand.
CCCCATCTGGGTGAAGGGTTCCAAGTTACGACTGTCCCTTGGTTGGGTGCAGGGGCAAAGCCCCTGCCGGGGTCTGGGGCGGAGCCCCAGCTGGCTTGCGTCAGTTCAGCTTGCGGAACTTGTGCAGGCAGCGGGGGCTGTCGGGACGGGGCTGATCGGGGAAGGTGGTTGGCCAGTTGGTCCACGACACCTCGCCGACATAGATATCGCCCCGGCTGTCCACGCAGATGCCGTGCGGGGCGGTGAATTCGCCGAGGCCGAGGCCCGGCCGGTCGGCGCCGATCCAGGCCAGGCGTTTGCCGGTGTGATCCAGGATCGAGATGCGAGCCCCCAGGTTCGGATATAGCCGGTTCACCGGCATGCCCGGGCCAAGCTCGCCGACATAGCACAGCGGACATTTGCCGCGCGTCATGAACAGCGCGCAGGGACGGTGCAGGCCGTTCCATTGGGTTTCGTATTTGCCATTGGAATCGAATACCTGGATGCGGTGGTTCTCGCGGTCCGCGACGTAAACCCAGCCGGCATCGTCGCAGACGATGTTGTGCACCAGGTTGAATTCCCCCGGCCCAGTGCCGGACGTGCCCCAGGTCAGTAGATGCTTTCCGTTGCCGTCATATTTATGCACGCAGGCATTGCCGTAGCCGTCGGAGACGAACACGTCGCCGTTCGGCGCCATCGCGGTATGGGTGCAGCGATGGAACGGCTCCCCGCTCATGAACGGGGCCGGCTTGCCCGGCGTGCCCAGGGTCAGCAGGATCTTGCCGTCCAGCGTGCATTGGCGAACCGTATGGTCGCCGTCATCAGTCAGCCAGATGGTGTTGTCCGGGGCCATGAAGATGCCGTGCGCGCGCGGGAACACGCCCTCGCCCCAGGATTTCAGGAAATTGCCGTCCTTGTCGAACACGATCATCGGATGCTCGCCGCGGTTGAACACATAGACATTGTCGTTGTTGTCGGTGCCGACCGCGCCGATTTCCTTGAACGACCAGCCCGCGGGCAGCTTGCCCCAGTTCTCCACGCATTCGTATTGGTATTCGCCGCTGCCGACAATCTTGGTCATGTCCGTTCCCCCATCTGCCCGCTTGCGGGTCGTATGGAGATGAGCTTGTCACGGACATCGGTCCGGTGCCAGCCGCCTCCTCAATGCGGATCCGAACCATAAATAAAGGCAGTTGTATCGCGCAAGGTCGGCGCCAGAAAATCCAGGCTCGGCGCGAACGCCCCGACGATGCTTTCATGCCCGACGCCGGGATAGACGATGGTTTGAACCGAGCCGCCGGCGGCGCGGATCCGCGCCGCCAGCCGCAGCGTGTTGCCTGGCCTGACGGTCGTGTCCGCGTCCCCGGCGATCAGCCGCATCGGCGCGGCGCTCCCGTCGGCGTAGGTGATCGGCTGGGTGCGGGGCACTTGCGGACCAACCCCGAAGATCGCCTCCAGCGTGGGCGTATCGGGCACGAAATCATACGGCCCGGAAATCCCCACGGTGCCGGCGATGTCGGTGCGCGAGTCGAGCCCGGCCGCGCGCAGCCAGGTTGGGTCCAGCGCCAGCATCGCCGCGATATAGGCGCCGGCGGAATGCCCGGCCAGATACAGCCGTGCCGGATCGCCGCCATAATCGGCGCCGTGCCGCCTGGCCCATCCCACCGCCTGCGCTGCATCGGCCAGAAAATCCGGAAACACCGCCGGCGGATAGACCCGGTAATCGGGAATGACCACCAGCACGCCCTGGCGCGCCAGACTGCGGCCGAGGAACCGGTACATCTGTTTGTTCCCAAAAGTCCATGCCCCGCCATAGAAGAAAACCGCGATCGGGGCCGGCCCGGCGCCCGGCGCGGGCAGATAGACATCCAGCCGATGCCGCGGCCCGGCCGCATAGGCCACATCCTCCACCACCCCGGTTCCCTCCAACGAGGTCATGCCATTCAGCATCGCGGTCGGCGAACAGCCGGATACCAGCATCGCCAACAGACCGCCGAGCAGCAGTTGGAGGCCACGCATCATGATCCTGAATTCGCGCCTGGCCTTGCCTCGTGAATTTCGCACATCCGTATCCCTGTCCGGTATCCCAGCCTTGCCCCGAGCCGCCCCACGACGCAGCATGCGCTGGAACAGACCGGGGAAACCGCCATGAACCCATTATCGTTCCTCGCAGCTGGCGTGGCGCAAGCCTGATGCCGCAGACGATACCCTGGGCCAGGGACCTCGCCGCGGTCGCCCAGGAATTTGCGGATCGCATCGCCGTGTCGGACGGCGCCAACAACCTGACGTTCCGCGACCTCGCCGGGCGCGCCGCCCAGGTCGCCCACAGGCTGCACGAGCGTGGCTTGAGTCCGGGCGATCCGGTCGCCACTTCGTTGCGCAACTCCATTCCTGCGGTCTGGGCCACCACCGGCCTGCGCATCGCCGGGGCCGGCGACACGCCGCTGAATGCCTCGATGAGCGATGCCGAGCGGGAATATTCCATCGGTCTGTCCGGTGCCAAGCTGGTCGTCACCACACGGGCGCAGGCGGAAAATTTTCAGAAACTCGGCTGCGAGGTGATCGCCATCGAGGATTTTTCCGATGTACCCGGCGACCTGCTCAGCCTGCCGAATGTTCCCGCCGACGCTCAAGGACGCATCAGCTTCACCTCCGGCACCACCGGCAAGCCGAAGGCCATCGTCACCACCCATGGCGCGCGCTGGATCGCCAATTTGTTGCAGCGCGCCAGTTTCGCCCAGATGCCGCAGCCCGGCGAGCGGGTGCTGCTGATGACGCCTTTTGTGCACGGCGCGGGCATCTTGACGCAGGCTTTCAATGATCGCGGCGCCACGGCCGTTTTGCTGGATGGCGTCGATCTGGGGAAAGTGGTTCCGCTGCTCGACAGCGGGAACATCGATTATATGTTCGCCCCGCCCACGGTGCTGGCGAAAATCCTGTCCGCGTATGAAGGCCGGCGGGTCGAAGGCATCCGCACGATCTTTTGCGGCACCGCGCCGCTGCTGGCGTCGCTGTATCACAAGGCCCGCGCGGTGTTCGGCCCGGTGATCCGCGTCACCTATGGGAAAAGCGAAATCACCAACCCGATCGCGACTCTCTCGCCGGCCGACACCGATGCGTATTATTCGGGAAATATCGACGGCGACGGCGTCTGCGTCGGCTTTCCCGGCACCGGCGTGGAGATCGAAATCCGCGACGAGGACGGGGTCGTGCTCGCCCCCGGATCGGTCGGGGAGGTGCATCTGCGCGGGCGGCATATGTCTTCGGGCCATTTCGATCAAACCGGCTTTATTCCGCTGCCGACGGATGGTTTCCACGCTACTGGAGATTTCGGCCGCATCGACGCGCGCGGCCGGCTGCATCTGGTCGGCCGGGTGGCCGACGTGATCAAATCCGGCGGCTACAAGATCCACCCCGACGAGATCGAGCGCGCGCTGTCCGGTACCGCCGGCACCGGTGCGGTCTCGATCGTGTCGCTGCCATCGGAGTATTGGGGCGAAATCATCGTCGCAGTTGCCGAAACCGAGGATGTCGCCTGGCCGGACCGGGCGAAGGTGGCGCTGACGGAGTTGGCGCGCCACAAGCATCCGCGCGCGTTCCTGATGGTTCCCGAGCTTTTTCGCAATGCCCAGGGCAAGATCATGCGTCGCCTGATCCGCGAGAACGTTCTGGAAAAATATCGTCTCCAAGATGGCCCCTATCCGACCTTGGAGCGGCGCTGATGGACACGGCGTACGAAACTATTTTAGTTGAAACCATCCGCCCACATGTGCTGCTGGTGACCATGAACCGCCCGGAGGTCGGCAACGCCAAGAACACCCAAATGGGTATTGAGATGCTCGGCCTCTGGAACGGTCTGATTGCCCATCCGGGGGATATCCGCTGTGTGGTGCTGACCGGCGCCGGGGAACGCATCTTCAGCGCCGGCGGCGATCTTAAGGCGCGCCGCGGCATGACCGATGAACAATGGCAGCACCAGCACGAAATCTTCGAGCGTGGCCGTGATGCGCTGCTGAATTTGCCGATGCCGATCATCGCCGCGGTCAACGGCCACGCCTATGGCGGCGGCACGGAGGCGGTGCTGGCCTGCGACTTCGCCTATGCGGTCAGCACCGCCCGGTTTGCGCTGACCGAAGTCACCATCGGCATCATGCCCGGCGGCGGCGGAACCCAGCTGGCGCCGCGCGCCATGGGCACCCGCCGCGCCATGGAGTTCATCTGCACCGGCGCCCCGATCAGCGCCGGTCAGGCGCTGGAATGGGGGATTCTGAACAAGGTTTTGCCGGCTGGCGAGCTGATGGAAGGCGTTCTGGCCACCGCCGAAAAAATCGCCGCCAACGCCCCGCTATCGATCCGCCAGGCCAAGAAATCCATCCGCGCCGGCAGCCAGATGGATCTGAAGAACGGCCTGCTGTTCGAGATCGAGGCCTATAATCGCCTGGTGTTTACCGAGGATCGGCGGGAAGGTGTGCTGGCCTACAACGAAAAACGCAAGCCGGTTTGGAAGGCGCGATAGCGTCCACAGGAAAGGGAACCTCCAATGACATCGCGCAGAAACTTCCTCACTGGCGCCGCTGCCAGCGGCATTGTCTTTTGTAGTTGTGGAATGCTGGACCGCGCCCATGCCGCACAGCCGGGTGGGCGGACCCTGCCGGTCACGGTCAACGGCAAGCGGGTCAAGACCATCGATGTTCACGCCCATTGCCATTTTCGCGAGGTCATTCCCCTGTTGGGCGGCGATAGCTCGGTCTTGCTGCCGCCGGCGCTGGGCGCCGAGGAGGCGTTTATCGAGATTGACAAACGCCTGAAGGCGATGGACGCGCAGGCCGTCGATATGGAGGTGCTGTCGGTCAATCCATTCTGGTACGGCAAGGACCGTGACCTCGGCGGTCAGATTGTCAAAATCCAGAACGAAAAGCTGGCCGAGCTGTGCGCCGCGAGGCCGGATCGTTTCGCCGGGTTCGCCTCCCTGACATTGCAGGCGCCGGACCTGGCAGTGCGGGAACTGGAAACCGCGATCAAGAAGCAGGGCCTGAAGGGGGCGGCGATCGGCGACAGCGTGGCCGGCCTGGAATTCTCCGATCCCAAATTCTACCCGGTCTGGGCCAAGGCGGAAGAACTTGGCGCGCCGCTGTTCATCCATCCCCAGGGCATTCCGGAATTGTCCAAACGCCTGGCCGGCAATGGCTGGCTCGGCAATGCCATCGCCAACCCGCTCGGCACCACGATCGCGCTGTCGCATCTGATTTTCGAGGGTATTTTCGACCGCTTCCCCGGCCTGAAGGTGATCGGCGCCCATGGCGGCGGGTTTCTGCCCTCCTATGCGGATCGGTCCGATCACGTCTGTCTGGTGGGTCCGGCGGGGTGCGATGCCAACATCAAGTTAAAGAAGCATCCGACCGAGTATCTGAAGCAAATCTATTTCGATTCGCTGGTGTTTTCCCCGGAAGCGCTCCGCCATTTGGCCGCCCAGGTCGGTCCGGGTCAGATCCTGCTGGGCAGCGACTACCCGTATCCATGGGAGCTGCACCCGGTGGACCACATCTTCGCCACTACCTCGCTGACCGACCCGCAAAAGGCGGCAATTCTTGGCGGCACCGCGGCGCGCCTGCTGCACATCAGGCCCTGAGTTCCCATCGGGGGCAGCCTCGGGCTAGCATCCTCCCGACATTTTGGGAGGATGACCGATGACCCAGACCAGCCAGCTGCGCGCCCTGTTGCGGGGTGGCGATATGGTGATCGCGCCCGGCGCCTATGACGGCATCACCGCCAGGCTGATCGCCCAGGCCGGGTTCTCCACCGTCTACATGACCGGCGCCGGCACTGCCGCCTCGCTCGGCTATCCCGATTTCGGCCTGCTGACCATGACCGAGATGGCCGACAACGCCGGGCGCATCGCCCGCGCCTCCGGCCTGCCGGTGATCGCCGATGCCGATACCGGCTATGGCAACGAACTGAACGTGTTTCGCACGGTGCAGGAATACGAGCGCCGCGGTGTGGCGGGCATGCATATCGAGGACCAGGTGTTTCCGAAGAAATGCGGCCATCTGGACGACAAGGAAATCATCCCGCGCGAGGATTTCATCGCCAAGATCCGCGCCGCGGTGGCGGCGAAGCAGGACAAGGATTTTTTGATCATCGCGCGCACCGATAGTCGCGCCATGGCCGGCCTCGAGGAAGCCGTCGCTCGCTGCAACGAGGCGCTGGCGGCCGGCGCGGATATGGTGTTCCTGGAAGCGCCGCAAACTCTGGAAGAAGTTGCCGCGGTGCCGAAACGGGTCCATGGCCCGTGCCTGCTGAACGTCGTCTGGGGCGGCAAGACCCCGTTGGTGGACCTGCCGGATGCGCAGGCGATGGGCTATAAACTCGCCATCGTGCCCGGCATGCTGTTCAAGAGCGTCATCGGCGTCTGCGACGAAGCCTTGCGGCAACTCCGCCAGACCCAGCGCCACCCGACCCCTGCCAACGGCCTCACGGTCGGGCAGGTTTTCGCCCGTTTCGGCTCGGAGGAGTGGGACAGGCGCCGCACCGAGTTCCGCGTTCCAGGCCAGCCCGCCAAAGCCGCCGAATGAGCCAGACCCTGTTCGAGAAAATCTGGCAACGCCACACCATCCTCGAACGCGAAGACGGCGCCACGCTGCTGCATGTCGCCCGCCATCTGGTGCATGACGGCTCGGTGGCCGGCTTTCGCACGCTGCGGGAACGCGGCCTGAAGCTGCGCCGGCCGGACCGGACATTCGGCACGCCGGATCATTACGTGCCGACCACCACCCGCGACATGGCAACGATCGCGGAGCCGGGACGGCGCGCCGTGGTCGCCGCGCTGGCGGAGAATGCGGCCGAACACGGAATGACCGTGTTCGGCCTGGAGGACCCGCGCCAGGGCATCATCCACGTCATCGGCCCCGAACAGGGCATCACCCAGCCCGGATTGCTGATGGTCTGCGGGGACAGCCACACCGCGACGCATGGCGCGCTCGGGGCGCTGGCGTTCGGTATCGGCGCTTCCGAGGTGGCGCATGTGCTGGCGACCCAGACGCTGTGGCAGGCCCGGCCGCGTTCCATGCGCGTCACCGTCACCGGCACGCTCGGCCCAGCCGTCACCGCGAAAGATCTGATCCTTGCCATCATCGCCCAGATCGGTGCGGCCGGCGGCACCGGCCACGTGATCGAGTATGCCGGTCCGGCGATAACCGGCCTGTCGATGGAAGGCCGGCTGACCTTGTGCAACATGTCGATCGAGGCCGGCGCCCGGGCCGGCATGATCGCGCCTGATGAAACTACCTATGACTATCTTGCCGGACGGCCCTATGCCCCCAAGGGTGCGGCCTGGGATCAGGCGATCGCGTTCTGGCGCACGCTGCCGTCCGACCGGAATGCGGTGTTCGACACCGAAATTACCGTCGACGGCAGCACCGTCGCGCCGATGCTGACCTGGGGCACCAGTCCGGAGGACGCCGCCCCGATCACCGGATGCGTGCCCGATCCCGCCGCGCAGGCGGACCCGGAACGGGGCGCGGCGATGCAAAGGGCGCTCGACTATATGGGCCTGACCGCCGGCACCAAATTCACCGACATCGCAGTGGACCGGGTGTTCATCGGATCCTGCACCAACAGCCGGATCGAGGATCTGCGCGCCGCCGCCGCGGTGGTGAAGGGGCGCCACGCCAGCGTCTGGGCGATGGTCGTGCCTGGCTCCGGCCTGATCAAGGCGCAGGCGGAAGCCGAGGGCCTGGACAGCATCTTTCTCGATGCCGGCATCGAATGGCGCCACGCCGGCTGTTCGATGTGCGTCGGGATGAACGGTGATCTGGTGGCCGAAGGGGAGCGCTGCGCCTCCACCTCCAACCGCAATTTTGCCGGGCGCCAGGGCCGTGGCGCGCGCACCCATCTGGTCAGCCCGGCGATGGCGGCGGCGGCTGCGATCGCCGGTCGTTTTGTCGATGTGCGAGAGATGGCGGAAGACTGAGATGGACAAATTCACCCGCGTGGATGGCGTCGCGCTGCCGCTGGTCGCGCCGAATGTCGATACCGATCAGATTATCCCCGCCCGCTTCCTCTGGCGCCCGCGCTCGGACGGCTATGGAAAGCTTCTGTTCAACGACCTCCGCTTCGCCGAGGACGGCACGCCAAAACCTGATTTCATCCTGAACAGGCCCGAATACGCGGCGGCCGAGGTGCTGGTCGGCGACCGCAATTTTGGCTGCGGCTCCTCGCGTGAGCACGCGGTCTGGGCGCTGCACGATTATGGTTTTCGCGTCGTCATCGCGTCCAGCTTCGGCGACATCTTCTACAACAACAGTTTCAAACAGGGCCTGTTGCCGGTGGTGCTGGCGCAGGCCGAGGTGACCGCTTTGCGTTGCGCGATCGAGCGCGGCAACAGCGCGCATGTGACGGTGGATCTGCCAACCCAAACGGTCACCGGCCCCGGCGGGTTCCGTGCGCATTTCGAGATCGATCCATTTCGCAAGCGGGCGCTGCTGGAGGGGCTCGACGACATAGCGCTGACGCTGACCTTCGCCGACCGCATCGCCGATTTCGAGGCAGCGTTCGACCAGCAACTGCCCTGGTTGCGGTACGACTGACGGGCTGCATCCAGATGGGTTGGCTTCACCCCGACGGGGCGAAGCTCTGCACCAGGCTGCCGGCGACCAGCCGCCAGCCATCTATCAGCACGAAAAAGATCAGCTTGAACGGCAGCGACACGGCGCTTGGCGGCAGCATCATCATGCCCAGGCTCATGAGAACCGATGCCACCACCATGTCGATCACCAGAAACGGCAGATAGAGCAGGAACCCCATCTCGAAGGCGCGGCGCAGCTCGCCGATGACGAAGGCCGGGACCAAAGCGCGCCAGGGTGGAGGTTCGGCGGCGGCGGGGCTGGGGAGGTGGGCGAGATCGAGGAACAGCTGCAGGTCGCTCGGGCGGATATTCGTGGACATGAAGCCGCGGAACGGTTCGGCGGCCCGGGTGAGGCCGTCGATTTCGCCGATCTTGCCCTGGCTGAGCGGCAGCAGGCCGGCGGTCCAGGCCTGATCCAGCACCGGCTGCATGACGAAGAAGGTCAGGAACAGCGCCAGGCCGATCAGCACCATGTTGGGCGGCGCGCCCTGTGCGCCGATGGCGCTGCGCAGCAGCGACAGCACGATGACGATACGGGTGAACGCCGTCATCATCACCAGCAGGCTGGGGGCCAGCGACAGCACGGTTACCAGGGCGGTGATCTGCACCAGCCGGCCGGTGGCGCCAGAATCTCCGGCCTGGCCAAGGTCGATATTCAGGGATTGGGCGCTGGCGATCGTCGGCAGCAGCAGCGCCAGGGTAAGCAGGCGGATCATCGTCCGGCTTCCGGCGGTGGCAGCCAGCCGAGCAGGACGTCCTGGGTGCCCCCGGTGATCAGCAGCAGGTCCCGCCCGTCGCAGCGGACCAGCACCAGGCGCCGGCGCGGGCTGAGGGCGAGGCTGTCGGTGACGCTAAGCCGCCTCCCCGCCGGTGCGCCGGTGGCGGAACGTGCCAACCGCAGCGCGCGGCCGGCGAGCCAAATCAGGCCCAGCACAAAAATCAGTGCCGCGAACGCGGTAAGAATTGTGGCGGGGGAGCGGTCCATGAGCGGCCTTTTGCCGGTTGGAAAAAGCGGTTTCAGTCTCCCTGCTGAACCAGCGTCGTGTACAGGGCGTCGAGATCGGTCAGCAATCCGATGAGCATCGGGCGCAGCTCACGGCCATCGTCGGGTGGCAGATCGAGCGACCTGGCGCAGAGCAGGCCGACCTGACGTTCGAGGCCGGCGATGTCCACGCGCCGGCCCCCCGCAATTAATGCGCGGGTCATGCGCAGCATATGACCGAGGTTGACCCCGATTGCGCGCACGGGATCGATGGCGGAAGACGGGGGGTCGAAGCGGGCGTGGACAGGATGGCTGTGCATGCAGCGAGGCTAGCGCCGACAAGGTTACCGAAACCTTTGCGCCCCGAATTTTGCGCATCAGCCGGGAAACCAGCTTTGGTTCCGGGCGGGATTAATCGGTTGTTCAGCCAGGTGGGGCAAACTCGGTGGGATGAATGGGAA
>JAYTXR010000192.1:0-9200 GCA_043742865.1 Acetobacteraceae bacterium
AAATGGCAGCCGTGATCCCAGGGGCGCTTTCATCCGCAGCCGGGACAAGGAGCAGGGAGGGCGGCGAAGGAGGGTCCGAACGAGGACGAGCCAACGATCTACGACCTGCTCGCCAGGCCGGCGCCAAAGCTGACGCGGGCACAGAACCTGGAAGTCAGAAACATAGCCCGCGAACCGCTCCAGCGCCTCCGACGTAGCTCACTGAAAAGATTGGCGGACCCGACACGATTCGAACGTGCGACCTTCGCCTTCGGAGGGCGACGCTCTATCCAGCTGAGCTACGGGTCCAGAGCCGCGCTCATAGCCGGATTTGGCGGGGGAGGAAAGGCCTTCTCACTTCGCCTCGGCCAGCCAGGACGCCGCGCGCGCCTCGGCACCGCTGGGCAGCTTGGCGCGGGGATCGGCGATCCAGGCGATCACGTCGCCGAGCTGCTCGCCGCGGCCGAGGTCGCGCAGCAGCAGATGGTAGCCGTCCGGATAATAGCCGCGCCGCACCCCGGCCGGCATCCGGTCCCAGATCAGCCGGGTGGCCTTGGGCGGGATCACCTCATCGCGGCCGCCATACAACACCAGCGCCGGCGCATCGAAGCTGGATGCGGCATCCTGCGCATCGTCCATCAGATCCACCAGGCCACGAATGCTGTCCACCCGTGTCGCCTTCAGGGTCAGCGGATCGGACGACAGGCGCCTCAATGCGGCATAATTGTCGCTGGCGATCACGCCGACGCCGCGTCCGGTCAGTTCCATGCCCGGCACCAGGCGGGAGGCCAGCCACAGCGCGCCGCGCAACGCCGGGTTCATCGCCGAGCGGCCCCATACCGCCGGCGAGATCAGCACATAGCCGTCCACCTTCGCCGCCTGCGGTCCGGTGGCCAAGCGCATCAGCACGGCGGCCCCCATGCTCTCGCCCATCAGGATCAGCCTGGCCTGGGGAAACCGCGCCGCCAGCAGCCGCGCCATCTGGCCGGCATCGGCAGCCAGCGCATCGCCGCCCGGCCAGTAGCCACGCCCCGCGGTGTCGCCAAAGCCGCGCTGGTCCGGTGCGAACAGCGCGATGCCGGCGGCGGTCAGTTCCGGGGCGGGAATTTCCCAGGCGTCCCGGCTGTCATTCATGCCGTGCAGCGCCAGCACCACGGCCCGGGGTGGCTGTTCGGGCAGCCAGGCACGGTACGGCAGCCGCACGCCGTCCGCCATCACGAACGCGTCCATGGTTGGCGCCAAAATCCCCACCGGCGCGCCTGGATCATCGCCGACGTACACGCAGCCGGTCAGCAGCGTCAGCCACAGCAGGCATGACCCGATACGCGAAGCAGTTGAATGCACGGCCGGCATCGCTATCATCCGCCTTTCCGCGAGATCCCAATCTTAAGATCATAGAGGAATATCATGCCGGACGGCACACCCACCCCGACCGAGATCCTGCACGTCGATCAGCGCACCGTGGCCTGTGACGGCGGCGACGGCGCGCTCGGCCATCCGCGCGTATTCCTCCGCATCGAAATCCAGCAGATACTTTGCCCGTATTGCTCGCGGCTTTATGTGCTGAACGCAGGAGCCGGCCACGACAGCGGACATTGATCCGGCGGCGGCGCTCGCCGTTCCGGCACAGGCGGACCTGCCACATCTGGTCCTGATCGACGGGTCTGGCTTCATCTTCCGCGCGTTCCACGCGCTGCCAATGATGACCCGCCCGGACGGCACCCCGGTGAACGCGGTGTTCGGTTTCGCCAATATGCTGGCCAAGCTGCTGCGCGAGCATGTCGGGACCCATATCGCGGTCATCTTCGACGCCGGGCGGCTGACGTTTCGCAATCGCCTGTATGACGCGTACAAGGCCCAGCGTCCGCCCGCACCCGAGGAACTGGTGCCGCAATTCGCGCTGGTGCGCGAGGCCACCGCCGCGTTCGGCGTGACCGGCATCGAACTGGACGATTGGGAGGCCGACGACCTGATCGCCTCCTACGCCCGCGCGGTCAGCGATATCGGCGGGCGGACCACCATCGTGTCGTCGGACAAGGATCTGATGCAGCTGATCCGCCCAGGCGTGGACATGCTAGACCCGATCAAACAAAAGACGATCGGACCGGCCGAGGTCATGGAAAAATTCGGCGTCACCCCCGACCGACTGGTGGAAGTGCAGGCGCTGATGGGCGACAGCGTCGACAACGTTCCAGGCATCCCCGGCATCGGCCCGAAGACCGCCGCCCTGCTGATCAACGAGTTCGGCGATTTGGAGGCGGTGCTGGCGGCAGCCGGGGGCATGAAGCCGTCCAGGCGGCGGGATCTGCTGATCGAGCATGCCGACGCCGCGCGGATTTCCCGCCGGCTGGTGGAATTGCGCGAGGACGCGCCGCTGCCCACGCCGGTGGCAGCACTGGTCGCGCGGGCGCTGCAAAAACCGGCATTATCGGCGTTCCTGGCCGCCCAGGGTTTCCGCTCGATCGCCGCCCGGCTGGGCCTCGACGACCTGCCGCCGGCCCCGGTGGCGGCCGGCATCCCGGCGCTGGAACGCCCCGACGGCGTACCCTACCCGGCCCCGCCGGGGCAGCCGGAATTCGGCCCCTATAGCACCGTGACCGACGCCGAAACGCTGCGCGGCTGGGCCGCGGAGGCACGGGCCGGCGGGTTACTGGCACTGGATGTGCAAACCGATGGCATGGATGCCATGCGCGCCCGGCTGATCGGGGTGTCATTCGCCATCGCCCCGGGCAGGGCCTGCTACGTGCCGTTTGCCCATCAGGAATTGACCGTGCAGCTGAAGCCGGCGGAGGCGATCGCCATCCTCGGGCCGGTGCTGGCCAATCCGTCGGTGCTGAAAATTCTGCACGATGCCAAGCACGATCGCACGGTGCTGGAAAATGCCGGGTTTCCGCCGGCCGGCCCGGTCGACGATGTGATGATGATCTCGTTTGCGATGGAGGCCGGCCAGCACGGCCATGGGCTCGACGAGCTAGCCGGACTGCATCTGGGCCATACCCCGATCACCCAGGACCAGGTCACCGGCACCGGGCGCGCCCGGCTGGTGTTCGCCGATGTGTCGATCGAGCGCGCGACGCCCTATGCCGCGCAGGCTGCCGATATCGCGCTGCGGCTGTGGCAGACCCTGCGCCCCAGGCTGCGGGGCGCGACGGCACTGGCGTTGTACGAAAACCTCGAACGTCGGCTGATCCCGGTGCTGCTGGACATGGAACGCGCCGGGGTGAAGCTGGACGAGGCCGAGTTGCGCCGCATGTCGGTCGATTTCGAGCAGCGCATGGCGGTGATGGAAACCACCATCCATCGCCTGGCCGGGCGTGAATTCAATCTCGGCAGCGCCAAGCAGCTGGGCGAGGTGTTGTTCGATGAAATGCATCTGCCCGGCGGCAAGCGGATGAAGACCGGCGCCTGGGGCACCGATGCCTCGGTACTTCAAAACCTGGCCGACCAGGGCCATGAGCTGCCGGCGCAGATCCTGGAATGGCGGCAACTCGCAAAACTGAAATCCACCTATGCCGACGCGTTGGTCGGGCAGATCAACCCCGACACCGGGCGCGTGCATACCAACTTCGCGATGGCGGTCGCCTCCACCGGGCGGCTGTCGTCCGTCGATCCCAATCTGCAGAACATCCCGGTGCGCACCGAGGAAGGCAGCCGCATTCGCCGAGCCTTCATCGCCGAGCCAGGAAATGTGCTGGTCAGCGCCGATTATTCGCAGATCGAGCTGCGACTGCTGGCGCATGTTGCCGATATTCCGCAGCTGAAGGAAAGCTTTTTACACGGCGAGGACATCCACACCCGCACCGCCAGCGAGGTGTTCGGCGTGCCGATGGCGGGCATGGATGCGATGACTCGCCGGCGCGCCAAGGCGATCAATTTCGGCATCATCTACGGCATCAGTGCGTTCGGCCTCGCGCGCCAGCTCGGCGTGGCCCCGGGGGAGGCGAAGCTCTACATCGATGCGTATTTCGTCCGCTATCCCGCCATCCGCGATTACATGGAACGCACCAAGCTGGAGGCGCGGGCGAACGGCTACGTCACCAGTCCATTCGGCCGGCGCTGCTGGATCCCCGGCATCGCCGACAAGAACCCGGCCCGGCGTGCCTATGGCGAACGTCAGGCGATCAACGCGCCGTTGCAGGGCGGGGCGGCGGACATAATCAAGCGGGCGATGGTAAAGCTGCCGGCGGCGTTGCGCCAGGCCGGCCTGAGCGCGCGGCTGTTGTTACAGGTGCACGACGAATTGCTGTTCGAGGCGCCGGAGGCCGAGGCCGAGGCTTTGGCCGCCTTGGCCAAAAGGATCATGGAGGCGGCGGCGGTGCTGTCGGTGCCGCTGGTGGTGGAAACGGGTACTGGGCACAACTGGGCCCAGGCACATTAATCAGAGTCCCCGCGCGGGCTTGGGTTGGTGGGTTGCGCTTCGTTTACCCACCCTACGCCCGTACATCTACGATCAGGGATATCTACGATCAGGTTCCCACAATCTTGGCGGTTTGTCCGAACAATATTTTCTTGCCTTCCTCGGTCACAGTCGGACGATTGGCATAGGGTTCCGCCTGCGCGTAGGCCCGCACGGTGTCGGGGCGGGTGCGGATCGTCTGGAACCAGCGGTGCAGATGGGGGAAATCGCTGAGGGTCTGGTGCTGGCGCTTCCACGGCACGATCCAGGGATAGGCCGCCATGTCGGCGATCGAGTAATCGGCACCGCCCAGGAATGCGTGCTTCTCCAGCCTCGTGTTCATCACCCCATACAGCCGATTGACCTCGTTTATATAGCGATCGAGCGCATACGGGATCGGTTCGGGCGCGTAATTGGTGAAGTGGCTGTTCTGCCCGGCCATCGGGCCGAGGCCGCCAACCTGCCAGAACAGCCATTCCAGCACGGTCTTGCGCGCGCGCAGCCCGGTTGGCAGGAATTTCCCGGTCTTCTCCGCCAAATAGAGCAGGATCGTGCCGGACTCGAACACCGCGACCGGCTCGCCGCCATCGGCCGGCGCGGTATCGACGATCGCGGGCATACGGTTATTCGGCGAAATGGCCAGGAATTCCGGCTTGAACTGATCGCCGGCGCTGATGTCGACCGGATGGATCCGGTACTCAAGACCGGCGGCTTCCAGCAACATCGTGATCTTGTGGCCGTTCGGCGTCGGCCAGTAATGGAGGTCGATCATCGGATTCACCGCGCCAGCAGCCGGCTGGCGATGAAGCCGACCGAGAATGCCAGCAGCAGCGTGCTCAGCGGCCGATCCCCGACCTGCTGCGCGACCACATCGGCCCCCTGCCCCGCCCGGGAAGATGCCTGATCGTACAGATCGGCGGCCTTGCCGCCAAGTTCCTGCGCGCGCTGTTGCGCGGCCGTTCTGGCGCGGCTCAGCGGGCCGTCGCGCAAATCAGCCAGCAGCGTGGCGAAGTCGCGCTTCAGTGTCGCCAAATCGTTGGAGATGGCGTTCAGGTCCGATGGATTCGCCGGTTCTGTCGGTGCTGGCATGAGTGCCTCCCTGCTTAGATGTTCCCGCGCTGCATACTACCATCAATTATCGCACGGGTGCCGCATACATCAGCCCGCCCTGGCTCCAGAGCTGGTTCTTGCCGCGCGGCATGTTCAGCCCGTTGGCGGGGCCGAAATTACGCGCGAACATCTCGCCATAATTGCCGACCGCCTTGATCGCCCAATAGGCCCAGCGGTTGTCCAGGGCGAGGAATTTGCCGAGATCGCTCTGCAGACCAAGCAGCCGGCGAACGGGGGGCGACTCGCTGGTCCGCTTCTGGTCCACATTGGCCTGGGTGATCCCCTGCTCCTCCGCATCGATCAGCGCGTTCAGCGTCCATTTCACGATCGCGTACCACTGGTCGTCACCCTGGCGCACGGCCGGGCCGAGCGGTTCCTTGCTGATGATGTCGGACAGCACCAGCTGGTTTTCCGGGTCGTGCATGATTGTCGCGATCGTCGCCAGCTGGCTCGCATCGGTCGAATAGGCGTCGCAGCGCCCCTGATTATAGGCGTCGCGGCCTTCCTGCACCTGCTCGAACACCACTGGCTGGTATTTCACCCCGTTGGCGCGCGCCCAGTCCGCCAGGTTCAGCTCGCTGGTGCTGCCGGCGGAGACGCAGATGGTGGCTCCCGCCAGATCCGCCGCGCGCTTGATCCCCGAGGATTGGCGCACCAAAAAACCCTGCCCGTCGTAGAAATTGACGCCGGCGAACAGCGTGCCGTTGGCCGCCTCGCGCGTCATCGTCTGGGTCAGCGTCTGGATCACCAGATCCACCTGGCCGGCCTGCAGCGCCGGCAGCCGCTGACCGCCGTTCAAGGCGACGAACTTCGCCCGCGCCACACCGTTCGGGCCGATCTCATCGCCGAACACTGCCGCCGCCACGGCGCGGCAGGTATCCACATCCAGTCCGCGGAACCCACCTTTGCTGTCGATGAAGCCGAAGCCCGGCGTGGTCGAGGACACCGCGCATTCCACAAAGCCCTTGGCGCGAATGGCCGACAGGGTCGGCCCGGCCGAGTTTTGCGCCAAAGCAGGCAAGGCGAAAAACAGCCAGCACAGCGTCAGCGCACGCATTGTCGACACTCCTCCGAAAAACGGGGGCCTTTGTGGAGGTCTAGGCCGCCGGGATCAGCTTGATCCGCTTGCCGTCAACACCCAAGGCAATTCGACCGGTCTTCAGCGCCATCGCGTCATTGCCGAAAACCTCGCGCCGCCAGCCATGCAGTGCGGCGAGGTCCGGTTCGTCCTCGACCGCCAGCCGGTCGATGTCCTCGGAGCTGGCGATCAGCTTCGGCGCCACATGGTGCTGCTCGCATTTTGCCGCCAGCAGCACTTTCAGCAACGACACCAGCGCCGGCGATGGCCGGGGGCCGTCCTTGCCGCGCGGCACCTCCGGCAGCGCGTCATCGTCCAGCGTCTTCGCTTCCGCCACGGCGGCGATCAGCGACAGGCCGCTTTTGCCCTCGGCGAAGCCGCGGGTGATGCCGCGGGCACGGGCCAGCGCGTCGGGCGTTTCCGGCGCGGTGGCGGCCAGTTCCAGCAGCGCTTCGTCCTTCAACAGGCGCTGACGGGGAATGTTCACCCTCTGCGCCTCGCGCTCGCGCCAGGCGGTGATGGCGCGCAGCACGCCGAGGAACCGGCGGTTGTTGGTACGCGGGCGCAGCCGCTCCCACATCGTTTCGGGGTCGGCGCGATAGGTGGCGGGGTCGGCCAGCAACGCCATCTCCTCGGCCACCCATTCCAGCCTGTGATCCTTCTCCAGCCGGGCCGCCAGCTTGCGATAGACGCCGCGCAGAAAGGTCACGTCGGCGGCGGCGTAGTGGATCTGCGCCGGCGATAGCGGCCGGGCCGCCCAGTCGGAAAAACGGTGCGCCTTGTCGATGGACCCCCCGGTCAGCGCCGAGACCAGCGCGTCGTAGCCCACCTGATCACCGAACCCGGCCACCATCGCCGCCACCTGGGTGTCGAACAACGGACGCGGCACCTCGCCGAATTTCAACACGAAGATCTCGATGTCCTGGCGGCAGGCGTGGAATACTTTCAGCACCGCCGGGTCTGCCAGCAGCCGGCCGAGCGGGGCAAGGTCCATGCCCTCGGCCTCGGTGTCCACCACCGCCACCTCGTGATCGCCGGCCAGTTGGACCACGCAAAGCTCGGGCCAGTAGGTGCGCTCGCGCATGAACTCGGTGTCCACGGTGACGAATTGCTCCGCCGCGAGGCGGGTGCACAGGGCATCGAGCTCGGCGGTGGTGGTGACGAGCTGCGGCGGTGGGAAGTCGGGGCGGGGGGGACGGGGCATGGATGCGCTTTACACGCGGACCGGGCGGCGCGAAAGGGACGCGGCTGCAAGGAAGACCCTTGCAACTGGACGCAAGATGCGTCGCATGTGACGCATGCTGACTCCGTCCTCCCGCACCCGGACCTTCCGTTACCGAGCCAGGCTGCGCACGCTTGGCTTGCGCCCAATCCAAGTCTGGGTGCCGGATACCACCCGGCCGGGTTTTCCAGAGGGTTGACGTTGTTACCGTTGCCGACCGAAGTGAAGATTTCACCGGCAAGCCTCGTCCTGCGGTAATCGTGCAATCGGATCAGTTCGGCCCGCTCGGCAGCGTTTGCGTTTGTCCGTTGAGTAGCGTTGCATTGGGCGCGTAATTGCTGCGGCTGGCGATCCTGCCTTCGGCCGCGCTCAGGCTGGAAACAGTATAGGGTTCTAGGGGTTTACCCTTAGCGGGGTCCAGGGGCAGCGCCCCTGGCCTTCTTTTCGTTCATCCGATTGCCCTGTACCGCGCGGCGCGAAACCTTGACTTGCGGCGATGCGCGGGGCTTGTCTCCGCCGCCTTCATTCGGGCCGCCTTCATTCGGGACCAACAAAAATGCACGCCTACCGCACCCATACCTGTGGCGCGCTTACCGCCGCCGACGCCGCCAAGCCGGCCCGCCTGTCGGGCTGGGTGCACTCCAAGCGCGACCATGGCGGGTTGCTGTTTCTCGATCTGCGCGACCATTACGGCATGACCCAATGCGTGTTCGCGGCTGGCAGCCCGGCCTTCGCGCAGGCCGAGGCGCTGCGGCCCGAAAGCGTCATCACCGTCACCGGCGAGGTGGTGGGCCGTGCGACCGGCACCGTGAACCCGCGTTTGCCGACCGGGGAGATCGAGTTGCGGGTGACCACCTTGGAGGTGCAGTCGGTCGCCGATGTGCTGCCGATGCAGGTGGCGGGGGACGAGAAATACCCCGACGAGATCCGGCTGAAATATCGCTTCATCGATCTGCGGCGGGACAAGGTGCACCGCAACATCCTGCTGCGCTCCAAGGTTATTTCCTCCATTCGCCAGCGGATGGTCGAGCAAGGGTTTACCGAGTTCCAGACGCCGATCCTGACGGCATCCTCGCCCGAGGGGGCGCGGGATTTCCTGGTGCCGGCGCGCAACCACCCCGGAAAATTCTATGCGCTGCCGCAGGCTCCCCAGCAGTTCAAGCAGCTGGCCATGGTCGCCGGGTTCGACCGCTATTTCCAGATCGCGCCGTGTTTCCGTGACGAGGCGGCCCGCGCCGACCGTTCACCGGGGGAGTTCTATCAGCTCGATTTCGAGATGAGCTTCGTCACCCAGGAGGACGTGTTCAACACCATCGAGCCGGTGATCGCCGGTGTGTTCGAGGAATTTGCCGAAGGCCGCGGCGTCACCAAGCCGCCCTTCATGCGCATCCCGTATGACCGGTCGATGCTGGAAT
>JAYTXR010000193.1:0-9419 GCA_043742865.1 Acetobacteraceae bacterium
GATTTCGCCTTCGGTCATCGCCGCGGCGGCGATACCGGGTTTCTGGCAACCCGCGCCGAAGCGCTTGGCATCGGCATGACCACGGTGCCGGCGCTGGCCGACGCGCAGGGGCCGCTATCGTCCACGCGCATTCGCCGGGCGTTGCAGGACGGCTACCCCGAGCGCGCCACCGCCGAACTCGGCCGGCCCTGGACCATCCGCGGGGAGGTCGCCCAGGGCGACCAGCGCGGCCGAACCATCGGTTTTCCGACCGCCAACATCCAGCTGGGGCGGCATCTGGAGCCGGCGCGCGGGGTCTATGCGGTGACGGTGCGGCTGCCCGATGGCAGCCTGAAGGCCGGGGCGGCCAATATCGGCCGACGGCCAACCGTGAATGCCGGGCCGGAAAGCCGTCTGGAGGTCAACAT
Source organism: Acetobacteraceae bacterium (assembly GCA_043742865.1). Classification (GTDB taxonomy): domain Bacteria; phylum Pseudomonadota; class Alphaproteobacteria; order Acetobacterales; family Acetobacteraceae; genus PALSA-911. The sequence continues at coordinate 408 of JAYTXR010000193.1, forward strand.
CTTCGACTTTTCCGGCGATCTGTATGGCCAGGAGCTGGCGGTGGCGTTGCATGCCTATCTGCGCCCGGAACAGAAATTCTCCGGCCTGGAGGAGCTGAAGGCGCGGATCGCGGTGGATGCCGCCCAGGCACGACAAATGCTTGACCCGAGCGGGTCCGGCTTCGCATAGTCCAGTCTATGGGAATGCTGTATAGGCACGCGCGAATTAGGGTCCCGGCCGGCTTCTGACCTTTCGGGTCGTTGGCCGCCGGGTCACGCCGTTGCCTGTCGTCCTCTATCGCGGCCCCTTCCGCCGCCGCGGAGCCATCCCATGAACGATGCCCCCACCCCCGAGACCCCTCCGGCGCGCGACTATCGCGACACGGTGTTCCTGCCGCAGACCGGATTTCCGATGCGCGGCGATCTGCCGAACAAGGAGCCCACAATTCTCGCCCGCTGGGAAAAGATAGATCTGTGGGGCCAGTTGCGTGCCGCGTCCGCCGGGCGGGAGAAATTCATCCTGCATGACGGCCCGCCTTATGCGAACGGCAATCTGCATATCGGCCACGCGCTGAACAAGATCCTGAAGGATGTGATCAACCGCTCCCGCCAGATGTCCGGGCAGGACGGGCAGTATATCCCGGGATGGGACTGCCACGGCCTGCCGATCGAATGGAAGATCGAGGAGGAGTACCGCAGCCGCAACCAGGACAAGGACCAGGTGCCCATTCTGCACTTCCGCGCCGAATGCCGCGCCTATGCGGCGCGATGGATGGCGGTGCAGGAAACCGAATTCCGCCGCCTGGGCGTCGAGGGCGGCTGGGCGGAACGCTACGCGACGATGGATTTCGCCTCGGAGGCGGCGATCGCCAACGAAATCTGCAAGTTCCTGCTGAACGGCGCGCTGTATCGCGGCCTGCGTCCGGTGATGTGGTCGCCGGTGGAAAAAACCGCGCTGGCGGAAGCCGAGATCGAATATCACGACCATACCAGCACGACGATTTTCGTCCGCTTCCCGGTGGCCGAAACCGAACTTGCGCTGCTGGCGGACGCCGCGGTGGTGATTTGGACCACGACGCCCTGGACCATGCCGGGCAACCGCGCCATCGCCTATGGCGAGAGCTTCGACTACGCGCTGGTGCATGTCGACGGTGCGGAAGCGGGGTCGTTGGCGCGGGTGGGCGAGAAGCTGCTGATCGCCCTCGACCTGCTGCCCCAGGTCGGTCAGCAGACCGGCATCGCCGCGCATCATGTCGTGCATGTGTTCAAGGGCGCCGATCTCCAGGGCACAATATGCCGCCATCCCTGGCACGATCACGGATTTCCCCACGCGGTGCCGTTGCTGGCGGCCGATTTCGTCACCACCGAGGCCGGCACCGGCTTCGTGCATATCGCGCCGGGCCATGGCGAGGACGATTTCATCCTCGGACGCGCCCATGGGCTGGAAGTACCGGAGACCGTCGGCGATGACGGTACCTTCAACCCATGGGTGCCGCATCTGGCCGGCGCGCATGTCTACCGGGCGGGGGATCCGGTTTGTGCGCTGCTGATCGAGGCTGGCGGGCTGTTGGCGCGCGACAAGCTGGTGCATTCCTACCCGCATTCCTGGCGCTCCCGCGCGCCGCTGATCTACCGCGCCACGCCGCAATGGTTCATCCGCATGGACGGCCCGGAGCACATCCGCGACAAGGCCCTGGCGGCCATCGCGGCGACCCATTTCGTGCCCGATTCCGGCCGCAACCGCATCGGCTCGATGATCGCCGCGCGGCCCGATTGGTGCATCTCGCGCCAGCGCGCCTGGGGTGTGCCGATCCCGGTATTTGTGGAAAAACGCAGCGGCGAGCCGTTGCGCGACGAGGCGGTGGTGGCGCGCATCGTTGCCGCGTTCCGCGCCGAGGGCGCCGATTGCTGGTACTCGTCGCCGGCGTCGCGCTTCCTCGGCGAGGCCTACAACGCCGAGGATTTCGAGCAGGTGATGGACATCGTCGATGTGTGGTTCGAATCCGGCTCGACCCATGCGTTCACCCTGGAGGATCGCGGCCTGCCCTGGCCCGCGGATCTATACCTGGAGGGCACCGACCAGCATCGCGGGTGGTTTCATTCGTCGCTGCTGGAATCGGTCGGCACCCGCGGCGTGGCGCCGTTCAAGGCGGTGCTGACGCATGGCTTCGTGATGGACGAGTCCGGCCGAAAAATGTCCAAATCGCTCGGCAACGTCACCGCGCCGCAGCAGGTGTCCGACAAGTATGGCGCTGATATCCTGCGGCTATGGGTTATGATGTCCGATACCTCCGAGGATCTGCGCATCGGGCCGGAAATCCTCAAGCAGCAATCGGAGCTGTATCGCCGGTTGCGCAACACGTTGCGCTGGCTGCTGGGGAGCGTTGCCGGGTTCACCGAGGATGAGCGCGTCGCGGTGGAAGACATGCCGGAGTTGGAACGCTGGGTGCTGCACCGGCTGACCGAACTGGACGCTAAAATCCGCGCCGCGACCGCCAGCTATGACTGGACCGGGGTGTATCCGGAACTGCATAATTTCTGCGCCACCGACCTGTCGGCGTTCTATTTCGACGTGCGTAAGGACGCGATCTATTGCGACCGTCCGGACAGTTTGCGCCGGCGCGCTTCCCGCACCGTGCTCGATCATCTGCATCGCTGCCTGACCATCTGGCTGGCGCCGGTGCTGTGCTTCACCGCCGAGGAGGCCTGGGGCGCGCGGTTCGGCGAGGAAAGTTCGGTGCATCTGCAACTGTTCCCGACCTTGCCGGATGTCTGGCGGGACGGAAAACTGGCGGCGAAGTGGGAGACAATCCGCGATGTGCGCCGGCGCATCACGACCGCGATCGAAGCCGAGCGAAGCGGCGGGCTGATAAAATCATCGTTGCAAGCCGCCGTGGTGTTGCCGCTCGACGGGGATCATGCGGCGCTGCTGAGCGCGGAGCAGTGGTCGGAGATCGCGATCGTCTCCGGCGTGGCGTTGGAACTGGACACCGCGGAGCCGGCGGTCTCGGTACAAACCGCGCCCGGTGAAAAATGCGCCCGCTGCTGGAAAATGCTGGAGGAAGTCGGCCAGGTCGCCGCGCACCCCGCGCTCTGCCTGCGCTGCGCCGAGGCGGTCGAGCCGTGATTTATCGCGCCCGCTATCGGGCCGGGATCCTGGCCGCGCTGGCGGTGCTGGCCGCCGATCAGGCCAGCAAATACTGGGTGCTGCACATCCTGAACCTGCCCGATCTGCATCAGATCGTGCTGCTGCCGGTGCTGAACCTGACCCTGGTGTGGAACCGCGGCGTCACCTTCGGGCTGCTGAACGGCTTCGGTTCCTGGGGCACCGTCGCGCTGACCGGCATCGCGCTGGCGGTGGTGGCAGCGCTCGGGCTGTGGCTGGCGCGGGCGCACTCGGCGTGGATGGCGGCCAGCATCGGCGCCATCGCCGGCGGGGCGGTCGGCAACGTGCTGGACCGGCTGCGCTATGGCGCGGTGGTGGATTTCATCCATGCGCATATCGGCGGCGTGTCGTGGTATGTGTTCAATGTGGCCGATGCCGCGATCGTCTGCGGCGTGGCCGCCCTGCTGCTGGACAGCGTATCGACCGGGCGGGGAACCAGGCAAGGCGGCGAAGATCGTCTTGCCGATGCCCGAAACCGGGATTAAGGACTGCGCCATGAGACATCATTCCCCGCGTTCTCCGGTCGTCATACTGGCCTCCTGCCTGCTGCTGGGCGGCTGCGGCGACAGCCTGTCGCGAACCTTCGGCCTGACGCGCGACGCGCCCGACGAGTTCAGCGTCACCACCCGCGCGCCGCTGTCGATGCCGCCCGAATTCGCGCTGCGGCCGCCCCGCCCCGGCGCGTCGCGGCCGCAGGAGCAATCGGACCGCGTGCAGGCCGAGCTGACCCTGGCGCCGCAAGCGGCGCTGTCCGCCAACGCCGCACCCGGCATCACCCCCGGCCAGGACGCGCTGCTGGCCGCCGCCGGGCCGGCGGCACCGGCCGATATCCGCCGCCGGATCGACCAGGATACCCAGCTCGATCGTCCGCAGCAGGGTTTTGCCGATCGAATGCTGTTCTGGCAGACCCCGCCGCCTGCCGGTACCCAGATCGACGCGGGCAAGGAAACCCAGCGCCTGCGCGAGAACGCCGCCCTCGGCAATGATTCCACAATCGGCACCACGCCGATCATCCAGCCGGCCAAGAAAGGCTTTCTTCAGGGTCTGTTCGGCGGTCTGTTCTAAGTTTCCCCGGAAATCGGCCCAAATCGAGGCAATCCGCAGACCGAGAAAGCCTCCGCCGCAAAGGAATTCGCCATCGCCCCGCGTATCCGGCTGCTGTCGGAAGCCACGATCAACCGCATCGCCGCCGGGGAGGTGATCGAGCGGCCGGCGGCGGCGGTCAAGGAACTGGTGGAAAACGCGCTCGATGCCGGCGCCTCGCGCATCTTGGTGGCGCTGCGCGAGGGCGGCATCGCCCGCATCGAGGTCACCGATGACGGCATCGGCATGTCGGGCGCCGAATTGGGCCTGTGCGTGCAGCGCCATGCCACCTCCAAGCTGACCGATGACGATTTGGTGCGGATCAGCACGCTGGGCTTTCGCGGCGAGGCGCTGCCCTCGATCGGCGCCGCCGCCCGGCTGTCGATCACCTCCCGCCCGCGCGACGCCGATAGCGCCTGCACGATCACGGTCGAGGGAGGGATTGTGTCCGACATCGCCCCTGCCGCCGGCGCGCCGGGCACGCGGGTGGTGGTCAGCGATTTGTTTTTTGCCACCCCCGCGCGGCGCAAATTCCTTAAAATCCCGCGCACCGAAGCCGATCACGCCGCCGAGGCGGTGCGCCGGCTGGCCTTCGCCGCCCCCGGCGTGGCGTTCCGGCTGGAGAGCGACGGGCGGGAGGTGTTCGACCTTCCGGCGCAGGACCGCCATGCCCGGATCGCGGCGCTGTTGGGCCCGGATGCCGCCGCTTCGTTCGTGACCGTGAACGCCGAGCGCGGCGAATTGCGGCTGAGCGGGCTGGCCTGCGCGCCCAGCCTTACCCGCGCCACCGGGGCTGCCCAGGCGCTGGTGGTCAATGGCCGCCCGGTCGCCGATCCGATGCTGCGCAGTTCGGTGCGCGTGGCCTATCGCGATGTCATCGCCTTCGGACGGTTTCCGCTGGTGGCGCTGTATCTGGAGCTGCCGGCCGAGGCGCTGGATGTCAATGTGCATCCCGCCAAGACCGAATTGCGCTTTCGCGACGCCGGCGCCATCCGCTCGCTGATGATCTCCGGCCTGCGTGCGGCGCTGTCCGGCGGCGCCGGCGCCGGCTTGGCCGAAACTCCGGCCGGTGCCTACGCGCCTCGCACGTCGATGCATCTGCTGCAATCACGCCAATCGCCGCGTTCCTGGCGGGCGCCGCCGGGCAGCGCCAATGCGGGCTTCGCGGAAGCCCGGCTGCCTCTCCCGGGCGGACCGTCGGGGCGGGTGCTGCCGGCGATGGCGCCGCTGGCGGACCACCCGCTGGGCGCGCCGCTGGCGCAGGTTCTCGACACCTATGTGATCGCCGTCGCCGCCGACGGCGCGCTGGTGCTGGTGGATCAGCACGCCGCGCATGAGCGGCTGACGCATGAGGCGATCCGCGAGCAGATGTTCGCCGGCGGCGTGCGCAGCCAGCCGACGCTGACCCCTTCCGTGGTCGATCTTCCGCCAGCGGATGTCGCCCGGCTGCTGGCCCGCGCGGCGGACCTCGCCCGGCTCGGCCTGGAGATCGAGGGTTTCGGCCCTGGGGCCATCCTGGTCCGGGCGCTGCCGGCGGTGCTGGGCTCGCCCGATCCGGGTCCGCTGCTGCGCGACCTCGCCGATGAGTTCGCCGAGATGGACGAGGCGGTCGCGCTGGAGGCGCGGCTGGATGCGGTGATCGCCCGGCTCGCCTGCCACGGCTCGATCCGCGCCGGCCGCCGTCTGACCCAGCCGGAGATGGAGGCGCTGCTGCGCCGGATGGAAGCCACCCCGCGCGCCGCCACCTGCAGCCACGGGCGGCCGACCTTCCTGAAATTCTCCCGCGCCGAGATCGAGACGCTGTTCGGCCGGCGTTAGCGGCCCTAAACTCCGGTCAGAAAATATCCGGGAGTTGGCCATGCGATCCTTTGCCGTTATTGCCGCCGCCGCGTTGCTGCTGCTGGGGATCGGTCCGGTGCGGGCCGAGGTGCCGGAAATCCGCCTGGCGCGGCAATATTCAATGGGCTACCTGCAGTTCAACGTGATGGACCACGAGAAACTGATCCAGCAACACGCGGCCCGGCTCGGTATTCCCGAAATCAAGGTCACCTGGGCGCAGTTTAACGGTCCCTCGACGATGAACGATGCGTTGATCTCCGACAGCATCGACATCGTTGCCGGCAGCCCGTCCGGTATGCTGACGATCTGGGGGCGAACCCGCGGCACCGCGCAGGAAGTGCGCGCGGTCAGCGCGCTGGTGTCGTTGCCGTACAAGCTGAACACCAACGATCCGGACATCCGCGGCATCGATGACCTCGCCCGCTGCGGCAAGATCGCGGTGCCGTCGATCAAGGTGTCGTCGCCGGCGATGACGTTGCAGATGGCCGCCGCCAAGGCCTACGGAATCCGGGAATATGCCCGTTTCGACCCGCTGACGGTGTCGATGTCGGCGCCGGATTCAACCATCGTGCTGCTGACCCGGCAGGGAGGCGTGAACTGCACCTTCGGCCTGCCGCCGTTCCTGCAGCAGCAATTGCAGAACGCCTCGATCCACAGCGTGCTCGATTCGTTCGAAGTCGCCGGCGGGCCGAACACCTACACCGTGGCCTATACCTCAGCGCGGTTCCGCGACCGCTCACCGGTCTTGTTCCAGGCGCTGTATGCGGCCCTGACCGAGGCGACCGAGCGGGTCAATGCCGATCCGCGCCAGGCGGCGCGATACTGGATCGAGGATAGCGGTTCGAAGCTGTCGCTGGATTTCGTGCAGGCGGCGGCGACCGAGAAACAGGTGCGATGGACCATGGTGCCGGAGCGGACGATGATCTGGGCCGAGTTTATGGCCACGGTGGGAACGTTGAAGGTGAAGCCGGCATCCTGGAAGGATTATTTCTGGCCCGAGGCGCAGGGCCTCGACGGCAGCTGAGCGGCATCTTGGTTAAGGGTTTGTTCATAGATTTGCTGCATGCATAGGTGTGCCTAACAAACTTGGCTCCGCAACGCGGCTGGAATGCCTGGACGGCCTGCGCGGAGGCCTGGCGATCTATGTCATGGTCTCGCATATGGCGCCGTTCATCGCCGTGCCAGAGTGGGCGTTCAACGGGGGGTTCAACTGGGCGCTGCGGCCATTCTCCCACGGCATGGCCGCGGTGGATGTGTTTTTCATCCTCAGCGGCATGGTGATCCTGGGTTCGTTCGACGGTTTCGGCCACCGGATGGGTCCGTTCCTGGCGGCAAGGGTGTTGCGCATTTTCCCGGTGTTCCTGGTGGTGTTCGCCGCCGCGATCGCGCTCCAGCCGGTGGCGATCGCGTATGATGCGATGCCGTGGATCGCCCGCGACGGTCGGGCCGGCCATATCTGGGCCGATGGCTGGCCGGCCGACTGGGCGGCAAACATCGCCGCTCATCTGACCATGCTGCATGGGGTGTTTCCCGACGGCGCCTGGCCGGATGTGTATCTCGGCTTCCTTGGCGCCGCCTGGAGCCTGTCGACGGAATTTCAGTTCTACCTGCTGGCGGCGCTGTGCGTGCGGCCGGGCCGCGAAGCGCGGCTGGTGGCGGCATTTCTGGCCCTCGGCGCGCTGGCGGTGGCGTGGCAGCATTTCGCGCCCGCGCCGTGGCGGTTCAGCCGGGCGTTCCTGCCCAACAAGGCGCCGTATTTCGCCTTGGGCATGGCCAGCACGATGCTTTTGCGCGACGGAAGGCGGGATCGTTTCGCCATCGTGCTCGGCGCCGTGCTGGCGCTGTGCTGGTTCCAGGGCGGCGCCGACAAGCTGGCCGCGCCGTTGGTGTGGACGCTGTGTCTGACCGCACAGCTGCGGCCCCTTGGTGTGCTGGCGCCGCTCGCCGCGATGCTGCGCTCGCGTGTCCTGCTTTGGCTGGGCGCGATGTCTTATTGCCTCTATCTGGTCAATGAGCCGGTGCAGAAGCTGCTGGGCCGCGGGCTCGCCGCGCTGGCCGGCGGGAATGCGGCGGTGTTCGCGCTCCTATGGGTGCCTTCGGCGCTGCTGCTGCCGCTGCTGGCGGCCTGGTGGCTGCACCAGGCGATCGAGCAGCCGGCCTTGCGCTGGGGCAAGGCGTATATCCGAACGATCCGCCGGCCAAACGCCGGCCGCCAGCGGATTTACCCGACGCTGCCCTAAATTCGCCATCGACGCGCCCTATATCCTGCCGTGGATACCAGGGAGTTATCTTCATGCGGACCCTATACCGTTCGGTTGCCGTCCTTGGCCCGTTCGCGCTGGCCGCCTGCGGGGTGTCGCCACCCGCGGGGCCGAGCGTTATGGCCCTGCCCGGCGAGGGAAAGAGTTTCGAGGCGTTTCAGCAGGATGACCTGAGCTGCCGGCAATATGCGTTTCAGCTGAGCGGCGGCGTCCAGGCGGCCGATGCCGGCACCGAACGGGCGGTGGGCACTGCGGTCGTCGGCACCGCGCTCGGCGCCGCGGCCGGTGCGGCGCTCGGCTCCCTCACGGGGCAGATGGGCGCCGGGGCGGCAATCGGCGGCGCGGCCGGGCTGCTGGTGGGCAGCGCCTCCGGAGCCGGCAGCGCCCAGGCCTCCTATGCCGGGCAGCAGCAGCAATACGACGTCACCTATACCCAGTGCATGTTCGCCAAGGGCGACTCGGTGCAGTCGGCCCCGAATGCCGGCTATGCCGCCGGCTACCCGTATGGCGGATATCCCGCCCCGTACCCGTATGGCGGCTATTACGCGCCTGGGCCGGTGGGCTACGCCCCGAGCGTTATTGTCGGCGGCGGCTGGGGCGGTGGTTGGGGCGGCGGCTGGAACCGGGGTTATGGCTATCGTGGCGGCTATGGGGGTTATGGCGGCTATGGCGGCTGGCGGCGCT
>JAYTXR010000194.1:0-13773 GCA_043742865.1 Acetobacteraceae bacterium
GCCAGCCCGAAACCGGCCGCCATCAATGTCACGACACCGATCAGCACCCGCAGGCGAAACCCGAGGGAGGCCTGTTCAGCCTCAAACCGCGAGCGCATCACTTGGCGTTCGGCCAGCACCCGTGGGGCGAGGGCCGCCAGTGTGATCGGCTGGCCCGGCGGCAGCACGGCTGCGGCACTGTCGTCGAGCATCGGGCGCAGCCGTTCCAGTGCGGGGCCGGCGTCTGGCGCGGCGGCGACCAGCATCACCTGATCCAGTGTGGCATCCCGCCGCATGGCGCGGGCGCTCGGTAGCGGCGCGATAAAGGTGACCATAATGCCGACCAGGCCGACCACGGCGAAGCAGGCGACGAGGAATCCCTGCCCTGCGGTAAAGCCCCGCTTTGTGTTCAAGCCGGTTGGTTTTTGCATCGCATGCTCCTGTGACGCGCCCTGATCCTCCCCCGCGGATAGCGCGTCAATGGCGCATCACTTGCTTGACACACCTGCATGCAGCCACTAGGCAGCACCCCTCCTTCCCCTCATAGCTTGCTAGGTTCGCGTCATGAAGATCCGTAACAGCCTGAAGGCGGCCAAAGTCCGCGACAAAAATTGCCGCGTGGTGCGCCGCCGTGGCCGCGTCTACGTGATCAACAAGAAGAACCCGCGCATGAAGTGCCGCCAGGGTTAGGCTCCGCCCTTTGGGTTGGGCCTGCGCGCCCCGAAGCTTCGGCTTCGGGGCGTTTTCGTGTCCGGCCTATCGGCGCGCTGTCATCTTTCGGCTATAACAGCGCGATGATCGAACAGCCCGCACCGAAACAAAACATTCTCGCCCGCCGCTCCGCCATCGTCGCAGGCCTGCGTCGCCTGCTGCCCGATAGCGCCGTGATCGCTGAGAAGCTGCGCATGAAACCGTATGAAACCGATGGATTGCCCGCCTACCGGCAGATGCCGCTGGCCGTGGTGCTGCCTGATACCACCGAGGAAGTGGCCGCCGTGATGGCGTTCTGCCATGCCGAGGGCGTGCGGGTGGTGCCGCGCGGCGCCGGCACCTCGCTCTGCGGCGGGGCATTGCCGATGGAAGATGCCGTGGTGCTCGGGCTGATGCGGATGAACCGCATTCTGGATATCGACTATGCCGATCGTTGCGCGGTGGTGCAGGCGGGCGTCACCAATATCGGCATCACCCAGGCGGTCGCCCAGCGGCAGTTTTTCTACGCGCCCGATCCATCCAGCCAGTTGGCCTGCATGATCGGCGGCAATGTTAACATGAACTCCGGCGGCGCCCATTGTTTGCGCTATGGGGTGACGGCGAACAATTTGCTCGGCCTCAAGATCGTAACCGTCGCCGGTGAAATCCTCGATATTGGCGGCGCCTACCTCGATGCCGCCGGCTACGACTGGCTGGGGCTGCTGACCGGCAGTGAGGGGCAGCTGGCGATCGTGACCGAAGTAACAGTGCGCATTTTGCGCAGCCCGGAAGGCGCACGCGCCATGTTGGCGGCGTTCAGTTCGAACGAGGTTGCCGGCGCCTGCGTCGACAGCATCATCGCATCCGGCATTATTCCAGTGGCGCTGGAATTTATGGACCGGCCGGCGATCCACGCCTGCGAGGCCTTCGCGCACGCCGGCTACCCGCTGGATGCCGAGGCGCTATTGATTATCGAAGTCGAAGGCAGCGTCGCCGAGCAGGATGATCTGCTCGCCCGGATCAGCGATATCTGCGCCCGGCACGCGCCGATTAGCCTGGAAGTGGCAAAAACCGCCGAACAATCGCGGGCGATCTGGAAGGGCCGCAAGGGTGCATTCGGCGCGGTGGGCCGCATCAGCCCGGATTATCTGTGCATGGACGGCACCATCCCCACCTCCCAGCTTGCCCCGGTGCTGCGCCGGATCGGCGAGATGAGCGAGGTCTATGGGCTGAAGGTCGCCAACATCTTCCATGCCGGGGATGGCAATCTGCATCCGCTGATCATGTTCGACGCCAACGACCCCGCCAGCTTCCACGCGGCCGAGGAATTCGGCGCCGATATCCTGAGACTCTGTGTCGAGGTCGGCGGCTGCCTGACCGGGGAGCATGGCGTCGGCGTCGAGAAGCGCGACCTGATGGGCGTGCAGTTCTCCGCCATCGAGCTCGACCAGCAGCGCCGCATCAAATCCGCGTTCGATCCTGACTGGCTGCTGAACCCCAGCAAGGTGTTTCCGTTGACCGCCGATATGTTGGCCGAAACACCAGCGCTGGCGGCGGAATGACCGGTCTCGCGTCGCTGGAGTCGCCCGCGGAGGAAGCCGGCATTGCTGCCGCCATCGTGCAGGCCGCCGCCGCCGGCGAACCGCTGCTGGTGCGCGGCAATGCCAGCAAGCTCGGCATGCTGCGCCCGGTGCAGGCGGCGCGGGTGCTGTCCACCTCCAATCACTGGGGCATCACGCTGTACTCGCCGCAGGAGCTGATTATTTCAGCCCGGGCCGGCACGTTCCTCAGCAATGTCGAGGCCGCTTTGGCCGAGAAGGGCCAGCATCTGATCGCCGAACCGCCGGATTTCTCTGCCCTGCTCGGCAGTGTCGCGCCGCAAACCCTTGGGGGGGTAGTCGCCACCAATCTGTCCGGACCGCGCCGGGTGGCCTGGGGGGCGATGCGCGATCACGTCATGGGCGTGCGCGCGGTCAACGGCATCGGCGAGATCATTCATTCCGGCGGCCGGGTGCTGAAGAACGTCACCGGGCTCGATCTCTGCAAGCTGCTGACCGGCAGCCACGGTACGCTGGCGGTAATCACCGAGATCACGCTGAAGGTGCTGCCGGCCCCGGAATCGACAGGCACCGTGCTGCTGGCCGGTCTGGACGCGAGCACCGGCGTCGCGGCGCTGTCGGCCGGGCTGGGTTCCCCGTACAGCGTCTCCGCCGCCGCCTGGCTGCCGGCGGAGGCCGCTGCCCGCGTGCCCGGCCTGGCTGGGCTCGATCAATCGGTGGCGCTGCTGCGCATCGAGGATTTCGCCACCTCCGTCGCCTACCGCACCGGAAGGCTGCGCGCCGATCTGGCGGGTTTCGGCGCGGCCGAGATACTGGATGACGGGGCATCCCGAGCCATCTGGCGCGCGGTGCGCGATGGCGTGCCGCTGCCGGCGGACCCGGACGATGCGATCTGGCGCGTCTGCGTGCGCCCGTCCGCCGGCCCTGGCGTGCTGAGCGCGCTGCAAACCGAAGCCGACCTGCGCGGTTATCTCGATTGGGGCGGCGGTCTGGTCTGGCTGGCCGGCCACGCCGATGCCGGCACGCACGCCGCGGTGGAACAGGCGGCCCGCGATGCCGGCGGCACCTGGACGCTGCTGCGCGCGCCCGAGCCGCTGCGCGCCGTGGTCGATGTGATCCCGCCGGAGCCGCCGGCGCTCGGGCGCATCACCCGGCGGGTGAAGGCGGCAATGGACCCTAGGGGCATTTTAAACCCTGGCCGCATGTATGCCGGGATATAATCGATATGCAAACGAATTTCAGTCCAACTCAGCTGCTCGACCCCGATACCGCGGTCTCCAACCAGATCCTGCGCAGCTGCGTGCATTGCGGCATGTGCACCGCGACCTGTCCGACCTTTCTGCTGCTGGGCGACGAACTGGATAGCCCGCGCGGGCGCATCTATTTGATCAAGGACATGCTGGAGCAGGCCCGCCCCGCAACCGAGGAGGTGGTGCGCCACGTCGATCGCTGTTTGTCGTGTTTGTCCTGCATGACCACCTGCCCGTCGGGGGTGAATTACATGCATCTGGTCGACCATGCCCGGGTGCATATCGAAAACACCTTTGTCCGTCCGTGGCCAGAACGGCTACTGCGCAATGGGCTGGCGATCGTGCTGCCACGCCCCTTCCTGCTTCGTCTGACGCTGCTGGGGGCCGGTTTGGCCCGGCCGTTTGCCGGGCTGATCCCCGGCCAGGGCAGGCTGGCCAACCGGTTGCGCGCGATGCTGCAACTGGCCCCGAAATCCTTGCCGGGCCGCAGCCCGATGGAAGGCGCGCGCGTGCATGCCGCGCAGGGTGCGCGACGCGGCCGGGTGGCGCTGCTGGCCGGCTGCGCCCAGCAGGTGCTGTCGCCGTCGATCAACGAGGCGACGATCCGGCTGCTGACGCGTCTGGGGATCGAGGTAACGGTCGCCAAAGGTGCCGGCTGCTGCGGCGCGTTGGTGCACCACATGGGCCGGCATGCCCCGGCATTGACCGCGGCGCGCGCCAATCTCGCGGCCTGGGGACGGGAGATCGATGGGGCCGGGTTGGATGCCATCGTCATCAACACCTCGGGCTGCGGCACCGTGGTGAAGGATTACGGTTTCATGTTCCGCGAGCACCCGGAACGCGCGCGGGCGGAGCAGATCTCCGCGCTGGCGATGGACATCTCCGAATATCTGACCCGCATCGGCTACGCCCCGACGCGCGCCGCACCGGCGCTGACCGTGGCCTATCATTCCGCCTGCAGCCTCCAGCACGGCCAGCAGATCCGCAATGAGCCGAAGGCGCTGCTGAGCCGCGCCGGGTTCAGCGTCGTCGAACCGTTGGAATCGCATATCTGCTGCGGCTCGGCCGGCACCTATAATCTGATGCAGCCGGAGATCTCGGCCCAGTTGCGGGAGCGAAAACTCGGCAACATCCTGGCGACCAGGCCCGACCTGCTGGCGGCCGGCAATATCGGCTGCCTGACGCAGCTTTCCGGCGCCGGCCTGCCGGTGGTTCACACGGTGGAACTGCTGGACTGGATGGCCGGCGGCCCCAAACCATCGGCGCTGATCAACTGAGTCTTGCATCCTGCAAGCCGGAGGCGCCAGCATAGTCCATGCGGCATTGGCTTTTGTTGTTGCCCCTGTGTTTCGCGGTTCAGGCCCAAGCCCAGGCTCCGAATCCGTCCCGACCTGCGCCCCCGGTGGCCAGGGATCGCGGTCAGCTATTGCTCGACCAGCTGCTCGCAGCCCTGCAAGCCGCACCCGACCAGGAGGTGGCGGGCCTGCTGGAAACCCAGATCGAGCATCTTTGGCTGGAGGCCGGATCGCCTGCCGTGGGGCTGCTGATGATGCGCGGCATGCGCGAGATGTCGGCCGGTGCGCCGGCCGACGCGGAGGCCGATTTCGATGCCGCGATCGCGCTCGACCCCGCCAATGGCGAAGCCTGGCACCGGCGTGCCATCGCGCGGTTCGAAGCCGGCGATACGCCAGGCGCGATCGCCGATATCGGCGAGGTCCTGCAACGCGAGCCGCGCCAATTTTCCGCCCTCGACACGCTGGCGCGGCTGTCGGCGGCGCGCGGGGACTGGAAAGGCGCCTACGCGGCGTTGCGGAAGAAGCTGGAAATCGACCCGAAAACGCCCGGCGGCGAGGATAAGCTGAAGGATTTCCGGCGCCGGGCGCTGGGGGACGACACCTGATCGCCCGCCGGCAATAGCCTGGTCGTCAGCCCGCGTCCCAGATTTTCTCGGTCAGCGGCAGCCCCTGGATGTCGGCGCGCGTCAGCGCCCGGTCCGGCGGTATCCCGGCCTGTTCCAGCAGCGATGCCACCTGGCGCACATGCTGTGTGGAATGCCAAACGGTCCGCTCCAGCATCTCATGGCGCGAGGTGCCGCCGAAATAGGTCGGCACGGATCCGGAAAAATCCCCGCCTTCGGCCAGCTGGTGCCAAATGGCGAAGCGGGCGCGGATTTGCTCGCCGAAATTGGCAATCTGCTCGCTGGTGAGCATGTCGTCGGGCGGCAGCGCCAGCATGGTCTCGCTGGACAGCGACTGGCCGGTGTCCTCCATGTCCAGGAACGAGATCGGGATCTGGAACACATGGTGCATCAACACCCGCCAGGACCGCGGCCGGTTCGGCAGCTCGCGCGCCAGACATTCCTGCGGCATCTGCCGCGTCAGGCGGATCGCGGTTTCCAGCACGTGATCGTAACGCTGGCTGAGCTCACTCGGCGACAGAATTGGTTTGGTCTCGGCATCGAGGCCGAGGAACTCCACGACGTCGCGGATCACCTGGGCGATGACGAATTGATCGCCGCGCGACACCACCGGCAAGGACCGCGCGCCGAACCGGCGCAGCTGCTCCATGCCTTCCTTGTCTTCCAGCACATTGACCGATTGGAACTCGATCCCACGGACCGAGAGAAATTCTTTTACCCTGAGGCAGCTGGTTCAGTGCGGTTGCCAGAATACTTTGATTGGATCGGTCATCGGGTTTCCGGGAAAATGGGTGCGATCGGAGCGTAGACAAATCGCGAAGCCGACACAACCGCGGGGCAGATCAGGCGGTGCCCGCTTGAGGCCAGCCGAGTGAGCCTTCCGGGCCGGGACGTTTGCGCAGCCACCAGGACCAATCCTCGGGGATCAACGAGAACGGATCGTTATGGGCCAGTTCGCGCGCGGCCCAGACCGGCCAATGCGGGTTCGACAAAGCGGGCCGGCCCAGCAGCACCAGGTCGATCAGTTCCTGCCGGATCACCCGGTCGGCCACCGCGGGCAGCCCGAGATTCCAGCTTACCCCCACGGGAATTCCAACCTCACGCCGGACCCGGCTGCCGCGTTCGACCATGAATGCCACCTGGTCGAAGGGCGCATCCTTGATGTCGTCGGTGTTCATGCCAAGACTGAGATCGGCGAGATCCAGCCCGTGCTCCTTCATGACCCCGACGGCCCATACGGCGTCGTCGAACTGCACGCCGTGCTCGTTGAAGTCGTCCGAGCCGAGCCGCATGGTCAGCGGCAGCCGCTCGGGCCATACCGCGCGAACCGCGTCCAGCGCCTCGCGATGGAAGCGGATCCGGTTTTCGAGGCTGCCGCCGTATTCATCCGTGCGCTGGTTGGCCAGCGGCGAGAAGAAGCTGGCGCCGAGATAGCCATGCGCGAAATGCATCTCCAGCCACTCGAACCCGGCATCCAGCGCCCGTTGAGCCGCGCGGGCGTAGCTGCGATGGATCTCCTTGATCTCCTCGATGGTCAGCGCCTGGACGGGGTAGGTGTAGCGGCCGCCATAGGGGATCGCCGAGGGGCCGCGAACCTGCCATCCATCGGGATGCTCGGGCGGCAACTGGGTTTTTCCCTCCCATGGCTTCAGCTCGCTGCCTTTGCGGCCGGTATGGCCGAGCTGGATGGCGGGCACGGAACCCATGTCCTTGATGATCGCCGTCACCCGCGACAGGCCCTCGATCTGCGCGTCGTCGTAGATGCCGGCGCAGCTGGTGCCGGTGCGGCCATCCGGCGTGATCGCCAGCTGCTCGGGGAACACCAGGCCGAACCCGCCCGCGGCGCGCGACCCCATCAACATGACATGGAAGTCGTTCATCAGGCCGTCGACGGAGCGGTACATCGTCATCGGCGACATCGCGATCCGGTTGCGCAGCGTGACGCCTTTGAGCGTGTAGGGACTGAAAAGATCGGGCATCCGGGGCTCCCCTGTTTGGACACGCAGCGGCGGAACATACGCAAGATCGGTAGCGCGGCAAGGCTACTTCCCCGCCACCCGTCGCTTCCAGAGCTCCCACGGCCGGTCCACCAGCGCGTTGTTGGTCACGGTCGCCGCGGCGGCTTCCTCGGCGTTCAGATAGGTCGGCTGGCCCAGCTTCAGGGCCTCGCTCTGCACCCGCGCGTTTATTTCGGTGTAGACCGCGCGGAATACCACGTGGTGCAGGCTCTGGGCGGCGGTCACGCTGCCGTGGCCGCGCATCAGCGCCACGCTGTGCGGCCCGAGCGTGCCGGCCAGCGCCCGGCCGAGGGCGGCGTTGCGGATCAGCATGTCGCTGGCGGGGCCGGCGGTGTCGCGGATTTCGAATACCGGCGTGTCCTCGCCCAAAAATCCGGCGATGTGGTTCATCGGCATCAGCTTCATTTGGGTATCCGCAAACGGCAGCACGCCGGGCGAGTGGCTGTGCACCACTGCATTGACGTCCGGCCGGGCGCGGTAGATCGCCCCGTGGATGAAGCGCTCCAGGTACGACACCCGCCCGCGCGGATCGACCGGCACGCTGTCCAGATCGTATTCCAGAATGTCTGCGCCGGTCACCAGGCCGGGCGCCATGCTGCGCGCCAGCAGATACCGGTTGGGGTCCTTGTCGTGGCGCACGCTGACATGGCCGAACCCGTCCACCACGCCCTGGTCGAACAGGATGCGGTTGGCGATCACCAGATCGTCCAGCAGCATTGGGTCCGCCGGCCCGGCGGTGGCTGGCACAGGCTGGCCCCAGGCGGGCATGCCCCGACCGGCCACGACCGCAAACGCCGCCGACGATGCCAGCAGGCCCCGCCGCCCGAACGCATGAAAACCGCCGCACGCACAAACACGCATCGTCATTCCCCCCATTCGCTGCCCGCAGTATGCCTGCACCGGGATGCGACCGGGAAAGCGAAATCTGCGAGAGTGATCCGATGAACCAGGACCAGGACGACCCTGAGGACGACCCCACCGGTCTGCCGCCCGGCGTGAAGAACTACATGACCCCGGCCGGTTTTGCCCGGATGCAGAACGAGGTGAACGCGCTGCTGCGGGTCGAGCGCCCGAAAATCGTCGAGATCGTCTCCTGGGCGGCCGGCAATGGCGACCGGTCGGAGAATGGCGACTATCTGTACGGTAAAAGACGCCTGCGCGAGATCGACTTCCGGGTGCGCCATTTGACCAAACGCCTGCGCCTCGCCGCGGTGGTGGACCCGGCCCGGCAGACCAACCGCGAGCAGGTGTTCTTCGGCGCCACGGTCACCTATGCCAACGCGCGCGACGAGGAGCGCACGATCCGCATTCTCGGCGTCGATGAAGCCGATTTGAAGCGCGGCGAGGTCAGCCTGCATTCCCCGATTGCCCGCGCGCTGCTGCGCGCGCGCGTCGGCGACACCGTCCAGATCGTCACCCCGGCCGGGCGCGAGGCTGTCGATGTGCTGGAGATCCGCTATCCGGAGGACCCGGACCGGCGCCATTCTTCCGCGCCGCCAATCTGAATTCAACAACGATCCGGCGGTGCGTGCGGCGTATTCCGAGGCGACGCAAGCAACATTTGGGTTCGCCGACACGATCACGCTGTTGGGAACAATCCGCAATTGTAAGTGGGTCTCGCGCGTGGTCTGCTGATGGACGCCCCGCGTGTTCGGGCGAAAAAATATTTGGAGGGAAAAATGAACCCGATCGACCAACATCGTTTTTCACGTCGCGGCCTGCTGCGAGCCAGTTCGATGGCGGCTGTCGCCGGTAGTTTCGGAATCGGCGCCATCGGCATGGCCAGCAGATCGGCCCTGGCCAAGGGTCCGATGCAGACCAACCAGGTGCCAACCTTCTACCGCTTCAAGATCGGCACCGCGGAGGCAACAATCATTTCGGATGGCGTGCTGCCGCTCGGCGACCCACATGCAGCCTTTCTGGGGCCGACCGCTTCCGAGCTCGACAACATGCTGACCGCCAATTTCCTGCCCACCCAGTCGGCGCCGCTGGAGCAGAACACGCTGGTGCTGAACACCGGTGACCGCATTATCATCTTCGACAACGGCATGGGCATCTCCAAGCTGTTCGGCGACAGCACCGGCAAGCTGCTGGTGACGCTGAAGCAGGCCGGGATCGATCCGAAAGACGTGGATGCGCTGGTGATGACGCACGCGCATATCGATCATTGCGGCGGCATTGCTGCGGCGGATGGCTCGCTGAACTTCCCTAATGCGCAGCTATATATTACCGAAAGCGACTATAATTACTGGACCGACGAGGCGAAGGTCGGGCCGAAGCTGAAGGCGTTCTACGACCAGACCAAGCATAATCTGGTTCCGAACAAGCAACGCATCACCTGGGTAAAGGACGGCCAGGAAATACTGCCCGGCGTGCACGCGATCGCCGCACCGGGCCATACCGTCGGCCACACGATGTATATGATCAACATCGGCAACGATAAGCTCTGCTACATCGGCGATCTGACGCACCACCCGGTGTTGCTGATGGAAAAGCCGCTGACGCAATTCGCCTACGACACCGATCCGGCGCAATCGGCGCAGACCCGCGTGAAGATGCTGAACATGCTGGCGGCCGACAAGACGATGATCCTGGCCTATCATTTCGCCTGGCCAGGCATCGGCCACGTCGCCAAGGCCGGGGAGGGTTTCCGTTACTTCCCCGCCGCCACGACGCAGATGCAGGTAGATCCGCTATAATCGGGCGTTAAAGTTAGAAAATAACAACCATAAGAATCGTTATGATTCTTATGGTTGTTATGCTTTTGCTTTGCTACGGGGCTTCGGGGTTCAGCCAGATATCGCCGGTCCAGCCTTGCTCGTCGTAATCTTCCATGCATTGCTCGACCAGATTTTGCATCGATGTCAGGCGTCCGGCTTTTTCTGCCTCGGTCACCACCTGGGTGCGGATATCCTCCCAGCCGCCGGCATAGTTGCGTTCGTATAGTTCATGCCGGCCGCCGAATTCGGTGCCCATCGCATCCCATAGAAGCTTCATCATCTTGATGCGCTCGACATAGCCGATATCGTGCGAGCCGCGCACATACTGGCGCAAATAAGGCTCTATCGCGGGATTGGCGAAATCCTTGACCGAGGATGGCAAATAAATCAGCGCGGAGGTCACCGTACGCTCGATGATGTCCTTGATGCGCGGATAGCAATCGGGGGCGAACACCCGGTACGCCAGCGCCGCCTGGCGTTCCGGCAGCACCGCGCTGCCCTTCCAGGGGTCGGGGTTGTGCGCCATCGCGTTCGACAGTGACCAGAACAAATGCCGCCAGGCGATCACCTCGC
The DNA here is from genome assembly GCA_043742865.1 of Acetobacteraceae bacterium. Classification (GTDB taxonomy): domain Bacteria; phylum Pseudomonadota; class Alphaproteobacteria; order Acetobacterales; family Acetobacteraceae; genus PALSA-911. The sequence goes on from JAYTXR010000194.1 coordinate 10,708, forward strand.
CGAGTAGGGCCTTCGTGCCGGCCGCCTCGTCCGCCCCGGTCGCGTGCAACGCCTTGGACAGCAGGCCGGAGATGAAATCCAGTTTCACCGCAAACCTTGTGCAGCCCTGGAACAGGAAGCCGTTCAGAAAACCCGAGGCCGGAAAGAAGCTGAGGATCCGCGGCGGGTCGCGGTAGATCAGCACATCCTCCCAGGGGATGAAAACATTATCCAGCACGAAGATCGCGTCGTTCTCGTCAAACCGCGAGGACAGCGGATAGTCGAACGGCGAGCCGCCGCGCTGCGCGGCCAGCTCGTAGCTGGTGCGGCAGAACAGTTTCAGGCCCGGCGCATCGATCGGGACGATGAAGGTCAACGACATGTCCAGATCCTCGGTCGCGGTTTTGGAGGTCTGGCCCATGAAATTGTAATGCGTCAGCGCCGCCGAGGTCGCCACCACCTTGGCGCCGGAGACGTAAACTCCGGCATCGGTTTCACGGGTGACGGAAACAAAAACATCCTTGACCTGCTCGGCCGGCTTTTGCCGATCGACCGGCGGATTGACGATGGCGTGGTTCATAAACGGCACGGTTTCCTGGCAGCGCTTGTACCAGGCCAGCGCGTTGCCGGCGTATGGGCCATACCACTCCGAATTGGCGCCCAGCGTGTTGGAGAACGCGGCCTTGTAGTCCGGCGTGCGGCCCATCCAGCCATAGGTCAGTCGCGCCCAATGCGCGATCGCCCCTTGCGCGCCAATCAGATCCTCGCGCGAGCGGGGGACGCGGAAATATTTATGGGTGTAGCCGCCGGACCCGGTATCGGTCGGGCAGGTCAGCACGTCGCGCAGCTTCGGGTCGTGCAGGCTGTCATATAGGCGCGCGATCGAGCGCACGGAATTTCGAAAGGCCGGATGGGCGGTGACATCGGCCACGCGCTCGCCGTTGATGTAGACCTCCCGCCCGTCGCGCAGACTGGCCATGTATTCGGCACCGGTATAGGGCCGGCGGGGATCGGCGATCCAATCCTCGGGCCGCGACCGTGCCTCAGCCATGGGCGTGTTTCTCGATCAGATCGCGCCATCGGCCAACATCCTCGGGGCCGCGCACGACGTTCTTGAATTCCTTGGTGAACACCACGGGCACCAGCACCCGCCCGATCCCGGCGGCCGCCATTGCCGGCAGATCGTCCAAATTATCGGGCAGGCTGGTGGTGATCTCGATCGCGTCGGGGTCGCGGCCGTGCGCTACCGCGGTATCGCGCACCAGTTTCACCAAATCCGCCGGCGCGCCGCGCGCGGGGAAGAAGCCGTCGCCGAGCCGGCCCGCCCGTTTCGCCGCGAACGTCGAATGTCCGCCGATCACGATCGGCACCGAGCGGTGCACCGGTTTGGGGCGCATATAGGCGCCTTTAAAACTAAAAAACCTGCCCTCGAAGGTCGGGCTGTCGGCGCTCCATAATTCGCGCATCACCCGGATGTATTCGTCGGTCCGCGCCCCCCTCTCGGCGAATGGCGAGCCCAGCGCGTCGAACTCCTCCTTCAGCCAGCCCACCCCCACGCCCAGGATCACCCGCCCGCCGGACATGTGGTCCAAGGTTGCCACCTGCTTGGCGGTGATCACCGGGTTGTGCTGCGGCAGGATGATGACGCCGGTGGCGAGCTTGATCCGCGTGGTGGCGGCGGCGACATAGGCCATCCAGATCAGCGGGTCCGGCAGGTCGAAATCGCCGTCCCCGCCGGGCAGCCGGCCGGAGGGCGAGTATGGATATTGCGACTGGTAACCATGCGGGATCACCGTGTGCTCCACCGTCCAGGCGGAGTCGAACCCGGCCGCCTCCGCCGCCTGCACCAGTTCCACGGCGCGCGCGGGGTCCACAAAGGCGCCCGTATTGCAGTAGCGCAGTCCGAATTTCATGGCGTTTTCTTCCCTGCCGTCGTCATTTTCCCAAAGCTGCACGCTTAAGGCAGAGCGGTCAAAGCCCCGATTGCACGCAAATCCGGGTCTGCTAGGCTCAGCCGGGTCCGACCCTGGGCCGGCCAACCAAGAAAACCGGAGGAGCCACTTTGCCAAAGATCATTTTGCCTGTTGAGGCGACGCATATCGCAATGTTCGCCAACGCGCTGTTCGACCTGAACCCGGTCTATCACGATGCCGCCCGCGCGAAGGCGACCGAGGCCGGCGGCATTGTCGCCCCGCCCACCTTCGTGCAGTCATCCGCACAGTTCGATCCCGAGTATCATCTGCGGCCAAAACCCGGTCAGCCCTGGTTCGGCTCCGCCAAGGGCCCGAGCGGCGTCGAAGGCAAGCCCTCGTCCACGGGCGGTCTGCATGCCGAGCAGCATTACGAATACCATCGCCATCCGCGCCCCGGCGATGTGCTGACCGCGGAGAGCAAGCCCGGCAAGACCTGGGAACGCGAGAGCAAGCGGGCCGGCAAGCTGATTTTCCATGACCGGATCACCGAGTATCGCGACCAGAAAGGCGAACTGGTCGTCACCGCGCGCGGCGTCAGCGTAACGACCGAACGCCCGGTCGAGCAGAGCTGAGAAGGATCAGAAAAATGGCACTCAAGGCAAGCAGCCTGAAGATCGGCGACAAGCATTCCGAGCGGGTCGCAACCAATTTGTCGCGCACCCAGCTCGTGCAGTACGCCGGCGCGTCCGGCGACTACAACCCGCTGCATTCGGACGAGGTCTACACCACCCAGGTGGCCGGCTATCCCTCCGTGTTCGCGCACGGGATGCTGACCATGGGCCTGACCGGCAAGATGCTGACCAACTATGTCGGCGACGGCACCCTGACAAAATTCGGCGTGCGCTTCACCAACCAGGTCTGGCCGGGCGACACGCTGGACGCCACCGCGACCGTGGAAGCAATCCGCGAGGAGGGCGGCGTCAAGCTGGTGGATCTGGCTATTTCCACCGTCAACCAGGATGGCAAGGAAGTGGTGACGGGCTCCGCGACGGCACGGGTGGAGTAGGCTACACCCGATCCGGTCTCACGTTGCGTGATACGCGACAATCGATCATGCGCTGAGACAGCATCAACCGCCGCGACAGCGCGGCGTGCCGGAACAGCGGCGTAGGAT
>JAYTXR010000195.1:0-12170 GCA_043742865.1 Acetobacteraceae bacterium
AGCATCCGTATCTCGCTGATTACTGCCCAAATATAGGCGATGCGCTGTGACGGCAAAGGCGGCTGCGGCTGCCCCCCCGGTTGCTGCCCGCTTGCGAACCAGTTCATCCAAGCCTCCCGGTTTATTACCAACTGTAGATTAGTCCGTATCGCGCCCTCCGCAAACGAATTTCGTGCGCTGAACGAAATCCTTCGGCACTTCCGATTTCGACAGATCGTACCAGCCGGCTCAGGCGATGAATTCGCCAAGCGTCGCCCGCCAGATTGCCAGTTTCTGTTCCGGGCGCATCGTGGCATGGGCGGGGCTGGTGGAAGGGAGCTGTTCGCAGCGGAGAGGCGGGGGGAGTTCGATCGGCACCTGGCGGCGAAACAGAGCCGCGGCCTGGCTGCCGTTGAAACAGATCAGCCGCAGGGCGTGATGGGCAGCGAGGAACACGGCAAAATCGTTCGCCACCACGCTCGGCCGGACAATATTCGCATCCAGGCTTCCGGGGCGAACCGCGCTAGCGCAGACATCCCATAGCGCGATGTGGTGGGCAATCAGCCGGTCCAGGCGGGTGTCATAGGCAAGGTCTGGCGAGGCGCCGATTAGCTCGCCGAGGATCCACCAGAACCGGTTGGCCTTGTGGGCGTAATATTGGCCCAGCCGCAGCGATTCCTCGCCTGGCAGCGAGCCCAGGATGAGCACCTGGGCATCCTCGCGGGCGACCGGCGGAAAACCGACGCGCTGCACCGAAAAATGCCTCAGGCGTTCAGGCCGCGCAGCGCCTCGCAGACCGCCCGGGTGACCTCGGCCGTGGTCGCCTTGCCGCCGAGATCGGGCGTCAGCAGCCCGGTGGCGCAGACTTGCTCGACTGCGCGCATCAGCATCTCCGAACCCGGCTTTTCCCCCAGATGCTCCAGCATCATCGCCGCGGTCCAGAAGGCGGCGATTGGATTGGCGATGCCCTTTCCGGTGATGTCGAACGCCGAGCCGTGGATCGGCTCGAACATCGACGGGTTTTTCCGCCGGGGATCGACATTGCCGGTCGGCGCGATGCCAAGCGAGCCGGCCAGGGCGGCGGCGAGATCGGACAGGATGTCGGCGTGCAGATTGGTTGCCACCACCGTGTCGATGCTGCGCGGTTTCAGCACCATGCGCGTCGTCATCGCATCGACCAGCTCCTTGTCCCAGGTCACATCCTTGAAGTCATGCGAGACCAGGGCAGCGATCTCGTCCCAGAACACCATGCCATGGCGTTGGGCGTTGGATTTGGTCACCACGGTCAGATGGCGGCGGGGACGGGCGCGGGCGCACTCGAACGCGTAGCGCAAAATCCGTTCTACGCCGACGCGGGTGAAGATGGCGGTTTCTGTCGCAACTTCCTCCGGAAGGCCGCGATGGGCGCGCCCGCCATGGCCGGCATATTCGCCCTCGGAATTCTCGCGGATGATCAGCCAGTCCAGATCGCCCACGCCGACATGGCGCAGCGGGCTGGTGACGCCGGGTAGGATGCGGGTGGGGCGGACATTGGCGTATTGGTCGAACCCCTGGCAGATTTGCAGCCGCAGGCCCCAGAGCGAGACATGGTCGGGGATGTCGGGATCGCCGACCGCGCCGAAATAGATCGCATCCGCGGTGCGCAGCCAGGCCAGCCCATCGGGCGGCATGAACACGCCGTGGCGGCGGTAGTAGTTCGATCCCCAATCGTAGCGGTCGATTTTCAACTCAAAGCCAAGGTCGCGGCTGGTCAGCGCGTCCAGCACCTCGAGACCGGCTTCGATAACCTCCGGACCGATGCCGTCGGCGGGGACCGAGGCGATGCGGTGGGTGCGCATATTAACTGCCTTTTAGATCGTAGATCTCGGGGAAGAACATCTCCTGCCAGCTGGCGGGACGGCGCTTGATCTTGCCGACGCGGGCCATGAAGTCGGCGTATTTCATCGTGCCGGTGGGGGTGGCGAAGTATTTGTAGCGGGGGTCGTCGATGAAGCCGAGGATTTCCGGGACCGTCAGCTTGGTCTTTGAATCCTCCACGTAGTACGCCACCGCCTGGGGCATGTCGGCGGCGACCATATCCGACGCCTCACGCAGCGCGTTGACGATCGCACGGTAGACGGTGGGATTGGCGTCGTGGAAATTCTTGCTGGTCCAAGCCACCACGGTGGTGGCATCGCCGAGCAGGGCGGTGGAATCGAGGATCGTGTGGATCGCCTTGTCGCGCAGTTGCAGGTTCTGGAACGGCGGGACGGTGAAGGCGCAGTCGAAACTGGCGCTGCCGCTGAGCAGCCCAGTGGTGGCATCCGGCGGGGATAGCGACATCGTCAATTCATCGAGCTTGGCGTAGTTCTTGTCGCCCCACTCGGCCGCTGCCGCCATTTCCAGGATCACCGCCTGGATCGCCACCTTCACCGCCGGCAGGGCGATCTTGTTGGCCGGACCCAAATCCTTGATGCTCTGTAAATTTTCCCCTCGGCAGTTCAGCAGGATCGGCGAGCGGCCTAGGCCGATTATGCCGCGCACTTCCTGCTTGGTGCCGAAAGTCTTGGCCCACAGCGTGACCAAACCGGGCACGCCGCCGCCGACAACGTCCACGCTGTCGCTCAGCAGCGCATCGTTCATGTTGTCCGGGCCGCTGAATGTGCGCCAGCTTACTTTCAGCTCGGGGATGCCGAGCAGGGCGGCATGTTTTTCCAATAGTTTCCGGTGTGCCATCATATTGAACTGCAGATAGCCCATGCTGAATTGCTGGGCGAAGCGCACTTCGTTGACCTCCGCTCGCGCCGCGGCAGTGGTCAGCAGCAGCGCGCCCAGAATGGCAAGTATTCGTTTCATGAGATGTCCTTGCTAATGTGACTGCATGCCCCAGCGGCGCAGGGTCCGCGTCTCGATCTGGCGGAATACCAGGCTGTCGATGATCAGGCCGATGAAGATCACCGTCAGCAGCCCGGCGAACACGTTGGCGATCTCCAGTTCGTTCTTGTTCTCGAAGATATACCAACCCAGGCCGCCCTTGCCGGAACTGGCACCGAACACCAGCTCGGCCGCCACCAGGGTGCGCCAGGCGAAGGCCCAGCCGATCTTCAGCCCGGCCAAAATGGACGGAAACGCCGCCGGCACCAGAATACGCAGCACATAGCTGACCGGATTCAGGCCGTAATTATGCCCGACCATGCGCAGGGTCTGCGAGATCGACTGAAAGCCCGAATGGGTGTTCATTGCCACCACCCAGGTGACCGAATGCAGCAGCACGAATACCAGGCTGCCCTCGCCGAGGCCGAACCACAGTAAGGCCAGCGGCAGCAGCGCGATCGCCGGCAGCGGGTTGAGCATCGCGGTCAGGGTTTCCAGCAGCGAATTGCCCATCCGCGAGGTCGCCGCCAGCCCGGTCAGCACGGCGGCGCAGAGTATGCCCAATACGTAGCCGGTCAGCAGGATGCGCAGCGAGATCATCACCTTCTGGGGAAGAATGCCGTTGGCCATGTCGGTGGTGAAGGCGCGGATGGTGTCGGCCAGTGTCGGCACCAGCAGCGGGTTGTTCAGCCAGCTGGCATAGATCTGCCAGCCGGCGCCCAGCACCAGCACGACCAGCAGCCGGCGCAGCGCCGAATAGCCGTACAGCCGTTGCAGCAGCGGCACCGGCCGGGCGGCGATGTCGAGCCGCTCGTTCGGATCGATATCGGTGATGAAGTTGGCGCGCATGCTATTCGGATTCCTCATGGATGGAGCGGCCGAACAGCAGCGAGTAGATTTGCGCCTCCATCTCCTTGGTGCGCACTGGATCGCCGCGGATGCCCTCCAGTTCGTTCAGCTCCGCGCGAACCCGGCCGGGGTGGGCGGACATCAGCAAAATGCGGCTGCCGAGTTTTAGCGCCTCGTTGATCGAATGGGTGACGAACAGCAGGGTGAATTTGGTTTCCTCCCACAGGCCCAGCAGCTCGTCCTGCATCTGCCCGCGGGTCAGGCTGTCGAGTGCCGCGAAAGGTTCGTCCATCAGCAGGATGTCGGGCTCCATCGCCATGCCGCGCGCGATCGCCACGCGCTGCTTCATGCCGCCCGACAGCGTGTGGGGGAAGCTGTCGCGGGCGCGCGACAAATTGACCTTGTCGATATAGACATCGGCGCGGTCGGCGGCCTCGGCGCGGCGGTATTTTCCCGACGCCACCATCGGGAACATAATGTTCTGCTTTACGGTCTTCCACGGCAGCAGCTGGTCGAATTCCTGAAACACCATCATCCGGTCCGGTCCGGGCTTGCCTATCTGCCTGCCCTTCAACGTGATGCGCCCTTCGGTCGGCGTCATGTAGCCGCCGACCGCCTTCAACAGACTGGATTTACCGCAGCCGGAGGGGCCCAGCAGGATGAAACGGTCGCCCGCCGCAACCTCGAAGCGCACCCGCCAAGTGGCGGTGACGATCTGTTCGGTGGTGGTGTAGCAGAGCGTGACGTCCTCGACGCCAAGCAGCGGTGGCGCAGCGTGCAATGAGGGTGGTTCGATCGGCGCGTTCATAGTTTTACCGATGATTTTTTCCCGATCATTCGTATCGGCTGGTGCGGCATGTTGGCAAGGGGCGGAATGGCTGACACGCCAGCAAGACCGGTGTAAGTTTTGGGCCATGGGCGCGGCACCGGCCGGCGCGGAACCGAGGAAGTGTCAGACCATGGAAATCGACATCCGTTCCCTGCACCCGATTTTCGCCGGCGAGGTCGCCGGCGTCGATCTTACCCGGCCGCTCGCCGCCGACGAGGTGGCCGCGATCGAGGCCGGCATGGATCGTTATGCCGTTCTGGTGTTCCATGGCCAGAATATCACCGACGATCAGCAGATTGCGTTCTCGCGCAATTTCGGCGAGATCGAGCTGGCGGTCGGCGGCAACGTGACCCAGGCCGAGGAACGCCGGCTGCCGGTGGAGATCGCCGATGTGTCCAATCTGGATCAGAACCACCAGGTCTTCGCCCGAGACGACCGGCGGCGCATGTTCAACCTGGGCAACCAGCTCTGGCATTCCGACAGCTCGTTCCGCGCGGTGCCGGCGAAATACTCGCTGCTGTCGGGGCGCCGCGTGCAGATTTCGGTGGGCAATACCGAATTCGCCGATATGCGCGCGGCCTATGACGATCTGGATGCCGCCACCCGGGCGGAAATCGAGGATCTGATTACCGAGCATTCGCTGATCTATTCGCGCGGCATCCTCGGCTTTACCGAATATTCCGACGCGGAGAAGAAAATGTTCACCCCGGTGCGCCAGCGCCTGGTGCGCACCCATCCGGTCACCGGGCGGAAATCGCTGTATTTGTCGGCGCACGCCGGCGGCATCGTCGGTTGGCCGATGCCGGAAGCGCGCGCGTTCCTGCGCGACCTGACCGAACATGTGACGCAGCCGAAATACCGCTACGCGCATAGCTGGACGCAGTACGATCTGGTAATCTGGGACAACCGCCAAACCATGCACCGGGTGCGCCGGTTCGACGAAAAACTACCTCGCGACATGCGCCGCACGACCATCGCTGGCACCGGGCCGACCGTGGCCCAGGCGGAGCGGGCGGCTTGATTAAGCCGGTCCGCCGGTGAAGGCATTGAACGTGATCAGCGTATAGGTGTCGCGGACCCCCGGCAGGGTCTGGATCCGCTCGGTGACGAATTTTCCGGTATCCTGCTCCGGCTCCAGATAAAATTTGCCGAGCAGATCGTACTGGCCGGAGGTGGAATACAGCTCCGACAGTTCCGCGATCCCATCCGCCGCGTCCTGCGCCACCCGGTAGGACTGGCCCATCTCGCACTTGATCTGCACGAATATCGCCCGCATGTCGCAATCTCCCATTAGATCTAGGTCGAGGCTGGCATGCGCACGCCGGGGTGAAAATACGCATAGACCCGCCTGGCGGTTTCCCGGTTGATGCCGGGGACCGATTCCAAATCCGTCTGGCCGGCCATTTTTACCCCGCGGGCGGAGCCGAAATGGTTCAGCAGCGCACGTTTGCGGGAAGCTCCCACGCCGTCGATGCCGTCCAGTTCGCTGCGGATCAGCGCCTTGGAGCGGCCGGCGCGATGGGTGGTGATGGCGAAGCGGTGCGCCTCGTCACGCAGCCGCTGCAGGAAATACAGCACGGGGTCGCGCGGCGGCAGTTGAAACGGCGCGCGCCCGGCGGTGTGGAACCATTCGCGCCCGGCATCGCGGTCGGGGCCTTTGGCGATCGCCACCAGCTTCAAATCCGACACGCCGAGCTCGTCCAGCACCCCCTGCACGGCGGAAAGCTGGCCGGCACCGCCGTCGATCAGCACCAAATCCGGCCAATCGGGCGCTGTGCCGCCGGGGCGCGGGGGATCGCCGGCTGACGTTTCCTTTAGCGCGCGGGAAAAACGCCGTTGCAGCATTTCCCGCATCATGGCGAAGTCGTCGCCGGGGGCAGCCGGTCCGCGGATGGCGTATTTTCGGTAGGCCGATTTCAGAAATCCCTCGGCGCCGGCGACGATCATGACGCCGTACGGACTGGTGCCCATGATGTGGCTGTTGTCGTAGACCTCGATCCGTTCGGGCAAGGCGGGCAGGGCGAACAGCTCGGCCACGCCGGCCAGCAATTTGGCCTGGCCGGCGGTTTCGGCCAGTTTCCGCTCCAGCGCCTCGCGCGCGTTCAGTTCGGCGTGTTGCACCACGCTGCGTTTCTCGCCGCGCTGGGGCACCGCTATTTCCACCCGCCGGCCCGCCTTCAGGGTTAGGGCCTCGGCGATCAGGTCTTGCTCGGGCAGGGAAGCACTGGCGAGGATCAGCGGCGGGGGCGGTTTGTCGTCGTAGAACTGGGCGATGAAGGCGGCCAGCACATCGGGCGCCTCATCGGTTTTGGCGTGGGTGGGGTAGAAGGCGCGGTTGCCGTTGTTGTGGCCGCCGCGGATGAAGAACACCTGCACGCAGGTCTGCCCGGCGATCTGCCAGGCGGCGATCACATCCGCGTCCTCCAGGCTGGCCGGGTTGGCGATCCCGCTGCCCTGCACATGGGTCAGCCCGCGGATGCGGTCGCGCAAAGCGGCCGCGCGCTCGAACTCCAGCGCCGCCGCGGCGTGCTCCATCTCGGCGGCCAGTTCCTGCTGCACCGAAGCGGACTTGCCGGCCAGGAACGACCGGGCCTGGGCAACCAGCCTGCCATAGCCCTCGGCGTCGATCCGCCCGACGCAGGGGGCCGAGCAGCGGCGGATTTGGTAAAGCAGGCACGGGCGGGTTCGGTTGGCGAACACGGTGTCGGCGCAGGAGCGCAGCAGGAACACGCGCTGCATCGCGGTCACCGTCTGGTTTACCGCCCAGGCGGAGGCGAACGGCCCCCAATAGCTGCCGCGGCGGGTCTGCGCGCCGCGATGCTTGGCGATCTGCGGGAAGTCATGATCCTCGGTCAGCATCAGCCAGGGGTAGGATTTGTCGTCGCGCAGCACGATGTTGAAGCGCGGTTTCAGGCGCTTGATCAAATTGGCCTCGAGCAGCAGCGCCTCGGCCTCGGTATGGGTGGTGACGATCTCCATGGCGAATGTTTCTGCCACCATCCGGCGCAGCCGCTCCGCCAGCCGCATCGGTTGGGCGTAGTTTGTCACGCGCTTTTTCAGGTTGCGTGCCTTGCCGACATATAGCGCCCCCCCGGTGGCATCGAGCATCCGATACACGCCTGGGCTGCCGGGCATGGTCAAAAGGCACGCTTCTATGACAGCAACGCCTCGGGGTGCCTCATTTTGTGAGACCGGTCCTGGCGACGACGTCTCCGGAGGGCTAGTCAAGGCAAACGCCTGGATGCGGTCGGGCCGGGGCAAAGCATCCACGAAATCTGTGGATAAGTGTGTGGACAGAGCGGCGGGCAAGTTCGGAAACGCAAGGGAATCCTTGCAGGAAGACGGATTGCCCAAAACGCAGGCAAAAACCTAAGCTATTGATTTCCATGGGTTGTTGTTTCGTCGGCTGTCATCTTGTTAACATAATCCGGCATGTGCCTGTAAGTGCGTGTCATCCGCCGCCGCGGGTGGACAAATCGGATCGGCGGCGTTCGATTTCCACTCCAGCCGCCGCCATATCGGCGAAAACGTCAAGCTTCTCCACCCGCACCCGTACCAATTCCACGCGAGGATCGGTCAGGCAGGCCTCGGCGATGCGTTCGGCGAGAGTTTCAACTAAAAGTATATGTCCGGCGGAAACGATCGCGCGGATCGCGTCTGCCACCGCTTCGTAATCAACCACACGTGACAGCAGGTCGCGCCCGACCGCGGGACGGGATACAAATTCCGCGCCCAGATCCTCCACCGCCAGATCGACATTCACCCGCACCCGCTGCCTGGTGGCGTGCTCATGCGCGTGCACCCCGATGCTGGCGGGCAGCACCATGTCGCGCAGGAAGATGTGCCGCAGCTTGTGGGCAGCATTGGCGAAGCGGGGCTGGTCCATGCGGTGTCGGCTTTCCGGTGATGTGGCCAGGGTAACGGTCATGATAGCGTGCTGTAGTCCCGGCGGCGTCCCGCCTCAAGCAGTTCCCCGCTATGGCCCCCGCTGGCGCTTGCCCCCGCCACGCCGTTTGGCCGGGTCGTAGCCACCCCCACCCGGTCCCATCGGCTCGGGGGTTCGGTCGCGTTTCGGCCGCTGGGACGCGCTGATCGCCGGTGGCGGCTCCAGGCCCAGTTCCAACGCCTCCAGCCGGCGGATCTCGTCGCGCAGCCGGGCTGCTTCCTCGAACTCCAGATCCGCCGCCGCGCCGCGCATGCGCTTTTCCAGCTCGGCGATCGAGGCTTTCAAATTCTTGCCGACGAATTCCAGCGCCGACGCGTCCCGGACGGGCGCCACGGTCACGTAATCCTGTTCGAACACCGACTGCATCACCCGGCCGATCTGCTTCTTGATGCTCATCGGCGTGATGCCATGCGCCGCGTTCCAGTCCGATTGCTTGGCCCGGCGCCGGTCGGTCTCCTCGATTGCGCGGCGCAGGCTGTTGGTCAGCACGTCGGCATACAGGATCACCCGGCCATCGATGTTGCGCGCGGCGCGTCCGATGGTCTGGATCAGCGAGGTGGCCGAACGCAGGAACCCCTCCTTGTCGGCGTCCAGGATCGCGACCAGCTCGCATTCGGGAATGTCCAGTCCCTCGCGCAGCAGATTGATGCCGATCAGCACGTCGAACACGCCGAGCCGGAGGTCGCGGATGATTTCGATCCGTTCCAGCGTGTCGATGTCCGAATGCAAATAGCGCACGCGCACGCCGTGTTCGGTCAGGTAGTCGGTCAAATCCTCGGCCATGCGCTTGGTCAGGGTGGTGACCAGCACCCGGCCGCCGCGGCCGGCCACGATCCGGCATTCGGCCAGCAGATCGTCGACCTGGTGCTCCACCGGGCGGATTTCGGTCACCGGGTCGATCAGCCCGGTCGGGCGGATCACCTGCTCGGCGAACACCCCGCCGGTGCGTTCCATTTCCCACGGCCCCGGGGTGGCGCTGACAAACACCGTTTGCGGCCGGAACCGCTCCCATTCCTCGAATTTCAGCGGCCGGTTGTCGATGCAGGACGGCAGCCGGAAGCCGAAATCGGCCAGCACCGATTTGCGGTTGAAGTCGCCCTTGTACATGCCGCCGATCTGCGGCACCGTGACATGGCTTTCATCCACCACCAGCAGCGCGTTCTCCGGCAGGTACTCGAACAGGGTCGGCGGCGGCTCGCCGGGATTGCGGCCCGACAAATAGCGCGAATAATTCTCGATCCCTTTGCAGGAGCCGGTGGTCTCCATCATCTCGATGTCAAAATTGGTGCGCTGGGTCAGCCGCTCGATCTCCAGCAGTTTTCCGGCGATGGTCAGTTCCGCGAGGCGTTCCTTCAATTCGGCCTTTATCTCGAGGATCGCCTGCGCCAAAGTGGGGCGCGGCGTGACGTAGTGGCTGTTGGCGTAAATGGTGATGGCTTCCAGCGCGGCGGCCTTCTCCCCGGTCAGCGGGTCGAATTCGTGGATCGACTCGATCTCGTCGCCGAACAGGCTGACCCGCCAGGCGCGGTCCTCATAGTGGCTCGGGAAGATGTCGATCACCTCGCCGCGCAGCCGAAAGCTGCCGCGCACGAAGGCGACATCGTTGCGGCGATACTGCAGTTCGACCAGCCCCTTGGCCAGCTTGTCGCGGTCGATGGCGCCGCCGACCTCCAGCTTCACCACCATCTTGGCGTAAGTCTCGACCGAGCCGATGCCGTAGATGCAGGACACCGAGGCGACGATGATCACGTCGTTGCGCTCCAGCAGCGCCTGGGTGGCGGCGTGGCGCATGCGGTCGATCTGATCGTTGATCTGGGCGTCTTTTTCAATGTAGGTGTCGGTGCGTGGCACATACGCTTCAGGCTGGTAGTAGTCGTAATAGCTGACGAAATATTCCACCGCGTTGTCGGGGAAGAACGACTTCATCTCGCCATATAGCTGGGCGGCCAGGGTCTTGTTCGGCGCCAGCACCAGCGTGGGTTTCTGCACCGCCTCGATCACCTTGGCCATGGTGAAGGTCTTGCCCGAGCCGGTGACACCGAGCAGCACCTGGTCGATCTCGCCCCCGGTGACGCCGGTCACCAGTTCGCGGATCGCGGTCGGCTGGTCGCCGGCGGGTTCGTAGTCGGAGACGACCTTCAGCGCCCGGGTGACCGGCTTGAGCGCCTGTTTTTGCGGCATGAACAGCGCAGGAGAGGTCATGGCGGCGGGACCGATCAGCGTTTGCGACATTGGCAGGATCCTCGGATCCCCGGAGATGGTTCCGCCTCGTGTGTTTCGCCAGCCGGAACCGCCATTTAGCTTGGCATAACAGCCCCGGCGAATGCACGCCCCGGAGGCCGACTTATACCAATCTTCATGGATAATGACTGTTAACACAGGGAAGGCTAGGGCTCTGCCCTGGACCCGCCAAAGGGCCGTTGCCCTTTGGAAACGCGATACTTATCAGGAAGATGGGATCCAGGGGCGGAGGGCCTCGCATTTCCCGAGAGGCCGTCTCGCTTCCGTCTCACATGACGTGGGGTGGAGTAATGTGTCAGAAAGCAGGATAGTTTTTCAGGACTTCTATCCACGCGGCGCCCATCAACGCCGGGCATTCGGTGCAACCCGGCTGGTCGGCCCATCCGGCAGAACGGTGTCCCGCGGTGACGCTCTTATGTTATGGTAATATATTACCACATAGATAAATCCTTGACGGCACAAGGCCATTCGCCCCATAAGCCCGCATTCGATCTAACCGAACGCCTGTCCTTTAAAGTATCGCCTGTCCGTCAAAGTACGAAAGCAAAGCTCCATGAAGACCACCATCTCCATAAAGCCCGCGGAGGTCCAAAAAAACTGGGTTCTGATCGACGCCGAAGGCCTGGTTCTGGGCCGCCTGGCCGTCGTCATCGCCAACCGGCTGCGCGGCAAGCACAAGCCGCAATTCACCCCGCATGTCGATTGCGGCGACAACGTCGTTGTCGTCAACGCCCAGAAGGTGAAGGTCACCGGCAACAAGGCCGAGCAATCGATCTTTTATTACCACACCGGCTATGCCGGCGGCATCAAGGGCCGCTCCATCCGCCAGCGGCTGGAAAGCAAGCATCCGGAGCGGGTGCTGGAAAAGGCCGTGGAACGGATGATCACCCGCGGCCCGTTGCAGCGTGCCCAGATGAAGCATCTCTACATTTACGGCGGTGCCGACCATAAGCATGACGGCCAAAAGCCCGAAATGCTCGACGTTGCCGCCATGAATCCGAAGAACAAGAGGGTCTGATCCAGATGTCCGAAACCCAGCCCCGCCGGGACAACGAGCCCCGCACGCTTGCCGACCTCAAGGACCTCGCGGTTGCCGCCGGCACGATCGAGAACGCCGCCCCGAAGCGCGAACCCAAGCGTGACGTGCTCGGCCGCAGCTACGCCACCGGGCGGCGCAAGAACGCCATCGCACGGGTGTGGATCAAGCCCGGCAAGGGCGACATCAACGTCAACGGCAAGCGCGTCACCGAGTATTTCGCTCGCCCGGTGTTGCGCATGCTGATCAACCAGCCCTTCCTGGTGGCCGACCGCTACAACCAGTTCGACGTGTTCTGCACCGTGAACGGCGGCGGGCTGTCCGGTCAGGCCGGCGCGCTGCGCCACGGCATCTCCAAAGCTTTGGTCGAGTCCGATCCCGATATGCGGCCTATTCTCCGCAAACTTGGATATTTGACCCGTGACCCGCGAGTTAAA
>JAYTXR010000196.1:0-18900 GCA_043742865.1 Acetobacteraceae bacterium
CCGGCGCAGACGCGCACGATCGGGGTGATGCCGTGCGGCAGGGCGGCGATGCAGAGCTGCGTGGCCTCCTGCACCGAGAAGGCGCCGTGTTCGGTATCGATGAACAGCCAGTCATGGCCGCTGGCCTTGGCCAGCATGGGCACCGCGGAGCTGCGCAGATGATGCACCCCGAAACCGAGCGCGACCCCACCCTCCTGCATCTTCCGTTTTGCCGCATTTTCAAAAAGCGCCATGCCATCCTCCCGAATCTACGCCGATAAACGCAGCACGCGCGGAACATCGGGTCAATGTTTCAGGCGTCTCCGTCCATCTGCCGATCCTCCACCAGCGCCATCAGGGTATCCAGCTGGTCGGCTTCCTCGGCGGGCTTGTCGGTGCGGATGCGGGAGATGCGGGGGAAACGCAGCGCCACGCCGGATTTATGGCGCGAGGAAAGCTGTGCCGCGTCGAACGCCACTTCCAGCACCAGGGCCTTTTCCACCTCCTGCACCGGGCCGAACCGGGCAATGCTGTGATGGCGGATCCAACGGTCCAGGAACACCAGCTCGGCGTCGGAAAAACCGAAATAGGCTTTGCCGACCGGCAGCAATTCGCCGCCCCGCCACAGGCCGAACGTGTAGTCGGAGAAGCTGCCGCTGCGCCTGCCGTGGCCGCGCTGGGCGTACATCAGCACCGCATCGATCAACAGCGGGTTGCGCTTCCATTTCCACCACAGGCCGCGTACCCGTCCGGCCACATACGGGCTGTCGGCGCGCTTCAGCATCAATCCCTCGATCGCCGCGGCGCGGGCGCCGTCGCGCAAGGCGCCGAGCTGATCGAACGAGCCGAATGCGATCAACTCGGAAAGCTGCATCCGCGCCGGGGCGACGCGCGCATGCCAGGCCTCCAGCCGGGCGCGGCGGACGTCGAACGGCAAGGTCCGCAAATCCTCGCCGTCCTCGAACAGCATGTCGTACAGCCGCACCCCGGCCGGATGGCTGTTCTGCAGCGGCGCCGGTGCCGCCTTGCGGTTCAGCCGGCGCTGCAGATCGGCGAACGGCGCCACCTCGCCGTCGCGCACCACCAGCAATTCGCCGTCCAGCACCGCGTCGAAATCCATCCCCGCCAGAAGGTCCGGGAAGGCATCGGAAACATCCTCGGCGCCGCGGGAGAAAATGCGTCGCCCGCCCGGGCCGGCGACCAGCTGAACGCGGATACCGTCCCATTTCCACTCCGCCCGCCACTCCGCCGGATCGAGTGCGGCCAGATCGGAAAGTTCGAGCGGGTGCGCCAGCATCGGCGGGCGGAACACCGGCGTGCCGGCGGGGTCGGGGCGCGGGCCGACGCCGCTCAACCAGGCGAACAGACCGAGATACGGCGGCGCGATGCCGTGCCAGACCTCTTCCAGATCATCGATCCCGACCCGTCCTTCGCTGAGCTGCGCCAGCGCCACCCGCGCCAGCCGCGCCGAGACGCCGACCCGCAGCCCGCCGGTGATCAGCTTCAGCAGCGCCAGCCGCTCGGACGGGGTGGAGGCGTCCAGCCAGCCGGCGACGATGCCGGGCAGCGCGGCTTTCGGAGCTTCGGCCAGAATCGCCACGATGTCGGATAAAGCTGGCGGCGGCGCGTTGCTGCGCGCGGCCGGCCAGATCAGCGCCACGGTCTCCGCCAGGTCGCCGACGTAATCGTAGGACAGCTCAAACAGCACCGGATCGGTGCGCGAGGCCGCCAGCTGGCGGATCAGCGCCGGTTTGGCGGCGTTGAAGCGCAGCTCGCCGGCGATGGCGGCCAGGCCAAGGCCCCGATCGGGGTCCGCGGTGGTGGCGAAATACCGGGCCAGCAGCGCGATCCTGGCATTGCGCGACGGCGTGAACGTCAGCCGTTCCAGCAATTGCGCGAACGCGATCATGTTGGCGCCGCTTCGGCCGCCTCCCCCTCGTCCTCGTCGCCGTAGCCCAGCAGCCGCAGCGCCCGGCCGCGGATGCCGCGCAGGCCGGCGGCGTGGATCAGCGCGTCCTCGCGCCCATGCGTCACCCAGATCTCGGGGGCTGCCACCTCATCGATGGTGGCGTTCAGCGCGTCCCAATCGGCATGGTCGGAGATCACCAACGGCAGTTCCACCCCGCGCGCCTTGGCCCGCTGACGCACCGCCATCCAGCCCGACGCCATCGCCACCACCGGCTCGGTCAGCCGGTTCGCCCAGCGATCGGCGATCGCACCCGGCGGGGCCAGCACCAATGCGCCACGCAGTTCGGCTTTGTTCGCGGCGGTGGCGGGCAGCAACGGGCCGAGTTTTACCCCAAGCTGTTCGTACACCTCGCACATTTTCAGTAGCGCGCCATGCAGGAAAATCGGCGCCTCCCACCCGGCCTGGCGCAGCAACGCGATCACCCGCTGGCATTTTCCCAACGCGTAGCAGCCAACGACGTGGGTGCGATCGGAGAACAGCTCGCGGCTGGCCAGCAGCTTTTGAATTTCTCCCGCCGCCGGCGGATGGTGGAACACCGGCAGCGCGAACGTGGCTTCGGTTACGAACACGTCGCAGTCTATCGGCACGAACGGGTCGCAGGTCGGGTCGGCCGCGCGCTTGTAGTCGCCGCTGACCACGGCGCGGCTGCCGCGGTATTCCATCGCCACCTGGGCGCTGCCCAGCACATGGCCGGCCGGCTCCAGCCAGACCCGGACCTCGCCGAGCGTGATCGCCTCGCCCCAGGCCAGTGCCTGCTGGAGGACCCCGGCGCCATTGCCCAGGCGGGCGCGGATGATCGCCAGGGTGGACTTATGCGCCAGCACCGCCTGGTGGCCGGGGCGTGAATGATCGGAATGGCCATGGGTGACCACCGCGCGGTCCACCGCGCGGACCGGATCGATGAAGAAGCCGCCGGGCTCGCAGAACAGGCCCTGCGGCGTCGGCTTCAGCCAGGTGTCGGGATGCGGCATCTTGTCCTTTCCCCGTTTGACGACAGACCCTAGATAAGGGGACATGGAAGGAACATTGCCAGAACTCTTTTCCGCCTGGTTCGCCACGCGCGGCTGGAGCCCGCGGCCGCACCAGTTGGCGATGCTGGCGGCGGCGAGGGCCGGGGAGTCGGTGCTGCTGATCGCGCCGACCGGCGGCGGCAAGACGCTGGCCGGGTTTCTGCCCAGCCTGATCGACCTGTACCAGACGCCGCGCGAAGGATTGCACACGCTGTATGTCAGTCCTTTAAAGGCGCTGGCCACCGACATCGCCCGCAATCTGGTGGCACCGGTCAGTGAGATGGGACTGGCAATCACGATCGAGACCCGGACCGGCGACACGCCAGCCAACCGGCGAAAGCGCCAGCGGGAAGCGCCGCCGAACATCCTGCTGACCACGCCCGAAAGCCTGGCGGTGCTGCTGTCGCTGCCAGACGCCCCTGCCCTGTTCGCCGGGCTGGCGCGCGTGGTGATCGACGAGGTGCACGCCCTGGCCGGCACCAAGCGCGGCGATCAGCTGGCGCTGTGCCTGTCGCGGCTGGCCGCGATCCAGCCCGGCATGCGCCGCGCCGGCCTGTCCGCCACCGTGGCCCATCCCGGCCCGCTGATGGAGTATTGCGCCGCCACCCGGCGCATCGAGGAACCCGACGGCGCCGCACCCGAAATTTCGCTGATGGTCCCGCCCGGAGATCTATCCTGGTCCGGCCATATGGGCCTGGAAGCGGTGCCGCAAATCCTCGCCCGCATCCGCGCTTCCGGCATGACCATCGTCTTCGTCAACACCCGCGCCCAGGCCGAGCTGGTGTTCCAGGCGCTGTGGAAGCTGAACGACGACACGCTGCCGATCGCGCTGCATCACGGCAGCCTGGAGGTCGAGCAGCGGCGAAAAGTGGAAGCGGCGATGTCGGCCGGCAAGCTGCGCGCGGTGGTGGCGACCTCCTCGCTCGATCTCGGCATCGACTGGGGCGGAGTGGACCAGGTGCTGCAAATCGGCGCGCCGAAAGGCGTTTCCCGGCTGCTGCAGCGCGTCGGCCGCGCCAACCATCGCATGGATGAGGCCTCGCGCGCGATCCTGTTCCCGGCCAACCGGTTCGAGGTGCTGGAGTGCCAGGCCGCGATCCAGGGCGTGGCCGCGCGCGAGCTGGACGGCGATCCGCCGCGCCCGGGCGGCCTCGATGTGCTCGCCCAGCATCTGCTCGGCATGGCCTGCGGCGCGCCGTTCCTGCCCGATGCCGCCTTTGCCGAAATCCGCACCACCCAGCCCTATGCCAGTCTGGCGCGCGCGGATTTCAACGCGGTGCTGGATTTCGTCGCCACCGGCGGCTACGCGCTGGCTGCCTATGAAGCTAATCACAAGCTTTTCACCGACAGCGAGGGACGCATGCATGTGCGTTCCGCCCGCATCGCCGCGCAGTACCGCATGAACATCGGCACCATCGTCGAAGCGCCGATGCTGAAGGTGAAACTGGTCGGCAAACGCCGATTCGGCCCGGTGCTGGGCGAGGTCGAGGAATATTTCGCCAATCTGCTGCGGCCGGGCAACGCCTTCATTTTTGCCGGGCGCAAGCTCAAATTCCTGCGTATCCGCGAAATGGCGATCGAGACGGCCGAGGGCGGCGAGGGCGACCCGCTGATACCGGCCTACGCAGGCGGCCGGCTGCCGCTGACCACCAATCTTGCCGGGCGCGTGCGCGGGCTGCTGCAATCGCCGCAGAGCTGGGGGCGGTTTCCCGATCAGGTGGCCGATTGGCTGCGGTTGCAACGCAAGCGCTCCCGGCTGCCGGGGCAGAACGACCTGCTGGTGGAGACATTTCCGCGGGCCGGGCGCTGGTATCTGGTGGCCTATTGCTTCGAGGGCCGCAACGCGCACCAGACGCTCGGCATGCTGGTCAGCAAACGCATGGAGCGGGCCGGCTTCGCGCCGCTCGGCTTCGTCGCCACCGACTACGTGATCGGCATCTGGTCGGCGTTCCAGCCGACCGATGTCGCAAAACTATTCGGCCAGGACATGCTCGGCGACGATCTGGAGGAATGGATGGCCGACAGCTCGATGCTGAGGCGGAGTTTTCGCAACGTCGCCGTGATCGCCGGGCTGATCGCGCGCAAGCAGCCTGGGGCGGACAAGAACCGGCGCCAGGTGACGGTGAATTCCGACTTGATCTACGAGGTGCTGCGCCGCCATCAACCGGACCACATCCTGCTGCGCGCCACGCGCGCCGATGCTTCGCACGGGCTGATCGACCTGGAACGGGTGGCGGGGATGCTGGCCCGGGTGCATGGGCGGATCGTGCACATGGCGCTGTCGCGGGTCTCGCCGCTGGCGGTGCCGATCCTGCTGGAGATCGGCCGCGAACAGGTCGGCAGCGAGGCCGACCAGGACGACCTGCTGGCCGAGGCGGAAGCCGTGGTGGCCGAGGCGATGGGCGAGGCCGAACCGGGCGGGCGACCGGGCGGGCGTCCGAAGCCGGCGCAACAGGATTTGTTCGTCCGATGAGCTCCGCGCCGATCCATATCGCCGGCGAGCGGCTGATGCTGGATCCCGCCGGCGCGCTGCTGTGGCCCGCGCACGGGCTGATGGCGGTGTCCGACCTGCATCTGGAGAAGGGCACCGCATTCGCCCGCCAGGGCATGCTGCTGCCGCCCTGGGACACCCGCGCGACCCTGGACCGGCTGGCGTTGCTGCTGCGCCGGCACCGGCCGCGGATCGTGGTCGCGCTGGGCGACAGTTTTCACGACCGCGGCGGCGCAGGGCGACTGCCGGCGGCGGAAATCACCCGGATCACCGCCATGACCCGCGCCACGCGCTTCATCTGGGTGCTCGGCAATCACGATCCGGAGCCAGCCCCCCAACTTGGAGGCGAGTGGGTGGATGAATTTTTCCTGGGAACGCTCATATTCCGTCATCAAGGTAAATCGACGGTTCCAACAACCGACTCGGCAGGAGAGATCTGTGGTCACCACCACCCCAAGGCTGCGATCCCCGTGCGCGGCGGCACCCAGAGCCGGGCGTGCTTCGTCACCGATGCAAGGCGCGTCATGCTGCCGGCATTCGGCACCTATACCGGGGGACTCGATGTGACCCATCCCGAGATCGCCCGGCTGTTTCCGCGGGGCGGACGGGTGTTCCTGCTCGGTCGGGAGCGCCTGTTCTCGTTCGCCATGGCGATGCCTCCGCGGGGCAAATAGCGTTGACCGACGCCCCGGCGCTGCTCTGGTTCCGTCAGGATCTGCGACTATCCGACCACGCGGCGTTGCACGCTGCCTTGCGGCATGGGCGCCGGGTTCTGCCGGTGTTCGTGCTCGATGACGCCGCCGCCGGCGCCTGGGCGCCGGGCGGGGCGGCGCGCTGGTGGCTGCATCACAGCCTGGCGGCGCTGACCGATCGGCTGAAACAACTCGGCGCGCCGTTGGTGCTGCGGCGGGGTTCGGCGCTGGAGCA
This sequence comes from Acetobacteraceae bacterium, assembly GCA_043742865.1. Taxonomy (GTDB): domain Bacteria; phylum Pseudomonadota; class Alphaproteobacteria; order Acetobacterales; family Acetobacteraceae; genus PALSA-911. Next base: position 6,377 of record JAYTXR010000196.1, read on the forward strand.
GATCCCGCTCCTGGCCAAGGAAATCGGCGCCGCCGAGGTGCATACCGGCGGCGGTCCCGAGCCCTGGGCGCGGGCGCTGGACCGCGACGTGGCCAACGCGTTGCAAACCCATGGCATCGGCTTTCATCGCCATCGCACCCGGATGCTGTTCAACCCGGAAGCGATCCGCAACGGCACCGGTGGCGCCTACGGCGTCTACACCCCGTTCGCCAACGCCTGCCGCGCGGCCGGCGGACCCCACCCGCCGCTGCCGGCGCCGGTTGCGATCGCCTCCCCCACGCCGCCCGCTTCCGACCTTCTGGCCGATTGGGGATTGCTGCCGAAGCGCCCGGATTGGGCCGGTGGACTGCGGAAAAACTGGCAGCCGGGCGAGGCCGGCGGGCAGGCGCAACTACACCGCTTCCTGGCCGAGGGTCTGGCAAACTATGGCGAGCGGCGGAACCTGCCGGGGATCGACAGCACGTCGCGGCTGTCGCCGCACATCGCCTGGGGCGAGGTTTCCCTTGCCCAGGCCTGGTTCGCCGCAAACGCCGCGGCAGAGAACGCCGGCAAAGGGCTGGCCGTGTTCCGGTCCGAGCTGCTATGGCGCGAATTCTCGATCTACCAGCTCTGGCACCACCCGGACCTGCCGGAGCAGCCGCTGCGGCGAAATTTCGCCGCCATGGCCTGGCGCGACGACCCGGCCGGGCTCGCCGCCTGGCAGCGCGGGCAGACCGGCATCCCGATCGTCGATGCCGGCATGCGCCAGCTCTGGCAGACCGGCTGGATGCATAACCGGGTGCGGATGATCGTCGCCTCGTTCCTGACCAAGCATCTGCTGTTGCCCTGGCAGTCCGGCGAGGCGTGGTTCTGGGACACGCTGGTGGATGCCGACCTGGCGGCCAACGCCGCCAGCTGGCAATGGGTGGCCGGCAGCGGCGCCGACGCGGCACCGTATTTCCGTGTCTTCAATCCGGTGCTCCAGGGCCAGAAATTCGACACCGACGGCGCCTATGTCCGCCGCTTCGTGCCCGAACTGGCACGCCTCGGCGACACGCACCTGCACGCGCCATGGGCGGCCCCGGCGCCGGAACTCGCCGCCGCCAGGATTACCCTGGGACGCAGCTATCCGCATCCGATCGTCGATCTGGCGGCCGGGCGCGACCGCGCGCTGGCCGCCTACCGAGCCCTGGCGGTATGAACCTGCCGCTTCCGAACTTGCTGCACCGGCCCGCCATTCCCGCCGGCATGCCGATCCGCGTGGTCGGCGACGTGCATGGCGATGCCAAGGCCTTCGCCTACGCCGCCGCCACCGACCGCTTCGTGGTCCAGCTCGGCGACCTCGTGGATTACGGGCCCGACAGCGCCACCGCGCTGGAACTGATGTTCCAGCTGATCGACGAGGGGCGCGGATTGTTCCTGATCGGCAACCACGACTTCAAGCTGGCCCGGGCGCTTTCCGGGCAGCAAGTCTACATGACGCCGATCCTGGCCGAGACGCTGCGCATGCTGGGGCCGGACCTGCGCAGCCGGGCGCTGGCCGAATTCCTGCGCGCGCCGGCCTGGCTGCGCCATGGCGGCGCCTTTTTCGTGCATGGCGGGTTTCATCCGGCGATGCTGGTCAGCGAGGCTCCGGGGATCGAGCTGGGCCGGCCGGACGGGCCGCTGTCACGGGCCTTATATGGCGAGCCGACCGGGCGGACGCAGCATGACGGCTTCCCCGAACGCAGCCTCGGCTGGGTGGACCGGATCCCCTCGGGCATGACCGTCTATTGCGGCCATGACCGGCGCAGCACCGATGGGCGTCCGTATCGCCGCACCGGCATGGCCGGGGGCAGCGCGGTGTTCCTCGATACCGGGGCCAGCAAGGGCGGCCATCTGTCCTGGATCGACCTGCCGCCGGCGTGCCCCGCTTCCTGAGCGGCGTGCACCACCCTACCTTGGGGGGGACAGCGGCGGGAATTCATGGCAGGATCGGGGTCGTGACAACAGCCGGACCTTGCGATCGCCGATGCGACAATTGCTGATCCTGCGCCACGCGAAGTCGTCCTGGGACGATCCCAAGCTATCGGACCACGCGCGGCCGCTGAACCTCCGCGGCCGAAAATCGGCCGTTGCTATGCGCCAGGCCATGCGCGATCTGGGCCTCGCGCCGGACTTCGTGCTGGTATCCTCCGCCAGGCGGACGCTACAGACACTGGAGGCGCTGGAACCCTGGGACGACCAGCCGCTGATTGAGCCGATGGACCAGCTCTATCTGGCCGATGCGGAGCTGATGCTGGGTCTGCTGCGTCAGGTATGGGCGACGATCCGCAGCGTTCTGCTGATCGGCCACAACCCCGGCCTGCACGATCTGGCCATGAAGCTGGTCGGCGCCGCCGCCATGACCGACCCATCCCCCAGCCTGGCCCAGAACATTCACCGCCTGGCGGAGGGCTACCCGACGGGCACGTTGACGGAATTCTCTATCCCGGGACCGTGGTCCGAACTCGGCGAAGGCAGCGGTCGTCTGACGCGGTTCCTGGCGCCGCGGGATTTGCCGGAGCTGACCGCCTGACCGATCCGTGGAACCGCTGATGGAACCGCCGATGAACTGGGATCTGACCCTGCGGCCGGAGGATGGCGCGCGGTTGACCCGGCTGAAGGGGCTGGCGCCGTTGCGCGATGGACGCGCGCGCAGCCGCGCCGTGCGCATCGTCTGGCATGACGGACCGGACGCGGCGCTGGCCAAGGCCGGTCTGGCGCTGCTGGAACATCGTGGCCGGTGGCGGCTGGAACGGATGCGCCCGGCGCCCGCCACACAGCCGGGCGCCGGCTGGCCGCCGGGAACCGCGCCGCTGCTGCTGGCCGAAGCCGCCACGCGCGCGGAACTGATACAAATTCTGACCGCGTCCGACCCGGACGCCCCGCTTGGGAATGCGCCGCTTCGGGAAGCCGGGTTCCCGAAGCTGCTGCTGCCGGAGCCCTGCCTGCCCTGGGCCGCTTTGGAGGGCCGCGCGCTGACGCTTTCGCTGCACCAAGCCGGTTCGCTGCACCAAGCCGGCGAGCCGGTCGAGCTCACCCTGGTGCAAGGCGTAATCCGCACGGTGATGCGCGAGCACCCGATCTGCCGGGTGCGGCTGTCCGGCTCGGCGCCGGCAACCACGGCGATCGCCCTGCAACTGGCCGGCGAGGTCGACCTCGCGGTGCCACGCGCCAGCCTGTCGGAGGAGGCGCTGACCGCCGCGCGCGGATCGGCGACGCAAGCTCGCGCCCTCGGCGCGCCGCGGTTATCGCCCGATCTTACCGTCGCTGAGGCGTTCGACCACATCGCCGCCCACCTCACCGACGTGATCCTTTACTGGGCGCCGCTGGCAGCGGCCGGGGATGGCGGGCCGGAGCCGGTGCACCAGATGCGCGTCGCAACCCGCCGGTTGCGCTCGGCGCTGTCGGTGTTCAGCCGCGCCACCGCCTCGCCATGCGTGACGCAGGCCGATATCGGCCTGAAGGCGCTGGCGGCGGCCTTGGGGCCGGCGCGCGATTGGGACGTGTTCAATGCCGGCCTCGGCGCCGAGATCGGCGAGGCATTCGAAGCCGAACACCAGGATGGCCAGGCGGTCGCCAAATTGCTGGCGGCAACGGAACGCCAGCGCATCGCGGGGTATGAGGCGCTGCGGCGCTTCGTGGCCACGGCGGAGTTTCGCCAGCTCGGGATAGGCCTCGCAGCCCTTGCCGCCGCGCGGCCCTGGGCGACAGAGATCGACGAGACGGCGCGCGCCACGTTAGACCTGAAACTCGCGGAATTCGCGGCCTCTGTGCTGGCCCGAAGATGGAAGCGGATGTTCGCCGACGGCGAGGACATCGAACACCTGGAGACCGAAACCCTGCACGACATCCGGCTGCGGGCGAAGCGGCTGCGCTATGCGGCGGAGTTTTTCGCCACGCTGTTCCCGCCCAAGGCCACCCGGCGCTTCATCGACCGGCTGAGCACGCTGCAGGACCGGCTGGGCACGCTGAATGACGGGGCGGTGGCGGCCAGCCTGCTGCAAGCGCTGCCGGGCGGTGGGGCCGAACGCGCCTTCGCGGTCGGCGCCGTACGCGGATATGTGGCGGCGATTCGCGGTGCCTCGCGCGCCGGGATCGCACAGGCCTGGAAAAAATTCCGCAAACAGGATCCGTTCTGGACTTGACAGAATCGGGGCGGCTGAGAAATCGCGGCTTGCGCCCGGGTGCTGCGAGGGCTACCCGTCACGCCTTACCGCCGCCAGCCCCCGCCGGATGTCATCCGCCGCTGGCGGATCCCATGGAACAAGGCTTCGCGCATCGTGCCCTTGCGCCGCCCACGCCGTATCTTCCGCTCCACCCTGCCTCGCCTTGCTCGCGGGCGGGCGCTGCTTGGCATGTGCGTCCAGCCATCGCGTTCGGGTATCGCCGTCGCCGCCGTAGCACTCAGTTTTCTGGGGTTGGCAGCGCTGGTCATGGCCGGCGCCGCGTTTCCTCCAGTCTCATTTCCCCCAGTCTCGTTTCCCCCAGGCGCGTTTCCTGTTCAGCCAGGCGATGCGCTAGATCGCCTTACCGCCCCGGCGGACCGCCTGGAAGCCGCCGCCCCCGACATCGCCGTGATCGACGCCAGCACGCTGCGCCTGGCGCGGCGGGTGGTGCGGCTGGCCGGCATTGCGGCCCCTGGCCGTGGGGAGACCTGCGTGGGCCAGGGTGCCGTTGGCGGTGCCGTCGCTGGTTTCGATTGCGGGACAGCGGCGGCCGCGGCCCTCGCGGCGTTGGTGCGCGAGCGAAATATCACCTGCGAAATGCGCGACACCGACGCCCTCGGCCGGCCGTTGGCGATCTGCTCCGCGGGCGGCACCGAACTGAACCGGGCTTTGGTTGCCGGCGGATGGGCCCGCGTCGACGGTGCCGCGGGCCTGCCCTCCAGCCAGGCGGAAGACCTCCGAAACGCCGAGAAACTGGCCCGCGCCGAGCATCGCGGGCTTTGGGTGCAGTCCGCGGTCCCGGCAGGGGTTGGGAACAACGGCCGCAAGGCGCCCTGGTAACGCCAAAAAAACCACCTCGGCATACTGCTTGCATGGCTGAAATGCCAAACATGGCCTATTATCTCACCAAGGCTGCTGCCTTACAGCGCACGCCCGAACAACGCTCCGAAAAAACAAGGAACTCCGCATGCTCAGCAACGGGTCGGTCACCATCACGATGGATGGGTCCAACAAATCCACCAAACTACCGCTGATCGGCGGCACAATCGGCCCGCAGGTGGCCGATATCCGCAAAATCTACAACGATCTAGGCATCTTCACGTTCGATCCCGGCTACGGCGCCACCGCGTCATGCGAAAGCAAGATCACCTATATCGATGGCGATGAGGGCGTGCTGCTGTACCGCGGCTACCCGATCGAGCAGCTGGCGGAGAAATCGACGTTCCTGGAGGTCGCCTATCTGCTGCTGAACGGCGAGCTGCCGAACGCGGCGCAGAACAAGGAATTCAATTCCGGCGTCATGCTGCACACCATGCTGCACGAGCAGTTGCGCACGTTCTACAACGGCTTCCGCCGCGACGCGCATCCGATGGCGGTGATGTGCGGCGTGGTCGGCGCGCTGTCGGCATTCTATCACGACAGCCTGGACATCTCGAACCCCGAACACCGGCGGATCAGCGCCTTCCGGCTAATCGCCAAGGTGCCGACGATCGCCGCCTGGGCGCATAAATACAATGTCGGCCAGCCGTTCATGTACCCGCAGAACGAACTCGGATACGCCGAGAATTTTCTGTATATGTTCAACGCCGTGCCGGCCGAACCTTACAAGGTCAACCCGATCCTGGCGCGGGCGATGGATCTGATCATGATCCTGCACGCGGACCATGAGCAGAATGCCTCCACCTCCACCGTGCGCCTGGCCGGGTCCACCGGTGCCAACCCGTTCGCCTGCATCGCCGCCGGCATCGCCAGCCTGTGGGGCCCCTCGCATGGCGGCGCCAACGAGGCGGTGCTGCACATGCTGGCCGATATCGGCAGCGTGAAGAACATCCCTGCCTTCCTGAAGCAGGTTAAGGACAAGAACAGCAAGGTGAAATTGATGGGCTTCGGCCATCGGGTTTATAAGAACTTCGACCCGCGGGCGAAGATCATGCAGGCCACCTGCCACCAAGTGCTGGGGGAGCTCGGCATCAAGCACGACCCGCTGCTGGAGATGGCGATCGAGCTGGAGAAGATCGCGCTGCACGACGATTACTTCGTCAGCCGCAAGTTGTATCCGAACGTCGATTTCTATTCCGGCATCATTCTCAAGGCGATGGGCTTCCCGCTGTCGATGTTCACCGCGCTGTTCGCGGTTTCCCGCACGGTGGGCTGGATCAGCCAGTGGCAGGAGATGATCGAGGATCCCGAGCAGCGCATCGGCCGTCCCCGCCAGATCTACACCGGCGCGCCCCAGCGCAACTATGTGGCACTCGATCAGCGCGGCTGATCCGGCATTACGATCCCCGGCATCACGATCCCAAATTGGCCGCCCGGCAGGAGCCTGCCGGGCGGCTTTCTATTGCTTTCAGGTTGTTGCGGCTGGCGCGAAGGTGAGAAGCACCAAATCAAGGCACACGCGCCGCGTGCATAATTTCATCCAGTGAAATTCAAATGGATCGTCTTCCTGTGGATGGAATTATCCACAGGATGTTGATAACTCACTCGAACGATATCCTGTAAGCGATTCCGAAGACTCAATTTTCACCTCTCGAAAATTCCGCAATCTGATAAAGCAGCCGATGATTTTACGGCAAATTATCAGTGGATCTTCTGAACTTACCGTTATTTTACCGTGAATTCCTGACTGTTTTTTCATGTTCAGCGCACAAAGTTAACAACTGTCTTCCGTAAGTCTGCGCGATCCGCTGTTATGCACCTCTAGGTTGAATATATGGCCTGGAATATAACTAGGAGGATGAATTGCGCCCCACCCTATCGCTTGACGCCCTCGTGAGAAATCGTTTGAAAACATGGCCCCAGCGTCCGCCTGGGCTGGCCGGGAGCGGTTCGGGGCACGACACCTGGCTGCGTGGCCGGCCGGCGGAGCAGAATTGCAGAAACCCATTCCTGAAATTGCCCGGCAGCGACCGGCTCCGCACGCTACCGGATGGGCTGTGGCTGAATTTCGGCGGCACGGCTGTGGAGCCTTTTGTGGATATCCTGGCGGTGGAAGCCTGCGGCTCGCTGCCCAACCTGCTCGACAAACGCTCCCGCTTCGCCCCCAGCACCCATTCGCTGCTCGCCGTCTGCCCGGTCCCCTGGCTGCTCGCCCCGGTGATGGACGGCGATCCGACGCCGCGCTGGCAGGCGATCGGCCTGATCCGGCAGGCGCCGTCGTTGCCGTTCATCGTGCCGGTACGCGACGTGCGCGTGCTCTACGGCCTCAAGCAGCGGCATTATTTGGGGTTCGCCAGCAGCCAAATTCCGCATCCGCACGAATATTTCGTGCCCATGGACTCGCTGACCGCCGAGGACGGCGACAAGGATCCGGCGCTGCAGGCCTTGCTGGCACGCGCCTCGGTCAGCGCGAACTTCCTGACCCCGCCACGGATTCATCAAGGCAATTCCGGGCGATATCCGGACGGTCGGTAATTAGCCCGTCCACCCCCCACCCGATCAGCCGGCGCAGGTCCGGCGCCGCATTCACGGTCCAGGGGATGACCAGCAGGCCCAGCCCCTGGGCCTCGGCGAGCAATTCCGGCGTGAGGCCGGCGAATTCGGGAGACCAGATCGGGCCGCCTTCGGCCGCCACCGCCCGGGGGACGGAGCCGGCGAAATCTTCTGGGCACGGCCCGCCCCACCACAGCCGCGCTGCCGCCTGGGTTCGCGCGGAGGTGAGCCAGGCATAGGTCAATTCCGGCCGAATCTGGCGCAGATGCCGCGGGCCGCGCCAATCGAAGGACTGCACCACCATCCGGCCAGCGGCGCCGGCGGCATCGGCGATGCCCGCCGCCGCCTCCGCCATCGCCTCCGGCGGCGCGGTCCAACGCGGCTGGGCGGGGAAGGTTTTCAGCTCTACGGTGAACCGCGCGTCCAACGCCAGCGTGTCGGCCAGCGGCGGGATACCGGCGCCGTCGATCGCCACCTGGTCCGGAAACAGCGCCGCGTACGGACTGCCGGGCCGCATGCGCCCGACATCGAAGCCGGCCAGTTCTGCCCAGCGCAACTCGCGGATCAACGGACCGCGCGCGGTCAGCCAGACGCCGCCGGCCGCGCGCGTGATATCCGGGTTCAGCGCCGGATCATGCGTCACCACCAACCGATCATCGGCGGTCATTGCCACGTCGATCTCGATGGCGTCCACGCCCAGGGCGATCGTGCGGCGAAACCCGTCCAGCGTATTCTCCGGGAACAGCCCGCGCGCGCCCCGATGGCCGATGATCTGCATGGTCGTCCGCCGATATTGTGATCCAGGCCCATTGCCGCCCATCCTGCAGCCGAACGCAATCGGGTGGGATCACGGCATGGCAGGCGACAGAATTTTGGGCGTCCTCGGCGGCATGGGGCCGCTGGCCAGCGCGCATTTCATGGCACGGCTCACCTTGCTGACCCCGGCGGAGCGCGATCAGGACCACATCCCGGCAGTACTGTGGTCCGACCCGCGCGTGCCCGACCGCACGCGCGGCAAGCTGGCGGGAAACAACCTCGCCGCCGGCGCCGACCCCCTGCCCTGGCTGCTGCGCGGTATCGACGGATTGAAGGCGGCCGGCAGCGGCGCCATCGCCATCCCCTGCAACACCGCGCATGGCTGGTACCGGGAGATGGCCGCCCATGCCGGCCTGCCGATCCTGCACATCGTCGATGCCGCCGCCGCCGAGCTGCGTCGCCAGTCTGTCCCGCCCGGCAAGATCGGCCTGATGGGCACCCAGGCAACGCTGGACATGCGGCTCTATCAGGATCGGCTGGAACCCCAGGGCTGGCAGTGCCTGACGCCGACGCAGCAGCAGATGGACAGCCTGGTCAGTCCCGCGATCGCCCAGGTAAAGGCCAATCTTGTCGCCGAGGCCTACACCAAGCTGGCAAGCGTGGTGCAGGCCCTGGCATTGCGGGGCGCGCAGGCAGTGGTGCTTGGGTGCACCGAAATCCCGCTGGCCATCCAGGCCGGCCCTTTCGATACGCTCGGCGTGCCCCTGATCGACTCGATCGACGCGCTGGCGCTGACCGCGATCGAATGGGCACGCGGCCTCAGATGACGGCGCTGGCGCGCAGGCCGTCCAGTTCCGCCGCGGACAGTCCCAGTAATTTCCGCAAAACCTCCTCGGTATCCGCGCCCAGCGCCCGCCCCGCATGGCGCAGCAACGGCGGCGTGTCAGACAGTCGCGGCATGCCGGTTGGCAGAACGATTTCCCCGACCCGAGGGTCGGTGACGGTCTGCATGTTGCCGCGCGCCTGATATTGCGGGTCGGCGAAAATCTCGGCGATGCTCATAATCGGCCCGCACGGCACGCCGAAGCGGTCGCACAGCACCATCAGCGGGTCGAATTCCAGGCCGCCGACCCAGCCCGCGACCATGGCGTTGACCTCGTCGCGCCGGGCCAGCCGGGCGGCGGTCGGGCCAAGCGCGTCCCGCCCCGCCAGCTCCGGCGTGCCCATCGCCGCCATCAGGCGGGCGAACATCTTTTCACTGGTGCAGGCCAGCGCGATCCAGCGCCCGTCCTGGGTGCACCAATGCCCGTGCGGCACCACCTGCGGCACGTCCGCGCCCATGCGCTCGCGGACATAGCCAGTACGCGCATAGACCGGCACGATCTCGTCCAGCAGCCGAAAAATCGATTCGTACAGGCCGATATCGACCATTTGCCCCATCCCCGTGCGCTCCGCCTGGCGCAGCGCCATCATCACCCCGACCGCGCCCCAGACGCCGGACATGTAGTCGGCCAGCGAGGTGGAACCTGGCACCACCGGCGGCCGGCCCGGCTCGCCGGCCAGGTAGCTGAGACCGGAAAAACCATGCGCGATGCGGGCAAAACCCGGCTTGTCCTTCATCGGCCCGGTCTGGCCGTAGGCGCTGACCCGCAGCATCACCAGCCTGGGGTTGATCTCGCGCAGCGCGTCCCAGCCGAGCCCCCATTTCTCCAGCGTGCCGGGGCGGAAATTCTCGATCAGCACGTCCGACACCGCGATCAGCCGGCGGAACAGCGCGGCCCCCTCGGCAAGCCGCAGATCGAGCGTCATGCAGGATTTATTACGCGCCTCGCTGAGCCAGGCCAGCGTGTCGCCGCACTCGGTCGGGGTGCCGAACTGGCGCAGCGGATCGCCGGTTTTCGGTTGCTCGATCTTGATCACCTCGGCGCCGAAATCGGCCAGGATCGTGCCGCAGAACGGCGCGGCCAGGAACGTGGCGATATCCAGCACGCGCAGGCCGGTCAGGGGCTGGGGCGTCTCGGTCATGGCGTCCTCTCGGGTTCAGGACCGCGATCGTGACCGCATCCGAGCGCCGCACGCAAACGGGCCCGGTCGGCCTCGGCCCCGCGCCTGCCCGCGATCCGTCCGCCATGGGCGATCGCCGCCCCTGCCCCACCGCCAGCCGCCGTGCTAGCCACAAAGCCATGCCCCCTGCATCGATGCCACCAAGCTGAACCTCCAATTCAATCTCGCCATCCTCGCCGGCGCGCTCGCCATCGAGGGAGCGGTCGGCTACCCGGACCCGATCTACCGCAGGCTGTGCCATCCTGTCGTGTGGTTCGGCGCCGGGATCGCGTGGCTGGACCGGATGCTGAACCGGCCGGGATTTTCCGCCGCCAGGCGCCGCGGCAACGGCGTGCTGGCGGTCATGCTGCTGGTGCTGGCGACCGCCGGACCGGCCAGCCTGTTGCAGTCCGCCCTTCTATCCCGGCTTCCCGCATTGGCTTCATTGCTGCTGCTGGGCATGTTGAGCAGCACCCTGCTGGCCCAACGCAGCCTGTACCAGCATGTCCGCGCGGTCGGAGACGGCTTGCGCCAGAACGGCCTGGCCGGCGGACGGGCGGCAGTTGCCCGCATCGTCGGCCGCAACCCGGAAAATCTGGACGAGGCCGGCGTGGTGCGCGCCGCCATCGAAAGTCTAGCCGAGAATTTCTCCGACGGCGTTGTCGCCCCGGCTTTTTGGTGCGCGCTGGGCGGATTGCCCGGGCTTGTTTTCTACAAGGCGGTGAACACCGCCGACAGCATGATCGGCCACCGCACCGAACGCCACGCGGCATTCGGCTGGGCGGCGGCACGGCTGGATGACGCGATCAATCTGCCCGCCTCCCGCCTGGCGGCGATCTGGATCGTCCTCGCTTCCATGTTCGCGGGCGCCGCCCCGCTGGAAGCCTGGCGCGCGGTCTGGCGGGATGCCGGAAAACACCGCTCCCCCAACGCCGGCTGGCCGGAAGCGGCAATGGCCGGCGCGCTCGGGTTGAAGCTGGCCGGGCCGCGGGTCTATGGCACCACGCGGATCGACGATGGCTGGATGGGCGACGGCCGGGCCGAGGCGAGCTTGGCCGATCTGGACCGCGCATTGGCGCTCTACCGCCGCGCGTGCCTGCTGCAGTTGGTGGTGGTGGTGCTGATATGGGCAAGTTATTTGTAACTAATTTGTAGGATGGGTGAGCGGAGCGCTACCCATCAACGAGTGCATCCGGCTTTCGGTCTGCACAAATGTGATGGGTAGCGCTTCGCTCACCCATCCTACGCTTGCTGATATGGGCAAGCCGTTCGTAAGACGGAATCTGGACGATCCAGCAGAGCACGAGGCCGCCATAATGTTGGACGCACGATCCAGCGATGGTGTGCTACAGTGAGGGCGTGAATGCGAAGCGCCTCATTGACGCGATGAAGCGGGTCGAGACTTGGCCGCAAGCGGCCCAGGAAGAACTCGCCGGGATCGCCCTGGAGATTGATACCGCATTGAAGGGTGAGGTCTATCACGCGATGCCCGAAGAATTGACCGCGGATTGCGGGCAGCCGACGTTCAGCGCTTTGTCGCGCCCGATGATGTGGTAGCCGTACTCGCAAAACACCGCCCGAAATGAGGGTTGTCTATACCGACGAAGCCCTCCATGATCTCGAAGTCACTCGGAGATTTATCGCCGACAATCGCGATGATCGTTCCATTCCCCTGTCAAGGCATGGTCGAAGTTGCGGCGCGGCAGGGACGTGTCCGCAGCTAACAGGTTCACCACCACCATCAGGAGAGCGTCGAGCTTCTTGCTATGCTGCCCTGATTTCTCGCGGCGGTAATCCCGCTTGAAGCGGCCGGTATATCTAACTGTCCGCATTCAGGCTCGCGAAAAGGGAAGCGGGCTTGCCAGCATTCGTCAGCTCGCCCCGACGCGCCGCCTTCATCGCCGCCACGGTTTCGGCGTTCGGTGCCAGAGGTTCTAAGGGAAGTGCCTTCTCTGCCGCGACGCGCTTCAGCAGCAGCCGGAAGGCGTCGGACAGGGACAGCCCCTGCGCCTCCAGCATGTCGTGATGAGGTGGTCCCCATTCGTCGGACAGTTCAGCGGCGTTGCTAAGCTTGGTTCTGGTTCATCTCAGGCCGCCAATCTCTCATTCTCACCGTTGCGGGCC
>JAYTXR010000197.1:0-14066 GCA_043742865.1 Acetobacteraceae bacterium
AATAGCCCTGGAAAACGGAAATCCGTGCATAACACGAGAAAAATGCGATTTCCCCGAGGCTTTTTCAGCAGCCTGTTAGGCGACACCCGCCACAGAATCTTTGACATGCGGTGAATAAGATGGGCTAGCGCACGCCGCTAAGGACAAGTATGGCGCAGTTAGACATTGCGGCCCGTGCTTATCGTCGGGCAACATCGACGCTACGCGAGCCGCCCGGACCCGTTTGTCGTGCTCGTCCATATCGGCCTGCTCTCCCGGCGTGAGCATGTTGATGGTGCGGATGATGCGATCTGCCGGGACGCCGACGCCGACGCCTCCGGTGACGCGTGGATGCGCCACTAGGTCAGACCCTCAAGCGGATGCGCCTTGAATTGATTGGCCGTCTGAATATCCGACATCGGGACCGCCGGGTTCTTGTGGCGCGCGTGTTGGGCAATCGCCAAGATGTTCGCGTCCGGCCGAGCGGCTGCCGTCGTCAGCGGGCCGCTTCGTAGGCTGTGGCCGGCGATGGTCGATGGTTCGATGCCGGCGAGTTTGCCGTAGCGTTTGACGACGTGAGCCACTAGCGACGTGTCAACCGCTTTGCCTGGAACCGGATGGTCGCTATAACTGCGCTCAGCAGAGCGCAAATGGAGGGTTTAATGGGATTTTTAGACGATGCCGTTCCTGGCGGTAACATCGCCAAACCGCTCATTATTGCGCTCGGCACGCTTTTGATCGGCAGAATGATGAGCGGCGGCAGCGCGCGTCAGCAGCCAGAGACCTCGCCCATGCCGCAGCCCCAGCCGGGCGGGGGCAGCTTCGCCGGCTCGCCGTCAGGCGGGGTTCAGGGCCCGCTGATGGGCGGTCTCGGGGGGCTGCTGGAGCGGCTGACACAGTCTGGTCATGGAGAGGTGGCCAATTCCTGGGTCGGCACCGGGCAGAACGTGCCAATTCAGCCCACCCAGCTTGGCTCCGCGCTCGGACAGACCACGGTGGCCGAGTTGGCCCAGCACGCCGGCATGACCGAGCAAGAGCTTTTGGCCCAGCTATCGCGCGTGTTGCCGGGCGTGGTCGACAAGCTCACCCCAGCCGGAAAGGTCCCGAGCCAGTCCGAGGTCACCTCGCTCTGGGGCAGTTAGGCGGCTCACGGCGCCCGTGCGACGTTGCAGGGTTTCGAACGAAACCCGGCATTGCGAGTTCATCCGGCGGATCCACGAGCGGACGTTGCCGGATCGCCACCGTCTCGCCACGTCGCACCAGCGCGCCAGCCCGCGACGCCGGGTCATCGGTAGTTCGACGATCGCGTTTGCACCGTTCCGTTCGAGGCGACGGCAGGCCTCATCGGTGGTCAAACCGGTCGACGGATCAAGCAAGGATCACCTCCGGGCCCGCGCATCGACAGCAGGATCGCTTCAGGCAGGCGCAGCTATCATGCTTTAGCGCTTGGTTTTAACGAGCACTTTATCGCTCGGTTAAAACAACCTTAGGCGAAAATTGTCTGGGGCTGGATTGCGCGGTTTTAATGTCCACGCAAAATCTGGCTCAGGAATAGTTGCAATCGGTCTGTCCGCGGGTTTTCGAACAGCTCGTTCGGCGGCCCGCTTTCGACGATCTCGCCTTGGTCCATGAAGACCACCCGGTCCGCCACCTGGCGGGCAAAGCCCATCTCATGGGTGACGACGACCATGGTCATGCCGGTCTCGGCCAGACCGATCATGGTATCCAGCACCTCCTTAATCATCTCGGGATCGAGTGCGGAGGTCGGTTCGTCGAACAGCATGATCTTCGGTTTCATGCACAGAGCGCGGGCAATCGCCACGCGCTGCTGCTGGCCACCCGATAATTGCCCCGGATATTTTTTCGCCTGCTCGGGAATTTTTACCCGGGTCAGATAGCTCATGGCCAGTTCCTCGGCCTCGGCCTTGGGCATCTTGCGCACCCAGATCGGTGCCAGGGTGCAGTTCTCCAAAATGGTCAGATGTGGAAACAGGTTGAACGACTGGAACACCATGCCGACTTCGCGGCGAACGGTATCCAGCGCGCGCGTGTCGTCGGTCAGTTCGGTGCCGTCCACCACGATGCGGCCCTGCTGGTGGGTCTCCAGCCGGTTGATGCAGCGGATCATGGTGGATTTGCCGGACCCGGACGGTCCGCATACCACGACGCGCTCTTTTTCCGCGACGCTCAACGAGATGTCGCGCAGCACATGCAGCTGGCCGTACCATTTATTCACCTTGTCCAGCAGGATCGCCGGGGTCGTGGAGGGCAGGGACATCGGTTGCAGCGCCTGGCTCATTGGTATGGCTCCCTAACGGCGTCGGCCACGGTCGAGCTCAAGCTCCAACCCGCGGCTGTATTTGGACATGGCGAAGCAGAACACGAAATAGATCAGCGCCAGAACGATATAGACCTCGGTGGAAAACCCCTGCCAGGTCGGCTCACTGATCGCCACCTTGCCGGCGGTCAGCAGGTCGAAGATGCCGATGATCAGCACCAGCGAGGTGTCCTTGAAGAAGCCGATGAAGGTGTTGACCAGCGGTGGGATGACCAGGCGCAGCGCCTGAGGCAGGATGATCTGGCCGGTTTTTTGCCAATAGGACAGACCCAGCGCGTCTGCCGCCTCGCTTTGGCCTTTCGGCAAGGCCTGCAGGCCACCGCGCACGACTTCGGCCAGATAGGCGGCGGCGAACAGGATGATCGCGATCTGCGCGCGCAGCAGCTTGTCGATATTCACCCCTTCCGGCAGGAATAGCGGGAACATCACGCTGGCCATGAACAGCAGGCTGATCAGCGGCACGCCGCGGATCAGCTCTACATACACCACGCAGATCATCCTCACCGCCGGCATATTGGTGGACCGCCGTCCCAGCGCCACCAGAACCGCCAGCGGAAACGCGAAAGCCAGGCCGAACGTGGACAGGATCAGCGTGATCGGCAGCCCGCCCCAGCTGTCCTGCGGCACATAGCGCATGCCGAGCACGCCGCCCCACATGAGCACGCCGATTGCCGTCAATGTGGCCAGCCAGATCAGCGCCAGTTCGCGTCTCCAGAACCTGCGCATGGCGGAGACCGTGAACAGGCCGATGAACAGCGCGATGCAGATCGCCGGCCGCCATTGTTGCTCATACGGATAGCGGCCGAACAGGATGAAGCGGTATTTGTCGGCGATCACCGCCCAGCACGCGCCAACTCCCTTAACCGCATGGCAGGCGGACGCATCGGCCAGCCCATTGGCGCCGACCGGGGCGGTCCAGACCGCGTGCACGATGGCCCAGTCGACAAAGCCGATGATGCCGCGAACCAGCAGATAGCCGATTGCCAAGGTGACGGCGGTCGAGAGCCAGGAGTTGAACAGATTGGTCCGCACCCATTGCCAGGGTCCCAGCAGCATCGTGGGGGGGCGCAGCATTGCGGCGGGTGCGGCGATGTCGCTCATGTCAGCGTTCCACCAGAGCCAGACGCGCGTTGTACCAGTTCATGAACAGGCTGATCGACAAACTGATCGTCAGGTACACGGCCATGATATAGGCGATTCCCTCGATCGCCTGGCCGGTCTGGTTCAACGTGGTGCCGGCGATCGAGACCACGTCCTGATAGCCGATCGCCACCGCCAGTGAACTGTTCTTGGTCAGGTTCAGATATTGGCTGGTCATCGGCGGAATAACGACGCGCATTGCCTGGGGCAGCACGATCCGCCGCATCACCTGTCCGCGCGACATCCCCAATGCCTCCCCGGCCTCCCATTGGCCGGTGGCGACGGCCTGGATGCCGGAGCGGACAATCTCGGCGATATAGGACGCGGTATAGATTACCAGTCCGATCAGCAGCGCGCCGTATTCCGGGCTGATCAGTCCGCCGCCCTGGAAGTTAAAGCCGCGCAGCACCGGTAATTCCATCTGCAATGGCGCACCGAGCATGGCCCAGACCGCGCCGGGGATCACCAGCAGAAACCCGAGTGCTGCCGGCCAGACCACCGGGCGCTGTCCGGTGGCTTCCTGCCGCGCGCGGGCGGCGCGCGCATACAGCCAGGTGGCGATCAGCCCGGCCACGGAGGCCAGCAATGCCCAGCTATGCGCGGGTTCCCAAATCAATAGCGGGATCTTGAAGCCGCGATTGGACAGGAACACCGCGTCGCCAATTCGAAAACTCTGCTTGGGCGCCGGCAGCGCCTGCAGCAACGTGTACCAGAACAGAAGTTGCAGCAGCAGCGGCAGATCGCGCAGCACCTCCACATAAACCGCCGCCAGCCTGGCCACCAGCCAGTTGCGCGACAGCCGGGCGATGCCGATGACGGTGCCCAGGACCGTGGCCAGCACGACCCCGATCACCGCGACCTTCAGCGTGTTCAGGATGCCGATGATCAACGCGTCGCCATAGGTGCTGACCGACGGGTCGTAGGGGATCGGGCTTTCGCCGATCGGGATGCCGGCGTTGCGCGACAGGAAACCGAAGCCGGTGGCGATGCGTCTGGCCGCGAGGTTGCGGTTGGTGTTGGCGGCCAGATACCAGATGATGGCGACGATCACGCCGACGATCAGGATCTGCCAGATGATGGAGCGGAAAACCGGATCGGACCAGGCCAGCCGCATTCGTTTCTTCGGCGCGGCGCGGGGTGTCGTCAGGCGCGGATCGGTTGTTGTGGCACTCGACATGCGGCTTTTCCCCGGCTCTCGGCGTCAACGGAGAAATGCGGGGGAGGCCGGCAGTCGCCGGCGTCCCCCGCAAAGGATCAGCGCATCGGCGGCGCGTATTGCAGCCCGCCTTTGTTCCAGAGGTTGTTGATGCCGCGCGGCGCGCCCATCGGCGTGATGTTGCGATCCCACACCTCGCCGTAATTGCCGACCTGTTTGATGATGTTGTACGCCCATTTGTTGTCCACACCGAGCGCCTTGCCAAGCTCGCCGTCGAGTCCGAGCAGCCGGCGGAGGTCGGGGATCTTGCTGTCGGCGAAGCTATCGACGTTCTGGCTGGTCACGCCGTTCTCCTCGGCGGTCAACGACGCGATATAGGACCAGCGCACCAGATCGAACCATTTGTCGTCGCCCTTGCGCACCATGGCACCCAGCGGCTCCTTGCTGATCACGTCCGGCAGCAGCACCAGGTCGTCGGCCTTGGCTCCCTGACTGAACCGGAACGTGACCAGCGCCGAGCCGTCGGTGGAGTAGGCATCGCAGCGGCCCGACAGGAAGGCGCTCTGGATTTCGGGCAGGTCGCCGATCAGGATCGGGGTGAACTTCATGTTGTTCACCCGGTAATAGTCCGAGATCGCCAGTTCGGTGCTGGTGCCGGGCTGGACGCAAATCGTCGCGCCGTCCATTTCCTTGACCGATTTCACGCCCGCCGCTTTCTTCACCAGAAACGCGGTGCCGTCATAGTAGTTCACCCACGCAAATTGCAGGCCAAGATTGCCCTCCCGCGCCAAGGTCCATGTCGTGCTGCGGATCAGCACGTCGACCTCGCCCGATTGTAGCGCGGTGAACCGGTTGGTGGTTGTCAGCGGGACGTATTTTACTTTGTTCGCGTCGCCGAGCGCCGCGGCGGCGACGGTGCGGCAGCCATCCGCGTCGATGCCGCGGGTGACGCCCTGGCTGTCGGCGAGCGAGAAGCCGGGAACGCCGGTGGACACGCCGCACAGCAACTCGCCGCGCTTGCGGATGTTATCCAGCGTGGCCGAACCGGAGGCGGGAGCCTGGGCCAGTGCCGAGCCGACCAGGCCGATGGAAAACACCGCGCCGGCAAACAGCGCGGCGGCACGAGGACGCGAAGGTCGAAACATCAGCAAAAACTCCCGGTATGGCGCGGGGACGACCCCCGCTTTGCGCAAGTCTGACCCTTGCCCAACGCAAGATCAAATTTATTTAATTTATGTCTGATGTCATAATGGTTTCTTCGCCCCAGGCGGCGGCGTCTTTGCACCATAGCGGCAGGGTGCGGCCGCGATGCACCGCCAGCACTCCGGCGTGCGGGCCTTGCACACGTAGCGTCCATGCAGAATTAGCCAGTGATGCGCGTCGCGCAGGGTTTCCGGCGGCAGGCGCCTCAGCAGCCCGTCCTCCACCGCCCGCGGGGTCTTGCCGGGGGCCAGGCCGGTGCGGTTGCCGAGTCGAAAAATATGCGTGTCGACCGCCATCGTTGCTTCACCGAAGATCACGTTCAGCACCACATTGGCGGTCTTGCGCCCGACGCCGGGCAGCGCCTCCAGGGCGGCGCGGTCATGCGGCACTTCGCCGCCATGGCGTTCCAGCAGCAGGCGGGACAGCTCGACCACGTTGCGCGCCTTGCCCTGCCACAGGCCGATGGTGCGGATATGGCGGGCGACGCCGTCCACGCCGAGGGCGACCATCGCGGCCGGGTCGGGCGCTTCGGCGAACAGCGGTCGGCTCGCCCGATTGACCCCGATATCGGTCGCCTGCGCCGACAGCACCACCGCCACCAGCAGCGTGAACGGGGTTTTGTAATCAAGTTCGGTTTGGGGTTCGGGATTGGAAGCGGCCAGGGCGGCGATGAAATCGCGCACGTCCGCCAGCGACATCGCCGGCGTTTTCCGAACTTCTGTGGGTTTGCGGCTGAAGGGCCGACTTGGCTTGGTTGGGAGAGGCATCGGGTGGTTGTCGCGCGCCCGCTGCCAACCGGCAAGGCAACCCGGTGCCAACCGGCAAGGGAAACCCTATATGCTGCCAATGCCCGATCAGGACCTTCACGCCGGCGAGACCCTGCTGTTCGAGGCGGCAATTCTGCCGCATCGTAGTCTGTCGGCGCGTGGCGGGTGGATCGTGATCGGCTTGTTCTGCGCCGTGTCGGTGCTGAGCGGGGTCCGGTTCTGGCTCATTGGCGCCTGGCCGGTGGCTGGGTTCATCGGCGTTGAGCTTGGTTTGGCGGCGTTGCTGCTATGGATCCACCAGCGCAGCGCCCGGCAGGTCGAATGGCTGCGGCTGTCCGCCGACGCGATCCGGGTGGTTCGCCGCGATCCGGACGGTAAAAAACACGAGCTGCGGCTGCCGGCCGGATGGCTGACGGTGGAGTTGCAGGAGCGGCCGGGCCGGGTGCCGGGTCTGCTGCTATGCGCGCCCGGCCGGCGGGTCGAGGTAGCGGGCGCCCTCGGGGAGGCCGCCAAGCGCGACCTCGCGCAGG
Organism: Acetobacteraceae bacterium; assembly: GCA_043742865.1. GTDB lineage: Bacteria > Pseudomonadota > Alphaproteobacteria > Acetobacterales > Acetobacteraceae > PALSA-911. The sequence goes on from JAYTXR010000197.1 coordinate 7,114, forward strand.
CCCTGCGCGAGGCGGTGCACGATCTGCGCCATCCGCGCTTCGACAATGCGCAATTGCGGGCGAGCGATTCCTGATTATGCCTCGTGCGGACCCATCGACTTGATCAGGTCGAACACCCGCTTGCGCACCGCCGGATCGGTGATGCGGTAATAGGCCCGGACCAATTCCAGCGTCTCGCGCCGGTTCAGCGTGTCATCGGCGAATCCATCCTGGGTGTCGGCGAAGCCAGCGACCCGCCGGCCGCTCGGTTGCCCACCGAAGGCCGTGGCCAGACTGTCGGGCATGTCGTCGAAAAAGAAGCTGATCGGCACATCCAGTACCCGGGAGAGGTCGAAAAGCCGCGATGCCCCGACCCGATTGACGCCGCGTTCATATTTCTGCACCTGCTGGAACGTCAATCCCAACGCTTCGCCGAGGCGTTCCTGCGACATGCCGAGTAGCGTTCGGCGCAAGCGCACCCGGGTGCCGACATGCACGTCGATCGGGCTGGGTCGGCTTTCTTTCTCCGCGCCGGCAATCTGTTCCCCGCGAGCCATTTTCGTCTCCTGATAGATAGCCAATCTGTTTTATCGATCGCTTGACGGCATATTCGGTTTGCTCGTCAAACGGATCGGACGGATTAGTGTTTCTTTAACCCCACAACCGAGAATTGTCAAGCATTGACGAAAATTCTGAGCATGGGTATCATAAACGCCGCATGGTCTTAATAAATAGTCCGGCCATCCTCTGTTATGCGCCGGATGGGTTGGCTATTCCCTTTGAAAATAGAAACTGCCAGTAAAATAAGCGCGAGCAAGCCCGGTATCCACAACCCGAAGCGAGCAAACAGGGTCGCGGGAAGCGCGCCCGCAAGCCCGATCGACAAGGTCCCCGCCTGGTTCAGGCCGATGCGTCCAAGCTCGCGTCCTTTGGCATCGAAGGCCGCCGAAATGCCGGTATTGGCGGCGCGCAGCAGTGGCAGCCCCTCCTCCACGGCCCGCAGCCGGGCGGCGGCCAAATGCTGGCGCGGTCCGGCCGAGTTGCCGAACCAGGCATCGTTGGTGATGTTGACCAGCCACTCCGGCCGGTCGGCGGGATCGACGATCTGCGCGCCGAAGATCGCCTCGTAGCAGATCAGCGGGCCGACGGGCGGCAGCCCCGGCAGATGCAGGGTCCGTGGTCCGGAGCCGGGGGCGAAGCCACCGCCTGGCACCACCTGCACCGGCAGCGGCAGCCAGTCAGGCTGGTATTCACCGAACGGCACCAAATGCCATTTGTCATATCGCCCGCCGATGACCCCGCCGCGCAGCAGCGCGAACAGGGCGTTGCGCGGCCTGCCGTCCTCACCGAAGCGCACGCCGCCGACCAGCGCGGGAGTATCGCCGGCTACCGCCGCGATCGCGGCGCGCGCGCTCGCATCCTGGTCCAGCAGATACGGCACCGCCGTTTCCGGCCAGACGACCACCCGCGCACCAGCCGCGGCGGAATCCGGCCTGGCCTGGGCCAGCGCCGCCGCGGTCAGATCCAGATAGCGTTGGAAGATCGACCGGGCCAGCTCGCGATCCCATTTTTGCCCCTGCGCGACGTTGCCCTGTACCAGGATCACGGTGATGCCCGGGGGCGGCGGCTCGGCCAGGCTCAGGCGGAAAAACCCGAAGCCCGCCCAGATGGCCAAAGCCGCCAGTCCGGCGGCGCGAAACCGCCAACCCAGCGCCGGCGTGCACGCCAGCAGCAGGGTGAACAGGCTGAGCCCCTGGGCGCCGACGATGGATGCCGGTTGGAGGAAAAGATCGCCGACCGGACCGGGCACCGCCCAAACGCTGCCCCAAAGATTCCATGGAAATCCGGTCAGAATGAATTGCCGGGCGATGTCGGCCAGCACCCATGCGGCGGCGAGCGTTCCAACGCGCCGCCAGCCCGGCCTGGCAGCGCGTGCCAGGGCAGCTGGCACGGCGATGAAAACCGCCAGCACGGCGGCGATCATCGGCACCGCGAGCGGCACCAGCCACCAGAACCGCGCTGCCTCGAACAGGATCGCCTCGGTGATCCAGCAGAGGCCGAGCAGGTGGTGGCCGAAGCCGAACCACCAGCCGCGCCGGGCCGCTTCCCGCCCGGAGGGTGCCGCGCCGATCAGTGCCAGCAAGACCGGGATCGCCAGCAGCAAAACCGGAATTGCATGCACCGGCGGCAGCGCCGCCGCGGACGCGGCACCGACCCCGAGCGCCATCAGATCGGCCCGCCAGCCTCGCAAATCCGCCAACATGCCTGGTTCCCCGCAACTCGCCGCGTCAGCCGCGAACCAGCCGGTCCGGCGAAACCCCTGGCACGAGCCGTTCCGGAGGAACCCATGATACGAGGCGTTCCGGAGGAACCCATGATACGAGGCGTTCCGGAGGAACGACCCCGCCCGTCAGCACGGCCGCGATGCATTCGGCCGCCATGACGCCCATGTTCACGAGTGCCCCGTCGGTGACGCCGGAGACATGCGGGGTGCGGATGATCCTCGGGTGATGGCGCAGCATGTCGCCCGCCGGTGGCGGCTCGATCGCGAACACGTCCAGCGCCGCGCCGGCGATATGTCCGGCATCGATCGCGGCCAGCAGCGCCGCCTCGTCGACGATGCCGCCGCGGGCGGTATTGATGACGATGGCGCCCGCCGGCAGCCTGGACAGCGCCGCGGCGCCGATCAGGTTGCGGGTCGCCGGCGTCAGCGGACAATGCAAGGTCAGCGCGTCCGAGACGGCCAGCAGCGCGTCCAGCGAGCCGGCACGCATGACGCCCGGCTGGGTGGGTTCTCCGGAGCCGCCGAACACCTGGACCCGCATCCCGAACGCCAGGGCCAGCCGGGCGACCGTCTGTCCGATCGCGCCGTAGCCGATGATGCCGAGCCGCATGCCGGCGATATCGCGCACCTTGGTGGCGGCGCCGCGCCAGCCGCCCGCGGCCAGGCTGGCCGACAGCGTGTGCAGATCCTTTGCCAGCGCCAGCATCATCGCCAGCGTGTGCTCGGCAACCGCCTGGGTGTTCGAACCCGGTGCCCTCGCCACCACGATGCCGCCGGCGGCGGCGGCGGCGAGGTCCACGTCATCGATGCCGACGCCATGCCGGGCCACCACTTTCAGCCGGGCGGAGGCAGCCATCGCCGCGGCGTTCACCGGCCCCTGGCGGGTCAGAATCGCGTCCGCCTGGATCGCCCCGGTCAGCTCGGCGACCGCGTCGGCAGACGGGAACGGCTCCATATAATGGATCGCGCAGCCGGCGCGGTGCAGCAATTCGACCGCCGGATCGGCCAGTCGGGGAGAGGTCATGATAACGTTGAAGCGTGCCGCCACGCCGGTGGATCCCAATTGCGCCGGTCCTCCGGCTACGGACGCGCCGCGTCGCGGCGGTCGCGCTCGAAATGGCGGTGGTATTTTGCGGTCACCAGCTCGGTCTTCACCACCACCGCGACATCGATGGTGTTGAACTGCGTGTCGATCACCGCGCCGTCGCCGATAAAGCCGCCCAGGCGCAGATAGCCCTTGATCAGCGGCGGCAACGCGGTCAGGGCTCGGCGAGGATCGCCCAGGGCGGCCGGATCGACCCGGCGCATGTCCACATAGCGATCCGCCAGCGCGCGCGGGCGGATCTCCGGCGGCGCCAAATGATGATAGTACAGATACGCCAGCTGTGGCCCGAGCGCATCCGGATCGATGCCGGGCAGGCTGGCGCAGCCGAACAGCAGATCAATCCGGTGGAGAAAAACATAGGCGGCGATGCCGCTCCAGAGCAGCTGCATCACCGCGCGGGAGCGGTATTCGGCCGCCACACAGGATCGGCCAAGCTCCAGCACTTCGCCCGGGAAGGCTTCCATCGTGGCGATATCGAACTCGTCGGCCGAATAGAACCTCCCGATGCGGGAAGCCGCCGCGCGACGGATCAGCCGGTAGGTGCCGACGATGCTCCCTGGCCCGTCGCCCAGCCGGTGGTCGACCACAAGCAGATGGTCGGCGACGGTGTCGTAGCGGTCGGCGTCGAGCTTGCTGGCGAAGGTGGCGGGCGTCGGATGGGCGCCCATCTCGTTGTAGAAAATCCGGTAGCGCAGCGATTGCACCGCGCGGATCTCCGCAGCCGAAGTGGCGATCCGCACGCCCAGATTGCCGGAGCGCAATTCGCCGAACCCGGCCGCCTCGGTCACTGGCGCCAGGATGCCAGCAGGGCCGGACACCGGTGCGCTCGGCCCGAACCCCGCAATCATCGCGATGCGCGCCTCTGCCCTGGGAGCGGCGGTTCAGCCGCTTGGGGTCTGGACGCTTGGAGTTTTGGCGCTTGGAGTTTTGGCGCTGAAGGGCTGGAAGCGGCGGGTTCCTGGCGGCGGCCGAACAGCTCGAGCCGCAACGAGACCAGCTCGAATCCCAGCCGCGCGGCCAGCTTCTGCAACAACGCCTCATGCTCGGCGTCGGCGAATTCGAAGACCTTGCCGGTCTCGATGTCGATCAGGTGGTAGTGATGGCCATGCTCGCTCGGCTCATAGCGGGCGCGCCCGCCGCCGAAATCGCGCCGCTCCAGAATCCCCTTCTCCTCGAGCAGGCGAACGGTGCGATAGACCGTGGCGATCGAGATGCGTCCATCCAGCGCGGCGGCACGGCGGTACAGCTCCTCGACGTCCGGATGGTCGGACGCATCGGACAGCACGCGAGCGATCACCCGGCGCTGCCCGGTCATTTTCAGCCCATTTTCCACGCAGAGGCGCTCGATGCGCGATTCCATTCAATTCCTTGCAAAACCAGCTTCGGGCAACCCAGCCCGTACCCGGCCCCTTGCGGCCGGCCGGGCCGGTCCGGCTGCCCGTGCCGAGGCGTCCGCGCGGCGGCGCCGGCCGTGGTTCATTTGCCCGATCTTACCGGCCCGGCACCCTGGCTGGCAAACCCTTCCTGCCGCCGGCTGGTCTGGACCGCCGCGGCGGGTCCCCTGAGCGATCTTCCTTGCCCGCTTGAGCCTGGCTTGCCTAGTTCGACGCCATCGTCGGATAGTCCGATGCCCAGCTTTTTGGGCAATTACAGGCCAGACCATCATGCCAGCGAGTTATAAAGCCGATCGGGAGATCGACATCACGCGCGACCTCTGCCCGATGACGTTCGTGCGGACCCGGCTGGCATTGGACCGGATGTTGCCCGGCCAGGTCCTGCTGGTGAGGCTGCGCGGCAAGGAGCCGTTGAAAAACGTGCCGCGGACCGCCGCCGAACAGGGTCACACGGTGTTGTCGCTGTCCCAGGGCGAGGATGGGGTCAGCCTTCTGCTGCTTCGTCGGGGCGGGGCAGGGGGCCGGGGCGGGGCAGGGGAGAGCTGATGCTCGGCCTCTGGGCCGGCGTGAGAGCGGCGCGCAGGATCAGCGCATCGGCCCCGCCGGCATAATAGCCGCTCCGGCGCCCGACCTCGGCGAACCCGGCCGCCCCATACAGCGCGCGCGCCGCCCGGTTGGCGACGCCGACCTCCAGAAACATCGCCGCCGCGCCCCGCCGCCTGGCCTCGTCCATCGCCGCCAGCAGCAGGCAGCGGCCCAATCCGTGGCGCCGGGCCGAGGCGGCCACCGCCAGGGTCAGGATTTCCGCCTCGTCGGCGGCAACGCGCGCCAGCACCATGCCTCCTTTGGGCTGGATCAGCCCATAGGCCCCGGCCAAACCCAGCTGTAATGCCATCACATCGGCGCTCCAGGCCTCCGCCGGAGGGAACGCCGCCCGGTGGATCGCCGCCAGCGCCACGGCATGGGCGGGGCCGGCTGCCTCGATCTCGCTCAAACATCCTCCGGCGGGGCGCGCAACCCGCCGGAGGGCGGTTTGGCCTCGGGCGGGTCGACATAGACCGGCAGCGCCGCGCGCGCCGGCAATTCGCCGCGCCAGCGCCTGGAAGCGGCCAGTGCCACGTGGCGGATCTGCGGTAGCCGGGCGTCGCTGAGCATCACATTGCCGCCGCGCGCGGCTAGGCTAGCCGCGACGGCGACGGCGGCATCCCCGGCGATGGCCACGGGTGTTCCAGCATGAGGCAGGTTGTCCAGCGCGAACGCCTCGATCGTCCCGTCGCGTTCCAAAAACACCCGCCCCCGCCGGCTGTCGATCGCCGACCACAGGCGCCTCCCCCCCAACCGGGGCAGCGCCTCGGCCAGGGCTTCGCCGATGGTCACGCCGACCACCGGGATGTCCGCCGCCAGGGCGATCCCCTGCGCCAGCGCGAGGCCGGCGCGAATGCCGGTGAAGCTGCCCGGACCGATAGTGACCGCGACCAGATCGAGCTCGTCGGCAGTTAGCCCGGCCTGCGCCAGCACCGCTTGCGCCATGCCGGCCAGCAGAGCCGCCTGACCTCGTCCGCCCGGCCGGTCGCCCGCTGACGTGTGTTGGCTCGCCACCACGGCATCGTCCACCACCACGGCGGCCGAGCATCGGGCCAGCGCCGCATCGAGAGCCAATATTCGCATGGCGCGGATGCTAACGATGCATCCGATTCTTGCCTAACCGGGTTCAGGCGGCAAACTGCGCCTCGTCCAGCCCCAGCACGCCGGCAGAACCTTGCGTCGCCGCATGCGCCAGACCTTGCGCCTGGCTTAGCAGATGATCGGCGTAGAACCGCGCCGTGCCGATCTTCGCGGTCAGGAAGTCACGATCGGCGTTGTCGCCGTTGTCGAGCGCGGCCCTGGCGGCCAGCGCGGCGCGGCCCATCTGCCAGCCGCCGGCGACGGTGCCGAACAGTTTCAACAATGGCACCGCGCCGGCCAGTGCCGCCGCAGGTTGGGCGGGATAGGTGGCGGCGGCCCATTCGACCGCGCGGGCCAACTGCTCGACACCCTCGTTCAGCGCGCGGCGCAGGGCGGCGAAATCCTCGCCCGCGGCCTGCGCGAGCGCAGTCACGGTTTCCCGCATCTCCACGATCGCCGCGCGCGCCGCTTCGCCTTTGTCGCGGACGATCTTGCGGCCCAGCAGATCGTTGGCCTGAATTCCGGT
>JAYTXR010000198.1:0-23893 GCA_043742865.1 Acetobacteraceae bacterium
AAGCGTCCCTTGGCGTAGATCGAACCCTGCGCCTTGCCGTTGACATCGGCGCCGGACGCGAACACCGATAGGATGCCCTCGTTGAAGCGGTAGCGGTAATCGCCGCTGAGCTGAATGCCGGAGGCGGTGGTGAGCAGCGGCGTCAAGGTGACGTCCGACTGGTCGTCGATCACATAGTAATAGGGCTGGGCGAAGAACACGCCGAGATGCTTGGACGAGCCGAACGAGGGCAGCAGCAAGCCGGACGCCCGCTTGACCGACGGATCCGGGTGCCAGAAATACGGAAAATACGCGACCGGGACGCCGTACATTTCCATGACTGCGTCGTAGTATTCAATCTTTTTGTTCTCCGTGTCCTGCACCGCGGACAGCGCGCGTATCTGCCACAGCGGCGGTTTGGTCGGGTCCTCGGCGCACAGGTTGCAGGTGGTGTAGACAACGCGGCTCAGCTCGTTGATCACCCCCTCGGTGCGCCTGGCGCCATTGGCGACCAGCATGCCGTTCTGCGCCAGACGGGTGCGCATGCCGCGCAGCACGCCATCGCGCATCCCCTCGGTCAGCTCGGCGTAATCGGAGAACAGCGTCTCGTCCGGTGCGAACAGCACGACGTTGCCGAAAGCCGCGGCGACGTTGGTGTTGCGGTCGTAGACGATCTTGTCGGCGCGCAGCACGTGATCCCCCTGCCAGGCCTCGACATGGCCGCTGGCGGTAACGATGCCGGCTTCGCGGTCGTATTCCACCTGATCGGCGATGAAGGTCACCGGCTTGTTGCGGTCGAGCGGCTCGCCGCCGCCGCTCAGCAACGACTGAGCGCGCGAAGCGGCGGGGATCATCGCCATCGTCGCCAGCAGAACAGCCAGCGGAACGGCCAGCATGAACATCCGCCTGCAGCGGCCGAAACCCGGGCCGGGCATCATCCGCATCTCAGCCATCTTCCATATGCAGCAGCAGCGCCACCGCCAGAAGCATCCCGGCAGCGGCCGGCGCCCAGGCCGCGAGCGCCACCGGCAAAGCGCCGGATTGGCCGAACTCCTCGGCGACCTTGGAGATGACGAAAAGCACGAAACCGGCCGCCACCCCGCTGGCGATCATCTGCGCGACGCCACCGCGCCGGGCCGGGCGCATCGAGAAGCCGGCGGAGACCAGCGCCATCGTCGCCCCCAGCAACGGCAGCGCCAACAGCGAATGAAAATGCAGCCGGTGGCGCAGCGAGGAGAAGCCGGATCGCTCCAGCAGGGAAATGAACCCCGGCAGCGCCCATAGCGACAGGGTGTCGGGCGAGGCGAAGCTGTCCTGCACGCGCGCGACGGTCAGATCGGTCGGAAGCATAAGGGTACGCGGCTGGTCGGGCAGCTTGTCGGGCAGGATGACCCGGGCAGCATCGAGCTGCCATTCCCCCTGCTTCAGCGTGGCGCTCGCCGCCTCGATGCGGGCCAGCAGCCGGTCGGCCGCGTCGATCCGGAACACGCTGACAGCCCCGGTGGTCAGCGTGCGGCCGCGCAGCTGAACGCCATGCGCATGCAGGATGGCCACGCCAGGCTCGTTCGAGCGGGCCGGGTTGGCTGGTGCGGGGCTGCCCGGCGCGGGATTGGCATCGGTGCGTTCAGGACCAGAATGGTCATGAGCGGACTGGTCATAATCGGATTGGCGCAGCCAGAGCTGCCCCCCGGTCAGCGCCAGCGGGCCGCCGCCGGCGCGCAGGTAGCCGTTGTCCAGCACCTCCGCCCGCGCCAGCATGGCCGAGGAAAGCGGACTGAGCGCGGCGGCGGCGAAGGCGCCCAGCAGCATGGCACACAGCGTCGGCATGGCCAGAAAAGCCCAGGCCGACACGCCGGCGGCACGCGCGACGATCAGCTCCGAGGAACGGGTGAGCCGCCAGAAGGCCAGAATGCCGCCCAGCAAAATCGCGAATGGAAGGATCTGGATCATCACATAGGGCAGACGCAAAGCGGCGATTTGGCTGACCAGGGCGAAGGTCGCATCGGCCTTGCTGGCGGAGCGGCGCAGCAATTCGATGAAATCGAACATCGCCACCAGGCCGGACAGCGCCGCCAGCATGCTTAGCGCGGCAGCCATGAACTGCCGCGAAATATAGATCGAGAGCGTGAAGGGCAGCCTCACGCGGCGCGCAACGCGCGGGCGGCCAGCAGCGGCGGCCCGATCAGCAGCCAGCCACAGATCACCCCCGGCACGATGGCATGCAGCCAGACCAGCGGCAGCAGATCGTTGTCGCGCGCCGCCAGGTTGCCGACCGCCAACCCACTGCCCAGCAGCGCCACGATCCCGGCGATGGCCAGCACCGGGCGCATCATTCCGCCATGCCGGCGGAACCTGCCGGTCAGCACCGAAAGCAGGGCCACCAGCGAGAAGGAGACCGCGGTCAGCGGCGAGGACAGCCGCTTCTGCGCCTCCGCGCGCCATTTGGGAATGTCCTGGGAATTGATCGGATGCGGATCGAGCAGCTCGGCCAGGGTCACCTCGGTCATGTCGAGCGGACGCACCGACTCGCTGCGCGATGCCTGGGCGAGGTCGATCGCGTTCTCGCTGAAGCTGAGGATGTTCAGCCGCCCGGTCTGACGGTCCAGTTCCTGGCGATTGCCGTTGCTCAGCAGCACGCGCGGCCCGTTCGGCCCCTCGACCAGCCGGCCGCGCTCGGCCAGGATCGTGGCATGCGCGCCGGGCTGGCGCGCATCGTCCACCAGAATACCGCGCAGCGTGCCGTCCCGGTCGCGGGAGCGCACATAGACCGTTAGATCGTCCGACATCGAGGTGAACACGCCTTCCTGCAGCAGGAACGCGGCGACCCGGTTGCGGATCTCCCACTGGAACTCGCGAAACACGCTGAGGCTGAGCGGCACCAGCCATAGATTGAGCAGATAGCCGGCGATCATCACGAGCACCGCCAGACACAGCGCCGGGCGCGCCAGCGACAGCGGCGACAGGCCGGCGGCGCGCATCACCGTCAGTTCCCGGTCGCCGGCCAGCCGCTGGTAAACGAACTGCACGACGACGAAGATGGTGATCGGCAGGATCACCGCGACAAAGCTCGGCAGCAGGAGGCCGGTCAGCTGCAGGAACACGCCGAAGGACAGGCCGCGGTTCACCACCAATTCGACGAAGCGCAGACTTTGGATCAACCAGATCAGTACCGCCAGCCCACCGGTGACCGCAACCAGTGCCACGGTCAGTTGGCGGAACATGTAGCGGTCGATCCGGGTGATGAAAGGGCCGGTCAAATCGCCGCCTCAGTCAGGATCGGCCGCAAATCGCCGTTCCACACGCCATGGTAGCGGTTGAGCCAGTGCTCCGCCTGGGTCGGACCGCCGGCGGCGATCGCCTCCAGCGGCGCCAGATAGCCCGCCTCATCCTGCCCGGACCGATCGCGCATCGCGCGGGCGCGCAGGCCGTCGCGGGCGATGGCGACAATGTCGCCCGCCAGCTCGCGCAAAGTCGCGCCGCGGAACGGGGCATCCAGACCGAGGCGCGGCACCGCCTCGCGCAGCGCCATTGCGTCGGCCCACTCCACTTGCCTTGAGGCGCCGGCGATCCGCCGTTCGGCCGCGGTCAGCGCGGCATCGTCGTACAGCAATCCGACCCAGAAGGCCGATTGCGCCAGCATCATCTCCGGCGTGCCGACATCGGCGCCGCGCATCTCCAGGAACTGCTTCAGCCGGACATCGGTGAAGGCGGTGGTCATGTGATCGGCGAAATCGCCAACCGTCGCGACCTCGCCCGCCAGATCCTGCAGCCGCCCGTCGATGAAGGCGCGAAAGCTCTGGCCGGCAACGTCGATGTAGCGCCCGTTGCGATAGATGAAATACATCGGCACCTCGTCGACCAGCCAGGTCGCGTAGCGCTCGAAACCGAAGCCTTCCTCGAACATCACCGCGGGAATGCCGGACCGGGCGTTGTCGGTGTCGAGCCAAGCAAAAGCACGATTCGATTGCAAGCCATTGGGCTTGCCTTCCAGGAACGGCGAATTGGCGAATAATGCCGTGGCCAAAGGCTGCAACGCCAGCGATACGCGCAACTTGCGCAGCATCTCCGGCTCCGAACCGTAATCGAGGTTCACCTGCACGGTGCAGGTGCGCGTCATCATGTCCAGGCCCCGGCTGCCGACCAGCGGCATGTAGCGGCGCATGATGGCGTAGCGGCCTTTCGGCATCCACCGCATATCTTCCCGTGTGGCGAACGGATGAAAGCCGAGCGGTGCGAATCCAAGTCCAAGTTTCTCCGACACCGCGCGCACCTCGGCGAAATGTTGGTCGAACTCCGCCCTGGTGTCATGCAGACTGAGCAGCGGCGCCCCGGACAGCTCGAGCTGTCCAGCCGGCTCCAGCGAGACCGAGGCGCCGTCCCGCAGCTTGATGCCGATCGGGTTGCCGCGATCGAGGATCGGCTCTCCGCCGAACTCCAGCAGGCCCTCCAGCGTGGCGCGGATACTGCCACCTCCGGCGGACCCGGCCGCCGCCGGTTCATAGGCGGGAACGCTCAGATCGGCGCGATGGAAGCCGAATTTCTCATGCTCGGTGCCGATGCGCCAATCGGCTTTCGGCTTGCAGCCGGCGGCGATGAAATCGGCCAGCTGGCGCATCGACGTGATCGGCGTCTGGTTGGTGTCTCCGGGATTGGACATGTCTCTCCGGGCAATCTTGGTGCGTTGTGGGGCGTTTAGGCGGACGAGCCGGAGCTTCTACCCGCAACCGGGCGCGAGCAACAGCGCCAGCCCGACGATGGCGGCGGTCTCCGCGCGCAGCACGCGCGGGCCGAGGCTGGCCGGGACCACGAAGGCCCGGCCGGCCAGCAGGGCGATTTCGGCGGGCGAGAAGCCGCCCTCCGGGCCGATCAGCAGCGCGGCGCGGCGCAGGCCCCGCGGCGGCGGCGGCGCGGCGGCGCGTTCGATGGCGGCCACCAACGGGCGATCGGCCGGCCAGTCCGCCAGCAGCTCGGCCAGGCGGCGCGGCGGATGCAGCGCGGGAATGGTCAGGCGCTCGCTCTGTTCGGCGGCCTCCATCGCGATCGCGGCGAGCCGGACGGGGTTGATGCGTTCGGTATTGGTCCGGTCGGTCAGCATCGGCAACAGCGCGGAGGCGCCGAGTTCGGTGGCCTTCTGCACCAGCATGTCGGTGGCATCCCGCTTCAGCGGGGCAAATACTAGCCATAAGTCGGCCTCGTCCACCTGCGGACGCAGCGCGCGATCGACCAGCAGCGTGGCGCGGTCCTTGCGGATCGCGCCGATATGGCCCCCCCATTCGCCGTCCCGCCCGTTGAACAGCCGCAACGCCTCGCCGGCGGTTCGCCGCATGACATTGCCGAGGTAATGCGCCTGCGCCGGCGTGGCGACGATCTCCGCCCCCAGCCCGAGCGGTGCATCGGTGAACAGGCGGATGGAGCGGATGTCGGTTGACGCAGGCGGCATGGCGGTGAGACTAGCAGCGATGCAACTCCATACCGATATCGCCGCCGGCGGCTGGGTGGCCAGGCTGCCGCCGGGTTGGCGACCCTATGCGCTGCTGGCGCGGCTGGACCGGCCGATCGGCGTCTGGCTGCTGTTCCTGCCGGGGCTTTGGGGGATCCTGCTGGCCGGGGCGCCGGCGGCGCAGAGTGCCTGGCTGATCCTGCTGTTCGCGCTCGGCAGCCTGGCGATGCGCTCGGCCGGCTGCGTGGTGAACGATCTGTGGGACCGCGACATCGACCGTCTGGTGGCCCGCACGGCGGCACGGCCGCTGGCCTCCGGCGCGCTGCGGGCCGGTCAGGCGCTGGTTTTCCTGGCCGTGCTGCTGACCGCCGGGCTGGCCGTGCTGCTGCAACTGAATGTCCTGTCGCAGATATTGGGCGTCGGCTCGCTGCTGCTGGTCGGGCTGTATCCCCTGGCCAAGCGGGTGACCTGGTGGCCGCAGCTGGTTATGGGGTTCACCTTCGGCTTCGGCGCGCCGATGGGCTACGCGGCGGCGTCCGGGCGCATCGACGGCGCCTGGGCGGCGATCTACGGCGCCGCGATCCTGTGGGATCTCGGTTTCGACACCGTCTACGCCCACCAGGACCGCGAGGATGACGCCCTGGTGGGGGTCAAATCCACCGCCCGGCTATTCGCCGAGAAAACCCGCCCGTTTCTGGCAGTCTGCTATGCCGCCACGATCGCCCTGCTGGTGCTGGCGGGCTGGCTCGCCGGGTTGTCGGCCTTCTTCTACGCCGCCCTGGCCCTGCCGGCGGCGTTGCTGGCCTGGCAGGTCCGCGCGTTGGACATCGACAATCCCGGCCTTTGCCTGCGCCTGTTCCGCGCCAATCGGGAGGTGGGACTGGCGGTCGGGCTGGCGGTCCTGCTCGGACGCTGGTGACCAACCCGGAAAATTTCATCCGCACCCACACAAGGCTCGGCCGAGCCGCCCTGGTGCCGGAAATCGAGCTGTTCCTGGCCAGCGAAATCACCCCGATCTGGCAGGCCAGCGAGGACTGGCTGCACGAGGCAAATATCGAACCGCCATTCTGGGCCTTCGCCTGGCCCGGCGGACAGGCGCTGGCGCGACACGTGCTGAACCACCCGGAAACCGTCGCCGGCAAGCGTGTGCTGGATTTCGCCGCTGGCGGCGGCATCGCCGCGATCGCCTGCGCCATGGCCGGCGCGGCCTCGGTCGAAGCGGCGGAGATCGACGCCATGGCGGTCGCGGCAGTCGCGCTGAACGCGGCGCAGAACAATGTGACGCTCACGCCCCTCGGCGAGGATGTGGTCGGGGCGGCCTGCCGCTGGGACCTGATCCTGTGCGGCGACGTCTGTTACGAAGCGCCGATGACGCTGCATATCCTGCCCTGGCTGGAAGCCATGGCGGCCCGGGCCACGGTGTGGGTGGCCGACCCTGGCCGGGCCTACCTGCCGCGCGAGGGGCTGAGCCGCTTCGCCGATTATAAGGTCGCCACCAGCCTGGAACTGGAGGACCGCACCGAGCGGCATGTCGTGCTGTACCGGCTCGGCCCTGCCGGGGCCAGTTCGCCCGTTTCGAGAGAGCCGGGATAGATTGCCGACGGCGATGCGGCTAAACTCGTCATGGTTCCCCCCAGACTCTCCGTTCTCAGCTTTGGTCGGGAGAGTCAGGCGGCAACCTCCACCACGACCAGTTCCGCATCCTCGGAGGCCACGATCGCCAGACCCGGCTCATCGGCGATCGCCGCGCCGTCGCGAGTGTTGACCAAAACCCCGTTCACCGTGACCGACCCCTTGGACGGCACCAGATAGGCGGCGCGCCCCGCCGGCAGCGGAATATAAGCGGTGTCGCCCTTGGCCAGGTTGCCGGCGAAGATCGCGGCATCGGCGTTCAACGCCAGCGCCCCGCAGTCGGAGTCCTGCTTGCGGCCGCTGGCGAGGACGCTGAGGCCCCCGACCTGGGGGAATTCGCGCGCCGCCCAGCCAGGCGAAGCGGCGGCGCGGTCCGGCAGGATCCAGATCTGGAACAGCGTAGTGTCGGTGCTCTCCCGGTTCTGTTCGGCATGCACGATGCCGGTGCCGGCATGCATGACCTGCACATCCCCGGCCTCGGTCCGGCCCTCATTGCCCAGGCTGTCGCGATGAGTGATGGCGCCGGTGCGGACATAGGTGACGATTTCCATCTCCTTGTGCGGATGCGCGTCAAAGCCGGTGCCCGGCGCGATGCGGTCATCGTTCCAGACCAGCAGCCGCCCGAACCCGGAGCGCTTGGGATCACGGTACTGGCCGAACGAGAAATGGTGCCGGGCATCCAGCCAGTCGTTCTTGAAGGCGCCGAGTGTGTTGAACTTACGGATGTCGATCATGACGTATTCCTTTTTTAGTCGCTCGATATCGAAAGTGCAGCGACGAGATGGAGCCAGGTTTCTCCAGTTGCAAGCGTCCAGCCTATGGCGCCGCGGCGCCGGGACCGGGTAAACTGGGGTCCCGCGCGATGGAGGACCACATGACCGATACGCTGACCCCGCTGATCCTGGATTTCCTGGAATGGACCGCCGCGCGACCGAGATCCTACGCCGAGGCGATGGACATCTGGCGGACCTCCTGCCCGCGGCTGACGGTCTGGGAGGATGCGATCGACCAGGGGCTCGCGGTACCCCGGCGTGGATCGGATCGGGAGTTGCGGGTGGAACTGACACCGGCCGGGCAGAAATTCCTGACCCAAGCCGGTCGGGTCACGCCCGCGACATAGACCCGGGCTTGCACCCGCCGCGCCGCGCCACAGCGGCCTTCACGGTGTTCTCCAGTAGGCAGGCGATCGTCATCGGCCCGACGCCGCCCGGAACCGGGGTGATGGCGCCGGCATGGGGCAGGCATTCGCCGAACGCGACATCGCCGACCAGCCGGCCATCTTCCAGCCGATTGATGCCGACATCAATGACCACCGCATCGCGGGCGACCCAGTCGCCGCGCACCAACTCCGCCCGGCCGACCGCGGCGATCAGGATCTCCGCCCGCCGACACTCCGCCGCCAGATCGCGGGTGCGCGAATGGGCGATGGTCACGGTGGCGTCCGCCGCCAGCAGCAAGGCGGCCATCGGCCGCCCGACGATCGGCGAACGACCCAGCACCACTGCCCGCGCACCCGCCGGGGAAACCCCCGCCTCGGCCAACAGCCGCATCACCCCAAGCGGCGTGCAGGGCACCAGGAACGGCTGGCCGTCGGCGAGTTTTCCGACATTCAGCGGATGGAAACCGTCGACATCCTTGGCCGGATCGATCGCGGCGATCACCGCGAGCGGGCGGATATGCCGGGGCAGCGGCATCTGAACCAGAATTCCGTCCACCGCGGAATCGTCGTTCAGTCCGGCGACGCAGGCGATCAGCTCCGCTTCGGGCGTGTCGGCCGGCAGGCGGATGGTCTGCGCGGCGATACCGGCGGCATGGGCCGCTCGGTCCTTGCTGCGGACATAAACGGCGCTGGCGGGATCCTCGCCCACCAGCACCACGGCCAGACCGGGACGGAAGGCCAGGCCCGCCACGACCAGCCCCAGCCGCGCCCGCAGCGTCGCGGCGATCGCCCGACCATCGAGGATGCGTGAAGTCACGGCGCCGCCAGGCGCTCGGCGATCCGTGCGGGGTCGCCGCCATCCCGCCAGAAATGGCTCAATAAAGGCTCCGAAACAGCACCCCCTGCACCTCGTCCAGTAGCATCCGCGAGGCTTGCAGCAGCAGGATCAGGATCACCGGCGAGATATCGATGCTGCCGAAATTCGGCAGGATGTTACGGATCGGCCGCAGCGCCGGCTCGGTGATGCGATGCAGGAAATCCCCGATCATCCAGACGATACGATTACGAGTATCCAGCACCCCGAAGGAGGCAAGCATGCTGAACAACGCGGACAGGATGACTGCCCAGATATAGAGGCTGATCAGACGATCGAGCAGCCAGAAAAGCGCCATCATGGATCGAAAAATCTCCAAAGGGGGGTTCTTGCGTTCGAACCTTATCCCTTAAATACCGGGTTTCAAAACGGCGCGGCCGCTTTGCCGGTGCAGGCGGAGCCTTGAACCTGCTTGCCGGCATGGCCAATCCGACCCGCCCTGGATCGGTCGGACCGTCGGTGGGACGGCCAGGGGGAGCGTCAATAGGAGCGGGGCATCCCCAGCACATGCTGACCCACATAGGCCAAAATCATATTGGTTGAAATCGGCGCGATCTGCATCAGCCGGGTATCGCGCCATTTGCGCTCGATGTCGTATTCCCGTGCATACGCGAACCCACCATGCGTCTGCATCGCCGCCTCGGCTGCCTTCCAAGCGGCTTCGGAGGCCAGCAGCTTGGCGATGTTGGCATCTGCCCCGCACTCCTTGCCGTCATCGAACAATGCCGCGGCGCGCCGGCAGATCATGTCGGCGGCTTCCAGCTCGGCCCAGGCGCGGGCGATCGGGAACTGCACCGCCTGATTCTGCCCGATCGGCCGGCCGAACACCACGCGGCTATTGGCGTAATCGATCGATTTGCGCACGAAGAATTTGCCGTCGCCGATCGCCTCGGAGGCGACCAGCACGCGCTCGGCGTTCATCCCGTCCAGGATGTAGCGAAACCCCTTGCCCTCCTCGCCGATCAGGCTCTCGGCGGGAATGCGCAGATTGTCGAAGAACACTTCGGTCGAATTATGATTGATCATCGCGTCGATCGGACGGATATCCAGCCCCTTGCCCAGGTTGGATTTCAGGTCGATCAGGAACACCGATAGCCCGTCCGACCGCTTTTTCACGCTGTCGGCCGATTGCGTCCGTGCCAGCAGCAGCATCATGTCCGAATGCAGCGCCCGCGAGGTCCAGACTTTCTGGCCGCTGACCAGATAGGAATCGCCATCGCGCACCGCGCGGGTTTTCAGCTGCGTGGTGTCGGAGCCGGTGCTCGGCTCGGTGACGCCGAACGCCTGCAGGGTGATCCGCCCGGCGGCGATCTCCGGCAGATATTTGCGTTTCTGCGCCGCGCTGCCGTGCCGCAGCAGCGTGCCCATGATGTACATTTGGGCATGGCCCTGGCTGGCATTGCAGCCGCAGGCGTTGATCTCCTGCAAAATCACCGCCGCCGCCCGCAGCGACAGGCCGCTGCCGCCGTATTCCTCGGGGATCAGCGCGCCGAGAAAGCCGGCGTCCGTCAGTTCGCGCACAAAAGCGGTGGGATAGGCTTTCTCGTCTTCCAGTTTTCGCCAATAGGCTCCCGGATATTTGGCGCAGATACGGCGCACGCTGTCGCGCAGCTCGGGAAAATCCTCCCCGATCGAGACCATCGTCTCGCGCCCACCCGCCAGGCTCGCTGGATCGTCGGCCATGTCCCCACTCCGTATTGGCATGGGCGGCACGCTGCCCAAGCCGCCCGGTCACGTCAAATCGTCCCATTCTGGTGGGACGCGCCGGACGTGCTATCTCGCGGGCGCAATGCGCATTCTGTTCGTCACCTCCAACCGCGTCGGCGACGCTATTCTCTCGACCGGGCTGCTCGATCATCTGATCCGGACCTATCCGCAAGCCCGGATCACCATCGTCTGCGGCCCGGTGGCGGAGGGGGTGTTCGCGCGCATGCCGAACCGCGAGCGCACCATCCTGCTGGACAAGCGCCCGTATGGCCGGCACTGGCTGGCGCTATGGGCCCGGATGGCGCGGCGGCGATGGGATCTGGTGGTGGACATCCGCGGCTCGGCGCTGTCCTGGCTGGTCCCGACCGCGCGCCGGGCGGTCTGGCGGCGTAAACCTGGCCACAAGATCGAGGAACTGGCCGCGGTGCTGAAACTGCATCCGCCGCCGCTGCCGGTGGCCTGGACCGCGCCCGAGGATCGCGCCCGGGCTTTGGGGTTGCTGCCGGCGGGACCACCGGTCATCGCGCTGGGGCCAACCGCCAATTGGGCGCCGAAAACCTGGCCGCCCGAGCGTTTCGCCGAATTGTTCCGCGCATTGGCGTGCGGGAAGCTGGCCGGCGCCATCCCCGCCATCTTCGCCGGCCCGGGTGCCGCGGAGGCGGCGATGGCCGCCCCGCTGCTGGCGGCCCTGCCGGGCGCGATCGATCTGCGCGGCCGGCTGAGCCTGGCGGAGGTGGCCGCCTGTTTGCAGCGCGTCGCCCTCTATATCGGCAACGATTCCGGCCTGATGCATCTGGCCGCGGCCGCCGGCGCGCCGACGCTCGGGCTGTTCGGCCCCACCCCGGCGGGCCAGTACGGTCCCTGCGGGCCCCGTGCCGCGGCGGTGCTGTCGCGCGATGGCACGATGGCGGGCCTGACCGTCGCAGATGCGCTGCAGGCCGCGATCGCGCTGCTGGATCGCCCGCGACCCGCCCCGGTTGCCAGCGGGAAAACCTCGCCTTAGAGTTTCTCTAAATAGAGGGGAACGGACCCAATGAAGGTCGGCGACGCGATTGCGGAAATCATGAAGCGGGAGGGGATCGAGATCCTCTGCGGCTACCCGGTCAATCATCTGCTGGAATTCGCCGCCAAGGCCGATATCCGGCCTGTCATCGTCCGCCAGGAGCGGATCGGCCTGCACATGGCGGACGCGATCTCCCGGGTTACCTCCGGCCGCAAGATCGGCGCGTTCTGCATGCAGCATGGGCCGGGGGCAGAGAACGCCTATGGCGGCGTAGCGCAATGCTACGGCGAATCGGTGCCGGTGCTGGTGGTGCCGATGGGCTATCCCAGGCGCATCGCCGGGATCGACCCGAATTTCAATTCGGTGAACGCCATGCGTTCGATCACCAAACGGGCCGAAGCGCTGAACGTGCCGGGTGAACTGGTCAACGTGTTCCGCCGCGCCTTCTCCGCCCTGCGCAACGGCCGCGGCGGGCCGGTGCTGGTGGAAGTGCCGACCGATGTCTGGAACGAGGAAATTCCCGAACCGCTCGACTATACCCCGGTGGTGCGTACGCGCTCCGGACCCGATCCCGAACAGGTGAAAGCGGCGGCAAAGCTGTTGGCCGGCGCCAAGCGCCCGGTGATCTATGCCGGCCAGGGCGTGCACTACGCCGAAGCCTGGCCGCAGCTGAAGCTTCTGGCGGAGCTGCTGGCGGCACCGGTCACCAGCAGCCTGGGCGGCAAGAGCTCGTTTCCGGAAACCCATAAGCTGTCGCTGGGTTCTGGCGGCAACGCGATCCCGGCCCCGGTGCGCCACTTCCTGGATCAGTCGGATGTGATCTTCGGCATCGGCTGCTCGTTCACCGAGACCAATTTCGGCGTCTCGATGCCGAAGGGCAAAAAGATCATCCACGCCACGCTCGACCCGCTGCACATCGACAAGGATGTGCGGTGCGAGATCGGGCTGGTCGGCGATGCCGGCCTGACGCTGGATGCGCTGCTGGCCGAGCTTGGCAAGCTGGTTTCCAGCCCGCGCGATCCCTCCGCGGTGGCGGCCGAGATCCAGGCGGTAAAAAAACCGTGGATGGACCAGTGGCTGCCGCTGCTGACGTCCAACGAGGCGCCGCTCAATCCGTACCGGGTGATCTGGGATCTGATGCACACGGTGGACCTGGACAACACCATCATCACCCATGACGCCGGCAGCCCGCGCGACCAGATATCTCCGTTTTGGACCTCGACGACGCCGCTTTCGTATATCGGCTGGGGCAAGACCACGCAGCTCGGCTATGGGTTGGGTCTGGCGATGGGGGCGAAGCTGGCGAAACCCGACAAGCTCTGCATCAACCTGTGGGGGGATGCCGCGATCGGTTTCACCGGCATGGATTTCGAAACCGCGGTGCGGGAGAAAATTCCGTTCCTGTCGATCCTGCTGAACAATTTCTCGATGGCGATCGAGCTGAAGGTGATGCCGATCTCGACCGAGAAATACCGCTCGACCGACATCTCCGGCGACTACGCGGCGATGGCGCGCGCGTTCGGCGGCTATGGCGAGCGGGTGACCGAGCCCGGCGAGATCGTCAACGCGATCAAGCGCGGCATCGCCCAGACCCAGGCCGGCATGCCTGCGCTGCTGGAATTCATCACCAGCAAGGAGACGCGGGTCTCCAAACTCTAACAAGCGGCAGGCAGCGTGGAGGCAGGAAGCAGCATGGCGGATGTCACCATCACCAACGTGCGAAAGGCCTTCGGCTCGACCGAGGTGCTGCATGGCGTTTCGGTCGGCATCGACGATGGCGAGTTCGTCATCCTGGTCGGGCCCTCCGGCTGCGGCAAATCCACCCTGCTGCGGATGATCGCGGGGCTGGAGAACATCTCCTCGGGCGACATCGCCATCGGCGGGCGGGTGGTCAACGATGTGGCGCCAAAAGAGCGCGATATCGCCATGGTGTTCCAGAACTACGCGCTGTATCCGCACATGACGGTGCGCGACAACATGGCGTTCTCGCTGCTGATGGCCAAGGCGCCGCAGGCGGTGATCGACCAGCACGTCAATCGTGCCGCCCAGATCCTCGGGCTGTCGGATCTGCTGCACCGCTATCCTCGCCAGCTTTCCGGCGGCCAGCGTCAGCGCGTGGCCATGGGGCGTGCCATCGTGCGCGACCCGCAGGTGTTCCTGTTCGACGAGCCGCTGTCAAATCTGGATGCCAAATTGCGGGTGCAGATGCGGGCGGAAATCAAGGAGCTGCACCAGCGGCTGAACACCACGATCGTTTATGTCACCCATGACCAGATCGAGGCGATGACCATGGCCGACAAGATCGTGGTGATGAACAGCGGCAACGTGGAGCAGATCGGCGCGCCGCTGGAGCTGTACGACCGTCCGGTCAATCTGTTCGTCGCCGGCTTCATCGGCTCGCCGGCGATGAATTTTCTCCGCGGTCAGGTCCGCGACGGCGCGTTCCTGACCACCGACGGCATGGCCCTGCCGCTGCCGGCCACCGGCCATGGCGCCGGCAATGGCACCGATGGCGCCTCAGCGGTGTATGGCATCCGGCCCGAACATTTCCTGTTGCGCCCGGATGGTCTGCCGGTCACGGTGCACGTCGTCGAGCCGACCGGGTCGGAAACCCAGGTGATCGCCCATCTTGGCGAAACGCAGATCCTGTGCGCGTTCCGCGAGCGGGTGACCGCGAAGCCCGGAGAGACGATCCATGTGATGCCGGACACCGCGGCGGTCCATCTGTTCGATGCCGGCACCGGCCGTCGCTACGAAGTTTAAGCCCTGACCAAGACGGCCCCTCGGCAACGACCGGGGATGTACGTAAACATGCAAGGGAGAGAGCGTAATGACTGAGTTCACCCGACGGGAATCGCTGACCATCGGTGCCGCCGCACTCGGCGCGGCCGTGCTGCCGGTCTCCACTGCCAGGGCCGAGGATGACGTGCCGACGGCGAAAGTGGCGCCGATGGATTTGAAGATCGAAAAAGGCGCCGAGCTGCGGGTGCTGCGTCCGGCCAAGTTCGTCGAGGCGGACGAGGTCTGGTGGAAGTCGAACACCAAGAAATATACCGAGACCACCGGCATTCCGGTTCGAGTCGATTTCATCAGCTGGGAGGATATTCGCCCGCAGACGGCGGTGACCGCCAATACCGGCGCCGGGCCCGATATCGTCGTCGGCTTCAGCTCCGACCCGCAGGTCTATGCGTCCAAGCTGCTGGACCTTACCGATCTGGCCGATTATCTCGGCGCGAAATACGGCGGCTGGTTCCGCCTCGCTGAGATCTACGGCCAGAAATGGGGAACCAAGCAGTGGATCTCGATCCCGGTCGGCGGCGGCACCGGGCCGACCGTCTATCGCACCTCCTGGGTCAAGGAGGCCGGCTACGACCGGATCCCCGACGATCTGAACGGCTTCCTGACGCTGTGCCAGAAGCTGAAGCGGATCGGCCATCCCTGCGGCTTCTCGCTGGGCCACGCGCTGGGCGATGCCAACGGATACGCCAACTGGCTGCTATGGACGCATGGCGCCTATCTGGTGGACGAGAAGGGCAAGATCGCGATCGACTCCAAGGAAACCATCGCGGCGATGAAATACGCCATCGAATTGCAGCAGACGATGATCGAAGGCACGCTGCAATGGAACGATTCCGGCAATAACCAGGCCTATATCGCCGGCAAGATCGGCCTGACGTTCAACGGCATCTCGATCTACTACGCGCTGAAGAACTCCGCCGATCCGGCGAACCAGGCGATCGCCAAGGATACCAGCCACCAGACCCAGCCGTTCGGCGTGTCCAAGGTGGCGCCGCAATCGGCCACGCCGATGAACGCGATGGTGTTCAAGCACACCAAATACCCGAACGCGGCGAAGGACTATATTCGCTTCATGATGGAAGCGGAGCAGTATGGCCCGTGGCTGTCCAACTGCATCGGCTACTGGTCGCAGTCGCTGAAAGCCTATGCGAAAATGAAGTTCTGGGGAGCCGATCCCAATTACGCGCCGTTCAGAACGGCCATGGACACGACCTATTATGACGGCTTCAAGGGCCCGGTGACCGCCGCTTCCAGTGCGGTGACCGCCAACTACACGCTGGTGGATATGTTCGCAGCGGTTGTCACCGGCAACGCCGCGCCGGAAGCGGCGGCAAAGGAAGCCGCGCGGGCCGCCGCCCGCTACTACAAGAACGCCTGACACCCCAGAACACCTGACGCGAGAATTGCCGGGCCGGCAGCCATGCCGCCCGGCAGCGCCAGAGGGGTCCCACGGAGAGACGGTATGGACGCGACCGCCGCGGCTGGCAATGCGCCGCTACTGACGTTCAACCGCCGGCCCGATAGCTGGCTGGTGCGGCTGTTCGACTACAAGCCGTTCCTGGTGGCCATCTGCATGCTGCCGACCGCGGGACTGCTGCTCGTGTTCCTGACCTATCCGCTCGGCCTCGGCATCTGGCTCGCCTTCACCGACGCCACCATCGGCAACCCCGGCGAATTCATCGGCCTGGAGAACTTCATCTCGCTATGGGACGATCCGGTTTTCTGGCTCTCGGTGTTCAACACCGTCTTCTACACCGCGGTCACCACGGTGATAAAATTCGCCCTCGGGCTATGGCTGGCACTGCTGCTGAACCATCATATACCGTTCAAGGCCTTCATCCGCGCCATCGTGCTGCTGCCGTTCATCGTGCCCACGGTGCTGTCGGCGATCGCCTGGTGGTGGATCTATTCGCCGCAATTCTCCATCGTCTCCTACGTGCTGGTGGACCGGCTGCATCTGCTGGACGGCTACATCAATTTCCTCGGCACGCCCTGGGCGGCCCGCTGGTCGCTGGTCGTGGCCAATGTGTGGCGCGGCATCCCGTTCATCGCCATCACCCTGCTGGCAGGCTTGCAGACCATTCCGCCATCTTTGTACGAGGCCGCGCTGCTGGACGGCGCGTCCGGCTGGCAGCGCTTCCGGCGCATCACCGTGCCGCTGTTGATGCCGATCCTGTCGGTGGTGCTGACGCTGTCGGTGTTGTTCACCTTCACCGATTTCCAGCTGGTTTACGCCATCACCCGCGGCGGGCCGTTCAACTCCACCCATCTGATGGCAACGCTGGCGTTCCAGCGCGCGATCCCCGGGTCCCAACTCGGCGAGGGGGCGGCGATCGCGGTGGCGATGATCCCGTTCCTGGTGGCGGCGACCCTGGTGACCTATTTCGGTCTCGGGCGGCGCAAATGGCAGCAGGGCGAAGCGAATGACTGAATCCCCGACCGGCGCGCTGAAGACCCTGTCGACCATCGAGGCGGAAATCGCCACCTCGACGATCGACGCGCCGGAACAGCTTTCCTGGGATTCGCAGCTGCGCCGAACGGTCACCGTCTATGTTCCGCTGGCGATCTTCGTGCTGGTGCTGCTGTTCCCGTTCTATTGGATGGTGATCACCGCGATCAAACCCGATGACGAGATGTACGACTATGCCAGGTACAGCCCGTTCTGGGTGCATTCGCCGACGCTGCACAACATCAAGGTGCTGCTGTACGACACCGAATATCCGCACTGGCTGTTCGTCACCATGTCGGTGGCGATCGCCTCCACGATCCTGTCGATCTTCTCCAGCGTGCTGGCGGCCTACGCGATCGCCCGGCTGCGTTTCCGCGGCGACCGCAATGTCGGGCTGATGATCTATTTCGCCTACATGGTGCCGCCGTCGATCCTGTTCATCCCGCTCGCCAGCGTGGTCTATCAGCTCGGCCTGTACGACCACCCGGTGGCGCTGATCCTGACCTATCCCACCTTCCTGATCCCGTTCTGCACCTGGCTGCTGATCGGCTATTTCAAGTCGATCCCGTATGAGCTGGAGGAATGCGCGCTGATCGACGGCGCGTCCCGCTTGCAGATCCTGTGGCGCATCACGCTGCCGCTGGCGGTGCCCGGGTTAATCTCGGCCGGGATCTTCGCGTTCACGCTGTCGTGGAACGAGTTCATCTATGCCCTGGCGTTCATCCAGTCGAGCGAGAACAAGACCGTGCCGGTCGCCATCCTGACCGAGTTGGTCACCGGCGACGTCTACCAATGGGGTTCGCTGATGGCTGGCTCCCTGCTCGGGTCGATCCCGGTGGCGCTGTTTTATTCATTCTTCGTCGAATACTACGTCTCCAGCCTGACCGGGGCCGTCAAGGAATAGTTTGGAAATACGATGAAAATCACCGCCATCGAAACCCTGCAGGCCGATGCCGGCTGGCGGATTTTTTCGTTTTTGAAGATGACCACCGACGAGGGCATCACCGGTTGGTCCGAATTCAACGAGAGTTTCGGCAGCGCCGGGCTTTCCGATGTCATTCGCGCGCTGACCCCGGTGCTGATCGGCCGCGACCCCCGGCGGTTCGAGCAGGTGGTTTCGCATCTGCATGTGCTGACCCGTCAGTCGCGCGGCGGCATCAACCAGCAGGCGATCGCGGCGATCGAGAATGCGATGCTGGACATCGCCGGCCGCGCACTCGGCGTGCCGGTCTACACGCTGTTCGGCGGCCCCGTGCGCGAAACCATTCCGGTCTATTGGTCGCATTTCGGCACCTACCGGGTGCGCAGCGCGGCACTGATGGGCGTGCAACCGATCCACAATTACACCGATCTGGCGCGCCATGCCGAGGAGGTCGCCAAACTGGGTTTCCGCGGGCTGAAGACCAACATCATGCCAAAGGCCGGGAACACGCTGGCATCCTATACCCCCGGCTTCGGCCGCACGCCGGGCTGGCCGGCGCTGAACTGGGACAACGCGACGTTGCGCGACGCGGCCGAACAGCTCGGCGCCATTCGCGCCGCCGTCGGGCCGGACATGAACATCCATCTCGACATCAACTTCAACTTCAAGACCGAGGGCTTCAAGCGGGTCGCCGATACGGTGGCGCCGTTCAACCTGACCTGGCTGGAGATCGACACGCATGATCCGGCGTCTTTGGCCTGGATCCGCAGCAACGCCCCCTGCCCGATCGCCTCCTGCGAGACGCTGCACGGGCGGCGAGAATTCCGACCCTATCTGGAGGCCTATGCCTGCGACGTGCCGATCATCGATGTGATCTGGAACGGCCTGGCGGAGTCGGTAAAAATCGCCAGCATGGCCGATACCTATGAGGTGAATGTCGCGCCGCATAATTTCTACGGCCATCTATGCAGCGCCATCTCGGCGCATTTCTGCGCCATCGTGCCGAATTTCCGGGTCATGGAGATCGACATCGACAGCATCCCATGGCGCGACGAATTCGTGATGACGCCGCCCACGATCGAGAACGGCGAGTTCGTGCTGCCGACCGGTCCGGGCTGGGGCATCGAGGTCAACGAGCGGGCGATCCGCGCCCGTCCGCCGAAATGACCGAAGTTCAAACGATCCAACCAACAAGGACAGCGTGAAAATGGCAAAGTTCAAGATTGTGAGCCCCGCTGGCGCGAGCTTCACCACCGCCGGTGGCGGTTACGACCTGGAGATGGAGGCGCTGGAGGGGCTGGATGCCGACATCACCGAAGGCCCGGCCAACGAAGCCGGCTTTATGGCAGCGTCCAGGGATGCCGATGCGATCTACGCCAAGGGCATCCCGATTACCAAGGCGATCATCGACAATCTGCGAAACTGCAGGATCATCGCCCTCGGCAGCGTCGGCGTAGACAGCGTCGATGTCGCCGCCGCCACCGCGCGCGGCATCCCGGTGACCAACTGCCCGGACACCTTCATCGAGGAGGTCGCCGACCACGCCATGGCGCTGCTGCTGGCCAGCCACCGGCGGGTGATCGAGCAGGACCGGATGGTCCGCGAAGGCCGCTGGCGCGAAGGCCGCCCGGCGCTGCTGCAAATCCCCCGGCTGATGGGCCAGACGCTCGGCTTTATCGCTTTCGGCCACGTCGCCAGGCTGGTGGCACTCCGCGCCAAGGCGTTCGGCCTGCGCATGATCGCCTATGATCCGTTCATCGAGGAACTGATCATGCCGCAATACGACGTGCAGCCGGCAACCTTGTCGGAAGTATTAAGCCAATCGGATTTCATCTCGATGCACGCACCCGCGACGCCGGAAGCGCAAGGGATGTTGAAGGAAAAACATTTCCGGCAGATGAAACCAAACGCCGTATTCATCAATTGCGGCCGCGGCCCGACCGTGGACGAGGCGGCGCTGATCAAGGCACTGGACGAGAAATGGATCGCCCATGCGGGCCTGGACGTGCTGGAACAGGAACCGCCCGGCGACAACAACCCGCTGCTGAAGATGAGCAACGTCACGCTGTCGGCTCACACCGCCTCCGCTTCGTCCCGGTTCGATCCCGCCCGCAAGCGCCGCGTCGGCCAGGAGCTGGCGCTGTCGGTCGCCGGAAAATGGCCGATGAGCTGCGTCAATCCGGCGGTGCTGATGAAATCGGAATTGCGCCGCTGGCAGCCGATTTCCATGGAGCGCGGCCCCAACAGCTGAACAGGATATTGCCATGCTGAACCAACAACAGATCGAGCAATACCGGGAAACCGGCTGCATCGTGGTTGCGGACATGCTGGACCCGGCGACCCTGGCGCGCGCGCGCCAGGTGATCGCCGATTTCGTCGCGGCCAGCGCCGCGACGACGGAACACACCGATGTCTACGATCTGGAACCCAGCCACACGCCGCAAAATCCCCGAATCCGGCGCATCAAATCGCCGCACCTGAACCACAAGCTGTTCTGGGATATCGCCCGCGATCCCCGGCTGGTCGGCGTGCTGCAACAGCTGCTCGGCCAACCCGGCGTGAGGCTGCCCGGCGTAAGGCTGCCCGGCGTAAGGCTGCATGGATCGAAGATCAATCTGAAGGCGCCGCAATACGGCTCCCCGGTGGAATGGCATCAGGACTGGGCGTTCTATCCGCATACCAATGACGACATCCTCGCGGTCGGTGTGATGCTGGACGATATGCTGCCGGAAAATGGCCCGTTGATGGTGATCCCCGGCTCGCACAAGGGTCCGGTGTTCGACCATCACGCCGAAGAAGGCTATTTCTGCGGCGCCATGGACCCCGCCCGCGGCGAGATCGATCTGGCCCCGGCGGTGACGCTGGGCGGACCGGCCGGATCGATGAGCTTCCATCATGTGCGCGCCGTACACGGCTCGGCGCAAAACACCTCCAACCGGCCGCGGCAATTGCTGCTGTACGAATACGCCGCCGCCGATGCGTGGCCCTTGCTGGGCGTCAAGGACTGGACCGAGTTCAATTCCCGTCTGGTCGCCGGCAACCCCACCGCCACGCCGCGGATGACCAGCGTGCAGGTGCGCCTGCCGCTGCCGCCATCGCCGCGGCAGGGCTCGATCTACGAAAACCAGACCACCGCCAAGCGCCGCTTCTTCGAGATCAAGGAAGCCGCGGCGGAGTGAGGTTGGGGCTCCGTCCCAAGCCCCGGCAGGGCGCTGCCCTGCACCCGGAAGGGGACAGTCGTCCCCTTCACCCCTTGGACTGCCTTATTTTGAAAGGGCCCTTTCAAAACAAACCAAACAAACGGGGGTCAAGGGACCCCTGGCTCCTTGCGGGGTGCAGGGGCAGCGCCCTGCCGGGGCTGGGGGCAGGGCGCCAACCTTCTTCCGCAGAAACGGGGCGCCCGTGCCACGGGCGCCCCGTTTCCTCGTCGGCTTCCGGGAGAGGAATTAGAAGCCGAGGACGACATCCGCTCCAAAGAAGAACGCACCGCTGTCCTTCTGGTTGTTGAACGGTTTGCCACCGCTCAGGGCGTTGTCGTAGCGCACTTCCGGGCGGATCAGCAGGGTGGTGATGGTGTCCGGAACCGCGGGCTTGTAGGTGAATCCCACGGTGATCGCGCCGTAGGTGGTGCCTTTGACCGCCGCCGGCAGCGTGGTGGCCGGCCCCCGCCCGCCCAGCGCCTGCACAGGGCCCAGACTGTTGGGGAACGCGGCGACAAAGAAGTTATTCTGGTCACGGAAAATCTCGCCGCGGGCATTCAGGGTGATCGTGTCGGTCAGCGCATAGGTCACGTATTGCGCGGCCCCGTAGGCATCGGCGCCTTTCTGGCCGTTGGTGTTAAAACCAAGATCGTCGTGCACCCAGCTCACCTCGGTGGTAAACGAAAGCTGGTCGCTGAATTTATAAGTTGCGAGCGCATCATTATAGTAGCGGTAATATTTGTTCCCCAGTCCGCCGACCCCCGGGGGAGTCCCGCCGGGCATCCCGATTGGCTGCTCGGGGCCAAAATGCGACAACGCCAGATATGTTACGCTGCCGACCGGCGCCGTGCCATCCGCCGATGCGCCGTCCGGCAAGATGCCGCCAACACCGACCATGCCGGCGATGGCACCGTTATTGTCACCGCCGGGGCTGCCGAAGCTGGTCTGATTGCCGGTATCGATCTGGAGGTAGACATCCAGCTGTGGCAGGACATGTGTTACCGCCAGCGCGCCAGTATGCTTGAACGGCAGGCTGTAGTTGAAGATGTAACTATGCGAGTAGAATGGGTTGGTCGATGGGTCGATGGTTTCGAAACCCATAAAGGTAGGGTACTGACCGATCGTGAAATCCACGCCGCCTTCAGTAAGCCACGGGGTATGGGCCAGGAACGCCACCTCGACGATGTCCAGCTGGGTCCGTTGCGAGGTAACGTTGCTAAGCTCGTTCAGAAAATGCGTGTAGCGCGCATCGGTGCCGTACATGGCCTGCATTTTAAAGCCGAAATCGTAGTCGGTGGCTTTCTTGTCCAACGCCTTCTCGACCGTGAGCAGGATCTGGTTCAGCAGCACGCTGTTCGAGCGGTCGGTGAAGGACTGGCCGACATTGACGCCGCTCGATGGGCTGGAGGCGTTGCCGTAGAAGCCGCCCTCGATTTGCGCACCCAGATGGATGCCGTTGTAATAATAGCCGGGCGGCGGTGCGTCCGCTGCCGGGGTCGGAGCGGCGGCCTCCGCGGGTTTCGCGTCTTCGGCGCGCGCAGCCATCGACAGCGACATCGCAAAGCTGAGGGCGAAAGTCGTCGCGGCCAGAATTGTCGTGGATCGTAATATCTTCTGACGGGTCATCGGGAACATCTCCAGTTCGGCTTCATGAAGTAGATAAGCGGCCGCGATAGGGTAAATCGCAGGGCGGGGGAAGTTGCCGGCGGGCCGGCGACCTCCCCCATTAGGCGTTCGGCAATCAGAGTATCTGTTCGCCATGCAGCACGATATCGAGGCCTTCGCGCTCTTCCTCGGTATCGACACGCAGGCCGATCACGGCATCGACGACCTTCAGGATGATGAAGGTCATGATCCCGCTATAGACCAGCGTCGAGCCAACGCCGATCGCCTGCAGATAGAGCTGGTGCAGGCTGCCGGGGCTGCCATCGGGGCTGGCATCGGTCGCGGAAAGCGGGCCGTAGGCGAACCAGCCGGTCAGCAGCGCGCCGATGATGCCGCCGATGCCGTGCACGCCGAAGCAGTCCAGGCTGTCGTCATAGCCCAGCATGTGCTTCAGGCCAGTGGCGGCCCAGAAGCAGATCACGCCGGCGGCGATGCCGATCACCAGCGCCCCGCCCGGTAGCACAAAGCCCGACGCCGGGGTGATGGCGACAAGGCCGGCGACCGCACCGGAGATGATGCCGAGCACCGAGGGCTTCCCCTTGGTGATCCACTCAGCGAACATCCAGCCCAAAGCGGCCGCGGCGGTGGCGATCTGGGTGACGGTCATTGCCATGCCGGCGCGGCCGTTGGCCCCGATCGCGGAGCCGGCATTGAAGCCGAACCAGCCCACCCACAGCAGCGAGGCGCCTATCACGGCATAGCTGAGGTTGTACGGCGCCATATTGTCGGTGCCGTAGCCCAGCCGCTTGCCCAATACCAACGCGCAGACCAGCCCGGCGATGCCGGCGTTGATGTGCACGACGGTGCCGCCGGCGAAGTCCAGCACGCCCATGGCGCCGGCCCAGCCGGTGGCGCTCCAGACCCAATGCGCGATCGGCGAGTAGACCAGCAGCGACCACAGCACCATAAACACGCACATCGCCGAGAACTTCATGCGATCGGCGAAGGCACCGGCGATCAGGGCCGGGGTGATGATCGCGAAGGTCATCTGGAACATCATGTAGACGGTTTCAGGCACCGTCTGCGGCTGGGCGTTGTCGCTGCCGGCGCCGAGCACGAACGGC
>JAYTXR010000199.1:0-6797 GCA_043742865.1 Acetobacteraceae bacterium
AAGCGGGCCGATTTCTCGGCCTATCGCGGGGTCAGCCTGCTGACGCCGAACGAAAGCGAGGTCGGCCGCGCAACCTGGATCGACGCCGCCGACGACGACGGCGCGGAACGGGCGGGGCTCGCGAGCCTGGCGGCGACCGAGGCCGAGGCGGTGCTGGTGACGCGCTCGTTCAAGGGTCTGACCCTGGTGCGGCGCGACCGGCCGGTGCTGCATTTGCCAACGCGCGCGCGCGCAGTTGCGGATGTGTCCGGCGCCGGAGACACGCTGGTGGCGGCGCTGGCGATTGCGCTGGCCGTTGGTGCCGAGCTGCCGGAGGCGGCCGCACTGGCCAATCTGACCGCGGGGCTGTCGGTGGCCAAGCCCGGCACCGCCACGGTGTCGCGCGCGGAGGTGACCGAGGCGCTGCATCTGCGCGAGATCGTGGCGACCGATGACAAGATCGTCTTCGGCGAGCAGGCTTGCGCGCGGGTGGCGGCCTGGCAAAGGAGCGGGCTGAAGGTGGGCTTCACCAATGGCTGCTTCGATCTGATCCATCCCGGGCATGTGCGGCTGCTGAGCGAGGCCCGGGCGGCGTGCGACCGGCTGATCGTCGGGCTGAACACCGATGCCTCGGTGCGCCGGCTGAAGGGCCCGACCCGCCCCGTGCAGGTCGAAGCGGCGCGCGCGGTGGTAATGGCGTCGCTGGCGCCGGTGGACATGGTGGTGCTGTTCGCCGAGGACACGCCGCTGGAACTGATCGTGGCGCTGCGCCCGGATGTGCTGGTGAAGGGGGCCGACTACACGATCGAGCAGGTGGTCGGCGCCGAGCTGGTGCAAGGCTGGGGCGGGGCGGTGGTGCTGGTCGATCTGGAACAGGGACACAGCACGACCGGAACCATCCGGCGGATGGCGGTGGGGGCGGCGTAGCGGCGTTACAATTCTCGCCGAACCATGTAACAGCCAGGGTAAAAGAACCCGGTTCAGGCCGGCAGTTTGACGATCGCCTTCACGCCGGCGCCTGGCTGGCCGTCGGGGCCGCGGTTGACCAGCACAACGTCGCCGCCATGGGCACGGAAGATATTGCGCGCGATTGACAGGCCGAGTCCGGTGCCCCCGGTCTCCCGGTTGCGGCTGGTTTCCAGCCGGGTGAACGGCTCGAACACACGGTCCAGCTGGTCGATCGGAATGCCGGGGCCGTCATCAGCGATTTCGACCGTCAGCATCCGCGGCTCGGAGCCCGGCTCTGGCGGCAGCAGGCTCACATGGGCGCTGCCGCCATAGGCCATGGCGTTGTTGATCAGGTTGGCCAAGGCGCGCTTCAACGATAGCAGCCGGGCGGTGACGGTCAGATGCGCCGGGCCGGCATAGGTGACCTGCTCGGGGTTGTCGGGATGCGTGTCGGCGGTCTCATCGACGATGGTGCGGAGGAGTTCCGCGAGGTCCAGGGACACCACCGGCTCGGAGGTCGCGGCGTCGCGGCCGAAGGCGAGGGTGGCGGAGACCATCGATTCCAGATCGTCGAGATCGGCCAGCATCTTTTTCCGTTGTTCGTCGTCCTCGACGAATTCCGCGCGCAATTTCAAGCGGGTAATCGGGGTGCGCAGGTCGTGGCCGATGGCGGTCAGCAGCTCCGTGCGGTCCTTCACGAAGCGGCGGATGCGGTCGGCCATCAGGTTGAACGCGGCCGCGGCGGTGGCGACCTCGCTGGGTCCGGTCTCCGGCAAAGGCGGCGCGTTGACATCCCGGCCCAGCGCCTCGGCTGCGGCGGCGAGGGTGCGAACCGGCTCGGTTAGCCGGCGCACCGCCCACAGGCTGAGAACCGCCGCGGCAAGCGTCATGGCGACGAATGCGTAGAGAAAACTTGGCGAGTGCCAGGGCCGCGGCGGGTCGATCCGCGCCTCCACGTTCAGCCAGGCGCGGGCCGGCAGCGCGAGGGAGACGATGATGCGACCCTCCTCGATCCCGCCATAGATGCGGACCTCGCGCGGACGCAGCGGCGCCGGCAACGGCACCATGCTGAGATTGACCAGCACCAGACGCTGCATCCAGGGCTGGGACATGTCGATTTTGGGGGTTTTAGGCTCCTGGGAGACGGTGGCGATGTAGCCGGCGGGCAGCCAACCCTCGCCGAGATCGTAATCGCGTGTCTGCGGCGGGGCCGCGGCCATCTGCCGATACAGGCCCATGATCCGCCCGGAGACGTCGCGGACCTGGGCCAGGCGCTGCAGATCGAGGCGGTCGAGCGCATGAATGGTCAGCCCGGCGCCCTGCACCAAAGCGAGGCCCAGAAGCAGCACCAACGCGGTCTGCGAGGCCAGGCTGCGTGGCCAAAGCCTGAACATCAGCTGTGCTTAAATGCGTTCCACCGTGGCCGCCAACACGTATCCGCCGCCGCGCACGGTCTTGATGATCTGGGCGTGGCGGCCGTCGTCTTCCAGCTTGCGGCGCAGCCGGCTGACCGCGACGTCGATTGCGCGGTCGAACGGGCCGGCCTGGCGGCCACGCAGCAGATCCAGCAGCATGTCACGGGTCAGCACGCGGTTGGCGCGTTCCACCAGCGCCATCAGCAGGTCGTATTCACCGCCGGTCAGCGGCACCTCCACCCCATCCGGGTTCAACAGGCGGCGGCGGGCGGGCTCCAGTATCCAGCCGGCGAAACGTAGGTTGCGGGTGGGGTTTTCCGTCTTGGGACTGCTCGGGTGTTCGCCGGCGCGGCGCAGCACCGCGCGTATCCGGGCCAGCAGCTCGCGTGGGTTGAACGGCTTGGTGACGTAGTCGTCGGCGCCGAGTTCCAGGCCGATGATGCGGTCGGTCTCATCGGCCATGGCGGTGAGCATGACGATGGGGACCTCGGCGTTGGCGCGCAGCCAGCGGGCAAAGTCAAAGCCGCTTTCGCCTGGGAGCATCAGGTCGAGCACGACGAGGTTGAAGTTGCCGGTCGCCCAGACCTGACGCGCCTCCCGCGCATCGCGCACGGCGGTTACGCGAAGCTGGTGTTTCTCGAAGAATTTCACCAGCAGGTCGCGGATTTCACGATCGTCGTCGACAACCAGAATATGCGGAGATTGATCCATCCCCCGATGATACAAAAGATTCGCATGAATGGGGAGAGCATTTGTGCGCGGTTGCACTTTGTCTTTTATCGATCCGAACTGCAAAAAATAAATAGCCTTATCAGCCAGTTAGACGAAGATACATTAGTTTTAACAACGAATTCGCCACGCACTGGGCGGACCCGAAAAACGGCGCGGCGGGGTATCCAATCGCGCCGCCGGCAGGCAGGATCACGGCATAACCCAAACCGGAGGACGAGCAA
The DNA here is from genome assembly GCA_043742865.1 of Acetobacteraceae bacterium. Classification (GTDB taxonomy): domain Bacteria; phylum Pseudomonadota; class Alphaproteobacteria; order Acetobacterales; family Acetobacteraceae; genus PALSA-911. Next base: position 3,296 of record JAYTXR010000199.1, read on the forward strand.
TGGCCAAGAGTGCGACCTATAAAAAGGGCACCGAACTGCGCCGCCAGCTGATGGGCGAAGCCTTCGCCGACAAGCTCGACAAAACCGTCTACACCGACAAGGTGATGGATGGCTTCTCCGAGGTCACCCGCGAAGCGATCTTCGGCACGCTATGGGCCCGCGGCGTCATCGACCTCAAAACCCGCACCCTGATCACGGTGATCTCCGACACCGCCACCGCGCGAACCCCGGAACTGCGACTGCATCTGCGCATGGCGTTGAACCAGGGCTGGACCGAGGAAGAACTGACCGAGTCGATGCTGCATCTGGTCGGCTATGTCGGCGCGCCCAGCGTCCGCGAAGCGTTGCTGACCGCACGCGACGTGTTCGCCGAGATCCGTGCCGAGAAATAGGATCCGTCGCTTCCGGTAATCTACACGGCGGCGGATTGGCGGAGCGCGCCGATCTGCGACTGGGTGTAGCCGAGTTCGGCCAGGATCTCGTCGGTGTGCTGTCCCAGAGCCGGTGGCGGCGTATCGACGCGGGCGCCGCCATGGGCGAGGGTGAACGCCGCGAGCGGCACGCTGAAGCTGCCATCCACCCCTGGCGCGCTGTCATGGCGATGAACGACGTTGCGCGATAGCAGCTGCGGATCGGCGAGCGCCTCGTGCATCTGGCGCACCCGCCCGGCGGGGACATGGCGGGCCTGGAAATGATCTTCCCACGCGGCGGCGGTCCGGGTCAGCAGGATTTCGCCGATCAGGGCGAATTCGCGGACGCTGTCGGCGTCACGCTCGGCGTTGCTGTTCTTGGCCATGTCCGGCCGGTCGACCGCGGCCCAGAAGCGCTTCTGCTGGCGGACATTGCTGGCGCCAAGCATCACCATGCCGTCCTGGGTGGGATAGGCGCTGCTGGTCGAATAATGCTGCCGGTTGCCATGCGGCTGGGGGTGCACGCCGTTGCGGGTGAAGCCGGTCACGTGCGAGCTCATCAGGATGACCGCGACATCCAGCATGGCCATATCGACGCGCTGGCCGCGGCCGGTCTTTTCGCGCTGGAACAGCGCGGTGGCGAGCGCGAAGGCGCCCATCGTGCCGGTGGCGTAATCGATCACCGGGGAGCCGAATTTAACCGGGTGGATTTCTTCGGTGCCGGTCATGGCCATGATGCCGGAGGTGGCCTGGATCACGTGGTCATAGGCGGTCATCTGGCCGCGCGGACCGTCCTGGCCGAACGCCGACATCGACGCGTAGATCAGCCGGGGATTGATCGCCGACAGTGCGTCATAGCCCAGCCCCAAGGCCTCGAACGCGCCCGGGCGGTAGTTTTCCACCAGCACGTCGGCGGTGACCACCAGCTTCTTCAGCACCTCGCGCCCGGCCTCGGTCTTCAGGTCCAGCGTGATCGAGCGCTTGTTGGAGGCCTGGGTCAGGAACCCGGTGCCCATCAGCTTCTGGTTCAGATCCTCGTCGGTGCCGGAATCGCGGCTCTGGTCGGGATCGGACGGATGCTCGATCTTGATCACGTCAGCCCCGAACAGACCGAGCTGATAGGCCGCGAAGGGACCAGCGAGAACATGGGTGATGTCGAGGATCCGGATCCCCTCGAACGGGCGGATTTCTGCTTGCATGGCCATCTCCTGTTGATTGCTGCCGACCGTGCCGACTTGCCCGGGGGGCGTCAACACGGTCGAATGCAGGCAATCAGTCGGAGTGAGACGCCATGCCCGGATCGATCAGATGTCCGGCTGCCCGCCGTTCGGGTCGAACAGCTCCAGCGGCTCCGCCGCGTCTTCCTCGGCGGCCTGGCCGACCGCTTCGCCACGGACCTGCTTTTCGGCTTCCTCCGGGCTGCGGGCGACGTTCACGGTGACCGGGATCGACACTTCCGGATGCAGCACCACGCGCACTTCGGTCAGGCCCAGCGTCTTGATCGGCGCCGGCAGGATCACCTGCTGGCGATTGACGGTCAGGCCCGACGCGGTGCAGGCGTCGGAGATGTCGCGCGGCGTCACCGAGCCATACAGGCTGCCCGATTCGCCGGCCTGGCGGATGATGACCACCGCCAGCCCGCCGACGCGCTCGGCCACCCGTTCGGCTTCCTCGCGGCGCTTGATGTTCTGCGCTTCCAGCTGGGCGCGCTGTTCGGCGAACTGCGCCACATTGGTCTTGCTGGCGCGGATCGCCTTCTTCTGCGGCAACAGGAAGTTGCGGGCGTAGCCCGGCTTCACCCTCACCACATCGCCCATCTGCCCCAGCTTGTCGACGCGGTGGAGCAGGATCAGTTCAACGTCTGCCATGATGCTTGCTCCTCAGGCCAAGATATAGGGCAGCAATGCCAGGAAGCGGGCGCGTTTGATGGCGTTGGCGAGCTCACGCTGCTTCTTGCCGGACACCGCGGTGATGCGGCTGGGCACGATCTTGCCGCGCTCGGACAGGAAGCGCGACAGCAGGCGCACGTCCTTGTAATCGATCGTCGGCGCGTTCGGGCCGGAAAACGGGCAGGATTTGCGCCGGCGGTAGAACGGACGGCGGGCAGCGCCGGCGGCCGCGCCAGCGCTGGCACCAGCCCCGGCGCCACGGGCGCCGCGGCCGGATTCGGTGGATTCTGACATCTGGTCCTACTCCTCGATCGCCGCGCGGAACTCGTCGCGCTGGGCGCCACGAACATCGTCTCGTCCGCTGCGGGGAAATTCCTCGCCACGGCTGTCGTCGCGGGCGCGATATTCTTCCCGGCCTTCGCCGCCGTCGCGCTTGCGTCCGCTCTCAAAGCGGCCTGGCGGCTTGGGTCCGCGGAAGCCACGCTCCCGGTCGTCGGGCTTGCGCGACAGAATGGCCGACGGCTCCTCGGCGTTGATCGCTTCGACGCGGATGGTCATGAAGCGCAGAATGTCTTCATTGAGCCTCAGCTGGCGCTCCATCTCGGTGATGAAGGCGGGCTTGGCGTCCAGGCCGAGCAACATGTAATGGCCCTTCCGGTTCTTCTTGATCCGGTAGGCGAGGCCCCGCAGGCCCCAGTATTCGCGCTTCTGGACCGTGCCGCCATCGGTTTCCAGATTGGCGGCGACCTGGTCGGCGATCGTTTCGACCTGCTGCTGCGTGACGTCGTTGCGTGCAATCAGCACGCATTCATATAATGGCATCCGGTACTCCCTCTGGCTTGTCTCCGCCCGCGATCCGCATGCTTCTGAACAGAAGGATGAAAATCACACCCCCCAATGGGGTGGTGGGCATAGCCGGGGACGGTGCCTGTTCCCCGGCAGGGAAGACGCGGCGTAAAGCATGGATCGCCCGGGGACGCAACCGCGGCGTTCGCAGGCGTGACCCAAAGCTTGACGGATTTGTCGCCCGTGCATTGACACGCCATACCCTGGAAGCTACGCCGCCGCGCCACCCGCCTCCTCACTGAGGACACCCAAGATGCCAGTGCATGCGTTCATCTTTCCCGGCCAGGGCAGCCAGTCCGTCGGCATGGGCCGGGATCTCGCCGCCGCGTTCAGCGCCGCGCGCGAGGTGTTCCAGGA
>JAYTXR010000200.1:0-4295 GCA_043742865.1 Acetobacteraceae bacterium
GGGCAGTCCGCATTCGGCCAACGCATCGATGGTCCCCACATAGGTCGGCAGGTCCACCGTCTCGAACCGACAGGGGCGCAAGAAGCTGGCACCGGACCGCAGCGCGGCCAGAGTCGCTGGCAGACCGGCGCCCATGCAGGAGACCAGCGACAGGTGGCCGAGGCGTAGGGGGCGCATCGGTTCCGGTCCTAACCGTTTTGGCCGGAGGATTTGGCCCCAGATAATGTAGCCCCGGATAATGAAGCCCGGGCGGCATCGAGGCTTCGCTTCTCGCGGGCGATGATGTCGTCATAGCGCCGGCCGAAGGCACCGCGCTCATCGCTCGGCTCCTGGGGCGGACGGCTGGCCAGAATGGCGGCGTACAGCGTCGAAAAATAGCCAAGATTGGCGGTCAGATCAGTGTAGCGCGGCTCGCTGAATATTCTATCGAACCATCTCTGATACGCGCCGAAGATCACCTCATCGTAAAAAATCAGCCGCACATGGGTGTCGTAGAGGTCGTTCGGCTGGGCCGCCGGCCGCGCTTGCGCCAGTGCGCCCGGCTGGGTGGGGATCCAGTCCTGATGCAGCAGGATGGATCGGTCCTCGCGATCCGCATATAGGGCATTCGCGTCGGCGATCGGCATCTCGTTGGTGCGTCGCATCAGATTGACGAACTCGTTCTTCGGAACCGGAAAATCGAATGCCGCGATCAACAGCGGGCGATCGGTCCGCCAAATCTTCCACAGCCCGGCCGCCGCCAGCGCGTTATGCGCGAGATAGGCGCAGTTGTTGCGCAACACGTTCCAGATGAATGGTTTTTTTTTGGAACGATATGGTCGGTTCAGATCATTGAGATAGCGGACGACGCTGGCCATCCTGGCGCGATCCAGCGGCACCCGCGCGCAATAGCGGTCGCGCCCGAAGCCGATGGCATAATCGGTGGCGATGGAAATCTCGTACATGTATTCACGTTCGGTCATTCCAGCGGGTCTGGCTTCGAGGAGCGCCGGGTGGAACACCACACCATCCAGAATTCCCATCGCCTCCGCCTTCGCCTGCGTGCGGGCGTAGCTGGCGCGTGTCACCCCCTCGCCGGGCGCGAGGTCGCCGGCGTAGAAAAAATCGCGACCCTCGGTGGCGATCCAATTGGCGTTCTTGAAATGCTCGTTGACGCTGAGGCCAACCCCCCGCCCAGCCATCCGGTCAACGGGCCCATCGCACAGAGCCAACTCCGGATAGCCGGCATCGTGGACCCGGCAGACGCCGTTGAGGTAGAACAGCGAATGCCCGCCCGGACCGCCGCCCTCGATGTCCACGGGCGTGCCTTTGTTCTTGCGAAGCTCCGATACGGCGCAATATTCGGCGAAATATGGATAGATGGAAGCATAGCCCGGCTCGTCGAGCGCCGCCTGCGGCGCCTGGAACTGAGTCGCGGCGCAGGCGTTGAGCCCGAGAACGGAAGCCGCCACGACGGCGATCCGTCGCACGGCCGGTCTTATTCCTGTAGCACCGATGGCTGTCACGAAATTCATTTAGGGGGACATCGGCGCAAAGTCCAACCACTGCTAGGACGCTGCGGGCTCAGGACGGCGGCAAACAGCAGACTGAGTCCGGCGCCGATCGCCACCGTGAGACCGATGCCGTGCAGCACCGGAATGGCGGAGAACGACAGGATGCCGAAGCCGATGATTGTGCACAGATCGGCCAGCACCAGCGAGGCGATCATGCGCAAGCGCGCCGGGTCGTCAGGATCGGCGAACCGGTGTTCAAAGAACAGGCAATAATTCGAGCCGACCGCAGCGACCAGCAGCAGGCCAAATAAATTAAAGATAGATAGCCTGCCCATCGATGCCAGCAGCAGCGCCGCGGTGCAGGTTACCGCCGCCATCAACGGCAGCAGCACCGCGGCGATCCGGCGTGGCGAACGCAGGCTGACGGCCAGCAGCGCGACGATGACCAGGCTGCCGGCGACGGAGAGGGCTAGCGCTTCGCGCAGATATTCGTCGAGCAAACGATCGGACTCGGCCTTGAGGTCGAGAAATATTAGCCCCTGCTCGCCTGATACGGCCTTGACGGCGGTTTCGGCACGGCTGTCCGACACACCATGCAGCGGCAGCATGGCGAGCCAGCCGCCACGTCCCGGCACCATCAGCGCGTCGAACCGCAGCGCCAGGCTCGTGGCATTCAGGTCGTCGCGTCCCAGCAGAGGCAGCCGGCGGGCGACCTCGATATCGGTTAGAAACGGCGCGAAGATGTCGGAGCGGAATGGCGTGCCTTCGACCGCCTGGGCCAAATTGGATTGCAGTTCTGCCGCTTCCGGCAACGCCGCCTGGCGCGCCCGTTGGGTGGCCAGGCTCGGCAGCCAAATGCCGGGCGCATTGAAGCCGGCGATCGCGCCGGTCTCGATCAGCTTCGTCAGACGGGCAGCGACGCGTTCGCTTGCTTCCAAGGCCTCCTCGCGGCCGGCGGCCCGGATTGTCAGCAGGTATCGCACATCCGGGGCACCGATTTCGCGCCGTAACTGTTCGTCGAGCGATCTCTCGTCAGTCGATAAGGGGCTCATGCTCGTCAGCTCGTCGTCCCAGTACGGTCCAGCATGCGAAACCAGCGAAACTGCCGCGCCAACGGTCATCGCCGCCAGGGCGTAGCGGGGCGCCGAGCCGGCCCGGGACATTGCCAACACCGGTGCAGCAAACACCATCGAACCGGTGCCGGCAAAGCTCGACGGCCGCAAGGCCGGCAGCACCCAACGCGTCACGCCGAGGGCGATGATAAGGCCGGTGATGGTAAACAGGCCAAGCTGGGCGAAGCCGGTAAAGCTTGACAGGAGCATGGCGCTGAAACCGCAGACCGAGGTCAGCATACCGAGGCGCAAAATCGGCCATATCCGCGGCAAAGTGCCGGCAAGGGCGGTGCCTGGGGCGGTTTGGGTGAACAGATAGACCGCATAATCGACGGCCTCGCCGATCAGCGTCACGCCGAAGCCTAGTGTGATGCCATGCACAAAGCCGAATGCAAGGCTGACCGCGGCGATACCGGCGATCACGCCGCTCAGCACCGGCAGCAGCGCCAGCACCAACACGGACACTGATCGATAGGCGATCAGCAGTATCGCGGCAACCAGGCCTGTGGCGATCAGCGACAACCGCTCCACATCCGCCTTCATACGAGCCCTTATCCGCACGGCGAAGACCGGGGGGCCAGATTCGATCATCCGCGCCTGGGCCGCTTCCTTCCGAAATCGCTCGGAAACGCGCCGCTGGGCAGCGGCGAAGGCGACGTCGATCCGGCGTAGCGCCCGTTCTTGCGCATCGATGTCGAATCCGGCCGCAAGGATCTGCACCATCAGCAGCGCCCGCCCGCCATTGGGGGAAACCCATACGCCGTTATGCGCGGCCGGATGCGACCGGGTGCTGAATTGCCGTATCAGCCGCAACATCTCCCCCGTGGGGTCCGCCGAGATGCTGCGCTTGGCCAGCAGGCCCAGTTCCGATCCCAACAGCCGGACATCCGCCGCCAGCGCGGCCCGCAAGCTGTCGCGGCTGAAATGCCCTGGAACGACCGCGGGACTGAGCAGGTACCGGTTGCGCCACAACAGATCGCGGTCTCGCGCGAAGGCCGCCTCGTCGCCATTGCTGACGATCCCGAACGCCGCATCCGTGCGCAGATCGCTCACCATTGCGGCGCTCAGCGCGGCCAGCAGATCCGGCGGGGCGCCCTCGATCGCCAGCAGAACCAGACGGGAGACCACACCCTCCCGCAGCTGGTCGACTAAAATTTGCTGAGCGGGTCGTGGCGAACGCGGCAGAAACGCCGACATGTCGGTGCTGAACGAGGTTCGCAGAATGACCGAACCGCCTGCCAGGAGCCCGAGAACCCAGAGCGCAAGCGACAGGCGGCGGACCCATCTCATCGGGTTCTCTTCATTCTAATTTCGGAACAATGGTCATGACGGTGCGGTCGCCGTCAGGCTCCACGGTCTCGATGCTGCCGATCCGGTTTCCTTCGCCGCGGATGTGGATCTCGCTCACCAAATCGCGCAGCCGCTGGCCGCGTGGTTTCAGCAGCAAATTCCATTCCACCGGACTGCCGGTCAGCGTGGGCGAATAGTAACGCGACAATGCCACGAGGTCCCCGGCGAGTGTGGCGCGAATGCTTTCGGCCAAGGCGGCTATTTCGGGATAATCCGAAATCGCCATGTCGTGCGTCGCGCCATCCGGCTCCACAATTATCAGACGGTCTCGCTCGATCGTCAGTTGCGACGGGACCGGCGCCAGCGTCTGCTTCTGCAGCCGATCCGGCGCCACGTAGCT
>JAYTXR010000201.1:0-29855 GCA_043742865.1 Acetobacteraceae bacterium
GCGCCACCGGCGACCTAGCCTACAAGCAGATATTCCCGGCGCTGTACGGCCTGGTGCGCGACGAGGGTTTGGATATCCCGATCATCGGCATCGCGCGCGAGGAGTGGAACCTCGACAAGCTCAAGGAACGGGCCCGGGAAAGCATCCAGCATCATGTCACGGTCGATGAAGCGGTGCTCGGCCGGTTGCTTGGTCGGATGAAGTACGTCCATGGCGACTATGCCGATCCCGCAACCTTCACCCAGCTGCGCGAAATCCTCGGCGATGCGAAGCACCCTGTGCACTATCTGGCGGTGCCGCCCAGCCTGTTCGCGACCGTCGCCCAGAACCTTTCGAGCGCCGGCTGCGCTGAGGGCGCGCGGCTGGTGATCGAAAAGCCGTTCGGCCATGACCGCGCCAGCGCCAGGCTCCTCAACGGCCTGCTGGCGCAGAACTACCCGGAATCGGCGATCTTCCGCATCGACCATTTCCTTGGCAAGGAGCCGGTGCAGAACATTCTCTACACGCGCTTTGCCAACCCGATTTTCGAGCCGCTGTGGAACCGCACCTATGTGCAGAGTATCCAGATCACCATGGCCGAGGATTTCGGCGTGCAGGATCGCGGCAAATTCTACGACGAAACCGGCGCCATCCGCGACGTGGTGCAGAACCATCTGCTGCAGGTGTTGGCGCATCTGACGATGGACCCGCCGACCGGCGAGGAGCACGAGGCTCTGCGCGACCAGAAAGCCGCCCTGCTGAAGGCGGTATGCCCGCTCGATGCCGCGCATGTGGTACGTGGGCAGTATACCGGTTATCAGCAGGTTGCCGGGGTGAACCCTGGATCGACAGTAGAAACGTTCGTTGCGGTAAAACTGGCGATCGATAGCTGGCGCTGGGCTGGCGTGCCGATCTATATCCGCGCCGGCAAGCAGCTGCCGGTGACGGCAACCGAGGTGGTCGTGCAGTTCAAGCGCCCGCCGCGCGAGACTTTCGGCGAAATGGTTCCGGCCTCGTCGGGCCACGTGCGCCTGCGCCTCAGCCCCGATGTCAGCATCGCCATGGGGGTGCGGGTGAAGCAACCGGGCGAGCGGATGGTCGGCAGTGACGTGGAACTGCTGCTGACCGAGCATCAAACCGAATATAAACCGCCCTATCAACGGCTGCTGGGGGACGCGATCCACGGGGTGGGCGAGCTGTTCGGACGCGAGGATACCGTCGATGCGCAATGGCGAGTGGTGGACCCGATTCTGGATAACGCAACCCCGCTTTATACCTATGCGCCCGGCAGTTGGGGGCCAGCGGAAGCCGAGAAGCTGATCGGCGCGGATGGGCCATGGCGCGACCCGGTCCTGAGCGTGCCAATCGCATGACCGGGCGATCCGATCTGATCGTGCTGTTCGACGTGGACAACACGCTGCTCGACAATGACCGTGTGCAGGCGGATCTGGGCGAGCATCTGGGGAGCGTCTATGGAGCGGCAACGCGGGACCGCTATTGGACGATCTTCGAGGATCTGCGTCGCGAGCTTGGCTATGCCGATTATCTCGGCGCGCTGGAGCGCTACCGGATCGAGGCGCTGCACGATCCCCGGGTGTTGCGTATGGCCAGCTGGCTGGTGGACTACCCGTTCGCCGACCGGCTGTATCCGGGTGCACTGGACGCGGTACGGCACGCCCAGAAATTCGGCCGCGCCGTCATCCTTTCGGACGGCGACGCGGTGTTCCAGCCGCGCAAGGTGGAACGCTCCGGCATCTGGCGGGAAGTCGACGACCACGTGCTGATCTATATCCACAAGGAGCAGGAGCTGGCAGACGTCGAACGGCTGTATCCGGCCCGGCATTACGTGATGATCGACGACAAACTGCGTATCCTGACCGCGATGAAGCAAATCTGGGGCGACCGCCTGACCACGGTGTTTCCGCGCCAGGGCCACTACGCCACCGACCCGAATTCGCTGCGATCCTATCCCCAGGCTGACCTCACGATCGAGCGCATCGGCGATTTGCTCGACCATGATTTGTCGACAATTCTACCGACGTAACCGGAGTATCCAGGCATGAAACCCACCCAGCTTCTTCACGATTTCGGGCAGAGCCTCTGGCTCGACAACATCACCCGCGACCTGCTGAACAGTGGCACGATGAAGCGCTATATCGACGAGCTGTCGGTCACCGGGCTGACCTCCAACCCGACGATCTTCGACAATGCCATCCGCAAAAGCAATGTGTATGACAGCGAAATTCGTCGCCTGGTCGGCCAGGGACTGGCCGGGGAGGCGCTGTTCTTCGAACTCGCGTTGCAGGATCTGCGCCGGGCGGCCGATCTGTTCGCGCCGGTTCATGCCCGCACCGCCGGTGTGGACGGGTTCGTCTCGTTGGAGGTTTCGCCGTTGCTGGCCTTCGACACCGACAAGACCGTGGCCCAGGTCAAAGCCCTGCACGCCAAGGCGGACCGGAAGAATTTGTTCATCAAGATCCCCGGCACCCAGCAGGGGGTACCGGCCATCGAGGAAGCCATTTTTGCCGGCATCCCGGTCAACGTGACGCTGCTGTTCTCCCGCGAGCAGTATCTGGCTTCGGCGGAGGCTTATATCAGGGGGCTGGAACGGCGCCTGGCGGCCGGGCTGAGCCCCGATGTGGCCTCGGTCGCGTCGCTGTTCGTCAGCCGCTGGGATCGGGCGGTGGCGGCTAGGCTGCCGGTCGATCTGCATAATCAGCTCGGCATCGCCGTTTCGCGGCAATCCTATGCGGCCTATCGCGATCTGCTCGAATCCGATCGCTGGCAGCGGCTGGCCAACTCGGGCGCGCGGGCGCAGCGCTTCCTGTTCGCCAGCACCAGCACCAAGGACAAGGCGGCGCCGGACCTGCTGTATATCAGCGCCCTGGCCGCGCCCAACACCATCAACACGATGCCGGAGGACACGCTGCTGGCATTGGCCGACCACGGCATACAAGGCGCTGCCATTCCGCGCGATGGCGGCGATGCGGAGCAAATACTGACCCGCTTGCGGGCAGCGGGGATCGATACCGTAGCCCTGGCCGATCAGTTGCAGACCGAGGGCGCCAAGTCGTTCGCGGATTCCTGGCACGAATTGCTCGGGGCGATCGAAAGCAAGAGCAAAGTGCTGGCGTAGGCCGGCGAGAACCGGGCGATGCTTAGGTCCCAGAATCCGACCGAGACGCCCGCCTGGCAGGCGCTGCGGGCGCATCATGCAAAAATCAAGGATGCGCATCTGCGGCAGATGTTCGCCGACGACCCCGGCCGCGCGGAGCGGTTCACGGTGGAAGGTGCCGGGTTGCAACTGGACTATTCCAAGAACCGCATCACCGCCGAGACGATGGCGCTGCTGGTGCAGTTGGCGCGGGAATGCGGCGTCGCGGAACGTCGCGATGCGATGTTCGCCGGCGAGCCGATCAACGTCACCGAACGCCGCGCCGTGCTGCACGTGGCGCTGCGGGCGCCGCGCGGCACGCGGATGCTGGCCGATGGAAAGGATGTTGTCGCCGAGGTGCAGGAAGTGCTGGACGCCATGGCCGATTTCGCCGGGCGGGTGCGCGGCGGGGTCTGGCGGGGCCATAGCGGCAAACGCATCCGCAACGTCGTCAACATCGGCATCGGCGGTTCGTATCTGGGGCCGGAGATGGCGTATCGGGCGTTGCGTGCCCATAGCGACCCAACCATGGTTTTCCGGTTCGTCGCCAACGTGGACGGTGCGGCGTTCGCCGAGGCGACCCAGGATCTCGATCCGGCCGAGACGCTGTTCATCCTCTCGTCCAAGACCTTTACGACGTTGGAGACGATGACCAACGCGGCGACGGCGCGCGACTGGATCGTGGCCGGGTTGGGCCAGGAGGCGGCTGTGGCGAAGCATTTCGTCGCGGTGTCCACCAACGCGCAGGGGGTAGAACAATTCGGCATCGACACCGCAAACATGTTCGGATTCTGGGACTGGATCGGCGGCCGCTACTCGATGGATGCGGCGATCGGGCTGTCGACGATGCTGGCGATCGGCGCGGATAATTTCGCCCGGATGCTGGCCGGCTTCCACGCCATGGACGAGCATTTCCGCCGCACGCCGTTCGAGCAAAATCTGCCTGTGCTGATGGGGTTGCTGACCGTCTGGTACAACAACTTCTTCGATGCGCAGACCATCGGCGTGATGCCGTATGCCGCTCCGCTGGCGCGCTTCCCCGCCTATCTCCAGCAGTTGCAGATGGAAAGCAACGGCAAGCATGTGGATTTGCAGGGATCGCGGGTGACCTATCAGACCGGGCCGATCATCTGGGGGGAGCCGGGCACCGACGGGCAGCATTCGTTCTATCAGCTGATCCATCAGGGCACGAAGCTGATCCCTTGCGACCTGATCGGGTTCTGCCGTCCCCTGAGTTCGCTGGCGCATCACCACGATCTGCTGATGGCCAATCTATTCGCCCAGGCCGAAGCGCTGGCGTTCGGCAAGACCGCCGAGGAATTGGCAGCCGAGGGTTCACCGGATTTCCAGACCCCATTCCGGGTGGCCGAGGGAAACCGGCCCAGCAACCTGCTGCTGGCCGACGCGCTGACGCCGCATAGCCTTGGCGCGCTGGTGGCGTTGTATGAGCACAACGTGTTCACCCAAGGCACGATCTGGGGGATAAACTCGTTCGATCAATGGGGCGTGGAATTAGGAAAAGTGCTGGCGCAGCGGATCATCCCCGAGTTGGATCGGGCGGTGGAACCGGACTTGCAGCATGACAGCTCGACCAATGCGGCGATCCGGCGGTATCGGCGGCGGCGCAATGAGGCCTAGGCCCCTGGCCAGCAAGCAGGTTTACCCCGATTTCGACAGCCTGATTGCCGGGGTGGCCGATTTCATCGTCGATCTGGCGGTGCGGAGCATTGCCGGGCAGGGAAGTTTCACGATCGCGCTGGCCGGTGGGGGCACCCCGCGACCGGTTTATGAAAAACTCGCGGGGCCGGGCTACGCGGACCGTATCGATTGGAACAAGGTGCAGGTTTTCTTCGGCGACGAACGCTGCGTGCCACCCGAGGATCCGCGCAGCAATTACCAGATGGCGCGCGCCGCGCTGCTCGACCGGGTGCCGATCCCCGATCGTAACATCTTCCGTATGCGCGGGGAGCAGACACCGGAGCAGGCGGCGCTGAGTTATGAGGCGGAGCTTCGGGCCTGTCTGGGGACGGATGGTTTCGATCTGGTGCTACTGGGCATGGGCGATAACGGCCATACCGCCTCGATCTTCCCCGGACTGCCGGCGATCACCGAGGCGTCGCGCTGGGTGCTGGCGCAATATGTGGAGGTGATGGGCATGTGGCGCGTCACGCTGACGCCGGTGGCGATCAACGCTGCCCGGCATGTGGCGTTCCTGGTATCGGGCGCCGGCAAGGCGGCGATGCTGCAAAAGGTGCTGGAAGGCCCCGACGATCCCGTGGTGCTGCCCTCCCAGGCGATCCGGCCGGCTTCCGGGCAGCTCCATTGGCTGGTGGACCAACCGGCTGCCGCAATGCTGCGCCGATGAGCGTCCTGCCGTGACGGAAGTTGGGGTGAGCGAGGCGGGGGGACCCTATAAGCGACAAGCTGGCGAACATGCGGCAGAACTCGTCCAATCGGGCATGATCGTCGGCCTGGGGACCGGATCGACCGCCATCTTCGCCACCCGACGCATCGCCGAGCGGATCCGCATTGGCCAGCTTCGCGACATCACCGGCTTCGCGACATCCCGATCGGTCTGGCGGGAGGCGATGGCCCTTGGGATTGCGATGCTGGCGGAAGACATGCCAGCACAGATCGATCTGACGATTGACGGCGCCGACGAGGTCGATCCGGCGTTCGATCTGATCAAGGGCGGCGGCGGGGCGCTGTTGCGCGAGAAGATCGTGGCGCAGGCCAGCCGGCGGGAGATCATCGTCGTGGACGAAACCAAGCTATCGCCGCGCCTTGGCACCCTGCGGGCGTTGCCGGTGGAGGTTCTGCCCTATGGCTGGCGGTCGCAGGCGCGGTTTCTAACGAGCCTGAAGGCCCAGGTCAGCCTCCGGTACGCGGCCGACGGGAGGGAAATGCGGACCGACCAGGATAATTTGATTCTCGATTGCCAGTTCGGCCCGATTGCCGACGCCAGCGACCTCGCACAAAAGCTGGCGGAACGTGCCGGCATCGTCGGGCATGGACTGTTCATCGGCCTGGCGGATGAGGTGATCGTCGCCGGCCCGAATGGCATCCGCCATCTGCGACGGTCCGGTCCGGCTTCCGCCTGAGAGTACCCAGAGCGCCGCTTGGTTCCGCGCGAGTTGCCCGCGGCAAAAGCCCTGAGATATGCACCCCCGGCTCGCCCGCAGCCGGGGCACCTAAAGGCGTCAATCTTGCATCATGCGGCGCGCAATCGAAATGTGACGGACGCGAGATCGCCTTTGACGGATGCCGAGGCCGACAAGTTCATAGCTGGGGCAGGGGCCGCAGCATCCACTGTGCCTATAGAACCGCCAGCGTGTGAATTCGCTTGCATTATCGACTTATCCAGTTCGGCGGCGGTAATAGACGGCTCCCAACGCGGCCATTCCTGCGGCGAGCAGGGCCAACGACTCAGGCTCGGGGCTCGTCACGATGGTCGTATCTGGCCGGGCGATGAAGTCCGCCACCAACATCGACGAAGACTCGAAGCCCTGACCTGAGTTGAACACGGAATATCCGCTTTTGGGCGGAGAGCCGGTCTTGGCATAGAAATCGCCATAGACAGGCGCGCGGTCGGAATCGAAAGACAGGATGTACGGCAGCGCATTCGACGTGGGACCGTCGAATTTCAAGCCCGTGATCGTGCCCGGCATGTTGGGATTGCTCGGGCCGATAGAAAAGGTGCCGGGTATCAATGTCGCACCGCCTGCCGAGGCATTGTGGGCGCAATTTGGGTCCGCGAGCACGCCGCCAGAGACACAGGAACCGCTGAGTTCGAGGATGAAGTGGGAAATGCTGTGCTGCGACGAGCTCGTATCAAGGGTGTAGGAGTAATGGTAACCCCCGACGATCGAGGTAATGGCCCACTTCAGCGATGCCGCCGTGGCATTGCCGCTGCCGATCGTCAGGCCGGTCCCGACTGATCTGCTGCCTATCAGCTCCCCCAACGCGGAGGTGTTATAAATCAAGCCCGCCTTCGCGCTGTGGCACAACCCCATCACACCAAACAGGGCGGCCAAACACCCAGACCTCAATTTACCAACGTTCATGGCGTATCGTCCCTCTCGAGCTTCAAACCGCTAAAAGATAACTCACACAGGGTGTTTAAATTATTTTTCAAATATTAAATATATTAAAACACACACAATGGTATTATTTTCCAAATTTTCTGAACAATAATATTTTTGTTGTGCCGCCCGAAGTGCTCTCAGGCGGAAGCCGGACCGGACCGTCATCGATGGGCGGACGACGCGGCACGCTGGCTATCGGCTCAGTCAAGTTGTTCGCAAGCGGATTGAGCAGGCAAACGGCTGGATCAAGGAGATCGCCGATATGGCGCAAACCAAACTGCGCGAGGTGGACCGGGTCGGGTGGATGTTTGTTTTCAAGGCGGCGGCTTACAACTTGATCCGGTTACCGCGGCTGCTGACGGCAGGATGAGTCTGCCCGAAAAATGTCCACGGCCGCATCAGCGGCTTTGCGACATCAGGAAAATCGCCGTAGGAACCATAAGTCTGAGGTAACTAAGGCCAAAATCCGATTATGAGAGGGCTTTTTCAACAGCCTGCTAGAACGTAATCACTTCAGATAGATGAAGCGATGATGCTCTACTCTTTGTTTAGCGAGCAATTTTATCGCTTGGTTGAGTCAACCTTAAGCGATATTGCACTAAGCCTATCGGAGCTTTCTTTTTTCCGAGGCCTTGTCGCTCGCCACCATTCGCACGATCAGACCCGACATTTCGGCGGCGACCTCCTCGAGGCTAAGCCGGCCGGTCGGGCGGTACCAGACATAGGCCCAACTTACCATGCCGCCGATGGCCAGCGCGGCCACGTGGGCGTCCGCTATCCCGAACTCGCCTGTTTCAACGCCCCGGCGCAACAGGGCGGTGAGCTTGCGGTCAAATAGGCGCCGCATGTCGTCGATCCGTTCGAGATCGGCGGGCGTCAGGTTCTTTTCCTCGCGCGAGAAAATGGCAATATGCATCTGGCTTCCGAGCACGGCGATGACGAAGCGTTCGCCGAGCAGGCGCAGCTTCTCCGTCGGTGACACCTCCAGCGGCAGAACGCTGTCGATCGCTTCGAGGGAGGCTGTGACGCCATACGAACAGATCTCCGCCAGCAACTCGGCCTTGGAACTGAAATGGGCGTAGATGAACGGCTTGGTCACGCCAAGCCGCTCCGCCACCGCTTCGAGCGTCGTGTTTTCGTAGCCGTTTTCGTAGAATAATTCTACCGCGGAGGCGATGGTTCGGGCGCGCTTGAGCGCGGTCACCTGATCCCGAATACCGAGGGGATGCTGGGGGATGGTAAGGGCCAAAGTAAGTTTTCATTCCGATGGGTACGGGACTGGTTCTTTAATCCAAAGGAATGCCGCAATACAAGCGCCGGAATGCCGGATGGGCACCAAGCCGATTTCGTGTGTCCGCAAAGGCGCAGTCGTCCGCTTGGTTTGCCGAGGAGCAAGCTTGCATTCTTGCTGGTTAGAGAACATACTTGCTGGTAAGAAGCGGTTTTACGCCGTGCGGGGAGGATTACGCCGATGCCTACACTGATGCAGACGGGGATGCAGACGGGGATCAAGCGGCGCTCGCTGCTGGCTGCGTCGGGTTTGGCCGCGTCCGGCCTGGCAGCGCCGGCGTTCATCCGCGCCAGCCGGGCAAGCGAGGTGCCGATCCGGCTCGGCTGTCTTACCGATCTGAACGGTCCGTATTCGGATCTGGTCGGCAAAGGCACCGTCGGATCGATCAAGCTGGCGATCGAGGATTTTCATCGTTTGCATCCGGATATCGCGGTGGATTTGCGCGTTGCCGACTTCTCCCTCAAGCCGGATGTCGGCCTGATGATCACGCGGGGCTGGATCGACAGTGATGGCGTCGATGCGATCATCGACGTGCCGTTATCGCCGCTGGCACTCGGCGTGGTCTCCGTGCTGGAGGAAAAGAACAAGGTCGGGCTGTTCACCTCCCCGGCAACCGGCGAACTGACCCGCAGCGGCTGCGGGCCAAACCATGTGCATTTCGCCCCGGGCACGTATTGCCTGGCCGCGGCGCTGGTGAAGGCGATCCTCGAGCGCGGCGGCGACACCTGGTTCTTCATTCTGCCTGATTACGCGATGGGCAAATCGATGACGGCGGACGCCACGCGGGTGGTAACCGAGGCCGGCGGCAAGGTGCTGGGCAGCATCGCCCACCCGTTCCCCGCCACCGGCGATTTCTCCAGCTATCTGCTGGCGGCTCAGAGCAGCGGCGCCAAGGTCATCTGCCTCGCCAATGCCGGCAAGGACGTCAGCGACACGATGAAGCAGGCACACGAGTTCGGCCTCACGGGGAAAGGTCGGATCCTGGCGGTGCCGTTCCTCAGCGATACTACCATCCATACCCTCGGCCTCGATGTCGCGCAGGACATCTTTTGGTCGAGCCCGTTCTACTGGGACCGCAACGCCAGCACCCGGGCGTTCTCCGAGCGCCTCGCCGTGCTGGCGCCGGACCGCAAGCCGAACAAGGAATGCGCCGCCGCCTATTCCGGCGCGCTGCATTACCTGAAATCGGTCGCAGCCCTGGGGGTCGAGCACAAGCAGGATGGCCGCGCCGTGGTCGAACGCATGAAGGCCACGCCGATCGAGGACACGCTGTTCGCGCCCTCGACGATCCGCGCCGACGGCCAGGTGCTCCGCGATATGCTGCTGCTGCAAGTCAAGCAGCCAGCGGCCTCGCATGGTGCCTGGGATTACTGTACGATCCTGAATACTCTGCCGGCGAAAGGGCTATACGTGCCGCTCAGCGAAAGCGGCTGCAAGCTGATCCACGCATAATCGCCACCTTTTAGGAGACGCCGTTGCGGACGCAGATCGCCGAAAGACTGGGTTGCGAAGTTCCGATCTTCGCCTTCTCGCATTGCCGGGACGTGGTTGTGGAGGTGACCAAGGCCGGTGGCTTCGGGGTGCTGGGGGCGGCCACGTTCGCGCCCGCACAGCTGGAAGCGGAGCTGCGCTGGATCGACGAACATGTCGGCGGCCGGCCCTACGGCGTGGACGTCATCATCCCCACCCGGTACGATCGGGATGCAGAAAAATCGTCGGACGATCCCGCCTTGCTGATCCCCGAGGCGCATCGTGCGTTCATGGCGCGGCTGCTGGAAGCGGAGGGCGTTCCGGAGCTGCCGGAAGACGAGCGCGCCAGGGTCCACAAGGAGATTGTCGAAGGGCGCGGCGCGATGACGCCCGATGGCGCGCGAGATCTCGTGCGCGTGGTGCTGCGTCATCCGCAGGTGAAATTGCTGGTGAGCGCGCTGGGCGCGCCGCCCGAAGACATCGTGACCGAGCTGCGTCAGCGCGACATCCTGCTCGGCGCGCTATGCGGCAAGCCCGCCCACGCGGTCCGCCAGCTGAAGGCCGGCGTGCAGCTGATCGTCGCACAGGGCACCGAAGCCGGCGGTCATACCGGGGAGATTTCCACGCTGGTGCTGGTGCCGCAGGTGGTCGATGTATGTCCGGCGGATGTGCCGGTGCTGGCCGCCGGCGGCATCTCCCGCGGCAGTCAGATCGCCGCAGCACTCGCTCTCGGCGCGCAGGGGGTCTGGTGCGGCACGATCTGGCTCGGCACCCGCGAGAGCGAGCTGACGCCGTTCGAAAAGCAGGTGCTGTTCGACACCCGCACCGAGGATGCCGTGCGTCGCTGCGTGCGCACCGGCAAGACCGTGCGGCTAACAAAAAGTCGGCTGTCGGAAGCCTGGGAGCAGCCGGACGCGCCCAAATACCTGTTGCCGCCGCTGCAGGGCATCCTCTACGCCGAGGTGCATGCGCGCGTGGTCCGGGCCGCACGCGCGGACCTTTGCTCCATCCCGGCCGGGCAGGTCGTCGGAACCATGACCGGCGAGACCTCGGTGCGCGATATCATGTATCAACTGCAAACGGAGTATCTCGCCGCCATGGAACGTCTTACCACGGTCGCCGCTGCATGATCCCGCGGACGCTGTTCACCGGCGAGCATGAGCTGTTCCGCGACCAGGTTCGTCGCTTCATCGCCAGCGAGGTCACGCCCCATCACGCGGCCTGGGAGAAGGCTGGGATCGTGCCGCGTTCCCTTTGGCACGAAGCCGGCAAGCTCGGATTGCTGTGCACCGGCGTGCCGGCAGAATACGGCGGCGCCGGCGGAGATTTTCTGTTCGGTGCCATCATGATCGAGGAGATGGCGCGCGCCGGCGCCACCGGCCCGACTTTCTATCTGCATTCGGACGTCGTCGCGCCCTATTTGGTGCATTACGGGACGGAAGCGCAGAAGCAACGCTGGCTGCCTCCCATGGCGACCGGCGAGGTCGTGGTGGCGCTAGGCATGACCGAGCCATCCGGCGGCAGCGATGTGGCGGCCATGCGTACTACCGCGCGCCGCGAAGGCGATGACTATGTCATCAACGGCCAGAAGGTGTTCATCACCGCCGGGTTCAGCGCCGATCTGCTGGTGCTGGCCTGCAAGACCGATCCGAGTGCCGGCGCCCGGGGGGTCAGCCTGATCCTGGTGGAAACCGATCGCCCCGGCTTTCAGCGCGGCCGGATGCTGGACAAGATCGGCTGCCGCGCCCAAGACACCGCTGAGCTGTTCTTCTCCGACCTTCGCGTGCCGGTCGGCAACCTGCTGGGCCAGGAAGGCCGCGGCTTTCATCAGCTGATGAAGGAACTCTCCCAGGAGCGCATGGTGCAGGCGATCCGCGCGATCGCCTCGTCGGAGGCGGCGCTGGAATGGACCGTGGACTACGTCACGCAGCGGGAAATGTTTGGCCAGACCTTGGCAGATTTTCAGAACACCCAGTTCAAACTGGCGGAGATGAAAGCCGAGCTGACGATGCAGCGGGTGTTCGTGGACCGCTGCATCGAGCTGCATCTGCGTGACGAGCTGGACTCGGTGGATGCGGCGATGGCTAAACTGGTCAGCGCCGAGCTGCAGGGCAAGGTGATGGACCAGTGCCTGCAACTCTTCGGCGGCTGGGGCTACATGACCGAGTTCCCGATCGCCCGCGCGTTCGTCGATGCCCGCATGGGGCGCATCGGCGGCGGCAGCGTGGAAGTGATGAAACAGATCATCGCCCGTTCGATGCTGCCGGATAACCGAAAGCGGGCCGATAACCGAAAGCCGGCCGATAACCGCCAGCGGGCAGGCTAAGATGGGACCGTTGCACGGAATTACCGTGCTCGACCTGTCATCGGTCATTCTGGGACCGATGGCCGGGCAGTATCTGGGCGACATGGGCGCGGATGTCATCAAGGTGGAGGCCCCGGAGGGGGATATCACCCGCTCCATCGGCCCGCGCCGGGCGGAAGGCATGGGCGCGCTGTTCCTGGCCAACAACCGCAACAAACGCAGCGTCGTGCTCGACCTCAAGACAGCCGATGGACAGGCGGCGCTGCACCGGCTGGCGGCGCGCAGCGACGTGCTGCTGCACTCGATCCGATCCAGTGCGGCGGCCCGTATCGGGTTGTCGCCGGAAACGCTGGCCACGGTCAGCCCGCGGCTGATCTGCTGCCACGTGAAGGGTTTCCGCGACGACGGTCCTTATGGTGGCCGTCCCGCCTATGACGACATCATCCAGGCGCTGTCCGGCCTGGCGATGCTGCAAACGATCGTCTCCGGCGAGCCGCGCTACATGCCCTCGATCATCGCCGACAAGATCACCGGCGTACACGCCGCCTATGCGATCGCGCTGGCGCTGTTGCACCGCGAACGCACCGGGCAGGCACAGCCGGTCAGCGTTCCGATGATGGAGACCATGGTGGCGTTCACCATGCACGAGCATTTGGGCGGCGCGGTGTTCGAGCCGCAGCAGGGAGCGATGGGCTATGACCCGATCCGCCAGGCGATGCGCCGGCCGCATCGCACGAAGGATGGGTTTTTGTGCATCCTGCCGTATACCGATGGGCACTGGCATCAATTTTTCGAACTGATCGGGCGGCCAGACCTTGCCACTGACCCGGGGTTCGCCACCAACAAAGGGCGCCAGGCCAATATTGGCCGGGTATGGGCCGAGTTGGCGCGGCTGGTGGAAAGCCGCACCAACGCCGAGTGGCTCGCCCTTCTGGGCGGCACCGACGTGCCGCATGCGGTGCTGAACGACCTCGAGGACCTGCTCGACGATCCGCATCTGGTCGCGACGGGTTTCTGGCAGATGCTCGAACATCCGACCGACGGGACCATGCGGTTTCCAGCCAATCCGATCGGGATGCCGGCCTCGCCGCCGGAAATCCGCCGCCTGCCGCCCCGTTTGGGCGAGCACACGGGGGAGGTGTTGCGCGAGCACGGCTTCGACGCCGCCACGATCGAGGCATTGACTGCCGGAGCGGCGTGAGCGGCACAGGAGGAAACGCGCGCATGCTGACCCGTCGAAGCGTGTTGACCAGTACGGCCGCTCTGGTTGCAGCCTCACGTGCGGCCGCCCAGGCGAAACCGGTCATTCGCATCGGCATGTTGCAGGACGCCTCGGGTCCGTACAGCCAGATCGGCGGCCGGCTGTCGCTGGAATGCGCCCGCCAACCGATCCTGGAACTGGGACCGGATAGCGACCTGAAGGTCGAGCTGATCTCGGCCGACCACCGCAACAGCTCCGATCTCGGCATGTCGATCGCCCGGCAATGGATCAGCGAGGGCGTGGACGCGATCATGGAGTTCAACAATTCCGCCATCGCGTTGGCGGTGAACACGCTGATCCGCGACAACGATCGGGTCATGCTGGCCAATAATGTCGGTTCCGCGGCGCTCAGCGGACCCGCCTGCACCCCCAACATGACGCACTGGACGTTCGATACGTCGATGCTCGCCCGTGTCGTCGGCAATGCGTTGTTCGATCAGGGCGGCGATACCTGGTTCTTCATTCGCGCCGACTATGTGTTCGGCCGCGACCTGCGCGACGATACCGCCGCGATTGTGCAGGGCCGCGGCGGCAAAATTCTCGGCGAAGCCGCCATGCCCGTCGGCACCACGGACTACGCATCGGCGTTGCTGCAGGCCCAATCGTCCGGCGCCAAGGTGGTCGCGCTGGCGCTCGCCGGCAGCGACCTGCTGAACTGCGTCAAGCAGGCCGGTGAATTCGGCCTGATGCGCGGCCAGCAGAAGGTCGCGGCGCTGATCATGTATCCACAGAACGTGCGCGCGCTCGGTCTTGCAGTGGTCCAGGGCACCTATCTGACCGAATCGTTCTACTGGGACCTGAACGACCGCAGCCGCGCGTTCACCCAGCGCGTGCTGCCGCGAACCTCCGGCATGCCGCCCCATATGGGCGCGGCCGGCGCTTACTCCGCGGTGCGCCACTACCTCAAGGCGGTGGCTTCGCTCGGTGCGGCAGAGGCGAAAAAGTCGGGCCGGGCGACCGTCGCGCGGATGAAGCAGATCCCGGTCGAGGACGACGTGCTGACCAACGCGAGCATCCGCGAGGATGGACGCGTCGTCAGCGACGTATATCTGTTCGAGGTCAAACGTCCCGAGGAAAGCCACGGCGAGTGGGACCTATACAAGCTACGGGCGAGGCTGGGGCCGGATCGGGCCTGGCGGCCCATAGCCGAAGGCGGCTGCAAGCTCGTCCATCTTTGAATCCACGCCCCTTCCCCTGTTTCGGAGCCCTGACATGCTGAACCGCCGCACCCTGCTCGCCGCATCGCCGGCACTCGCGCTGCCCGGCATTATCGCCACGCGCGCGCGCGCCCAGGCGCTGGTGATCAAGATCGGCGCGCTGCAGGATGCCTCCGGTCCGTACAGCCATCTCGGCGGCACCGGATCGATCGCCTGCGCCCGCCAGGCGATCGAGGAGATGGCCGCGGAGCACGGGCTGAACGTCGAGCTGCTGACCGCCGACCACCAGAACAAACCCGACATCGGCGCCTCGATCGCCCGCGAATGGATCGATGACGGCGTGGACGCGCTGCTGGAGTTCAACAACTCCGCCATCGCCCTCGCGGTCAATAATCTGGTGCGTGAGCGCGACAAGGTGATGCTGGCCAATAATGTCGGCTCGGCGCTGCTGAGCGGCAAGCAATGCTCGCCCAACAACACGCACTGGACGTTCGACACCGCGGAGCTGGCGCGGGTGATGGGCACCGCACTGACCGCGCAGGGCGGCGATAGCTGGTATTTCATCCGCGCCGACTACGTGTTCGGCAAGAACCTGCAGGAAGACACCGCGGCGATCGTGAAGGCCAAGGGGGGTAAAATCCTAGGCGACGTGGCGATGCCGGTCGGCTCGTCGGACTACGCCTCCGCCCTGCTCGGGGCCAAGGTCTCTGGGGCCAAGGTGATCGCGTTCGCGCTCGCCGGGCACGATTTGCTGAACTGCATCAAACAGGGGGCTGAGCTGGGGATCGGCCGTGGCGACCAGCGGATCGGTGCGCTGATCATGTATCTGCAGGACGTGCACGCGCTCGGGTTGCCGACCGCACAGGGCCTGGAACTCACGGAATCGTTCTACTGGGACCTCAACGACCGTTCCCGGGCTTTCGCCAGGCGCATGCTGCCCCATACCGGCGGCACCCCGCCCAACATGGGCCAGGCCGGTGCCTATTCGGCGGTGCGGCATTATCTGAAGGCGGTGGCTGCTGTCGGCCCGGCGGAGGCGAAGGCCTCCGGCCGCGCCGTGGTGGCGCGCATGAAGCAGATCCCGATCGAGGACGACGTGCTGACCAACGCCCGCATCCGCGACGACGGCCGGGTGGTCAGCGATGTCTACCTGTTCGAGGTCAAGCATCCGTCGGAAAGCAAGAGCGAGTGGGACCTTTACAAAATCCGCGCCAAACTCGGTCCCGATGAGGCGTGGCGGCCGATGTCCGAAGGCGGCTGCCCCCTGGTCGCCGGATAGCATAAGGAACGAATGACATGATCCAGATTTCTTCGTCCCCCTGGGCGATCCAGGAGATGTTTCAGGCCGATACCCTGGCGCATGACAACAAATGGATGCCGGTCGGCACGGTCGGTCATGCACGGCCGCTGATGTTCGACACCACCCATGGTTCCTGGGTCAGCATTTTGCGGGCGCAAGGCGCCGGCACCATCCAGCGCCATCGCCACGCCGCACCGGTGACGGCCTGGACTCTGGATGGGGCCTGGGGATACCGGGAGCATGACTGGGTGGCTCGCGCCGGCAGCTTCGTCTACGAGCCGGCCGGCCATATCCACACGCTGTACATCCATCCCGAACCCGGCAGCATGACAGCGGTGTTCCATGTCTTCGGGCCACTGGTCTACGTCGATGCCGACGGCGTCGCCGAAGGCTACGAGGACGTGTTCATCCGGCTTGAAAACTACGCCAAGCACTGCCGCTCGGTGGGTTTGGGCGAGGACTGGATCCGCTCGCTGGTCCGCTGAAAACGGGAGACCACCCACGTGCCCGAACAGATGCATCTGATGCAGATGCTGATCCACAGCGCCAGCACGCATACGCTGCTGAGCTGGGCCGACCCGCGGGATCAGCAACTGCAGGGGCTGTCGGATTTCGCCTACTGGCAGGACATGGCACGCACATTGGAACGCGGCTGTTTCGATGCCGTGTTCTTCGCCGACAGCCCCGCGACGCATAGCGTGTATCGCGGCAGTGCGGTGCCCTCGGTGCAGTACGGGGTTTCCTGGCCCAATCACGATCCTATGCCGCTGATCGCGGTGATGGCGGCCGCGACCGAGCGGCTGGGCTTCGGCGTCACGCTGTCGACCAGCGGCACCACGCCGTATTTGGCGACGCGCCGGATCTCCACGCTGAACTATCTTACCCGGGGACGGGTGGCCTGGAACATCGTCACGGGCTTCAGCAAAGCCGAGCACGACGCCAATGGCACCGGCACCGGATTGAACCATGACCAGCGCTACGACTACGCCGACGAATTCATGGAAATTTGCTACCGGCTGTGGGACAGCGTGCCGCGAGAAGCGATCGAGATGGACAAGGCGGCGCCGCGCTTTGCCGACCCCGCGCAGATAAAGCCGGTCGATTTCGAGGGCCAGTTTCTGCGCTGCAAGGCGGTCGGTCCGGTGCTGCCCGACCCGGCCGGGCGGCCGCTGCTGATCCAGGCCGGCTCATCGGGCCGGGGGATGGAGTTCGCGATCCGGCACGCGGAAGTCATTTTCGGCATCCAGCCCCATGTCGCGGCGATGAAGAAGGCGACCGCGGGGCTGCGCGAGGCGGCGAAGGCGGCCGGCACAGACCGCGATCTCACGGTTCTGTATGGACTTCAGCCGATCCTGGGCGGCACCGAAGCCGAGGCCCACCAGCGGGCGGCCGAGATGATCGAGCGCATCCCGCTCGATGCCATCCTGGCTCGGCTATCGGGCGTGCTCGGCGCCGATCTCAGTCAGTTCGATCCCGACGACGCGCTGGCCGGGATCGACAGCCAGGCCTCGCGCGGGTTGCTGGCGGCCACCGCCAGCAGTGCCGACGGCAAAGCCATCACCTTGCGCGAAGCCGCCTGCCGATGGGCGCTGTCGGTGGCGATCCCGCAGCTGATCGGCACGCCCGAACAGGTGGCGGATCAGATCGAGGCGATCTGGCGGGAAACCGAATGCGCCGGGTTCAATCTAAGCCCGACCACGAACCCCAACAGCGTGCATGATTTCGTCGATCAGGTGGTGCCGCTGCTACAGGCGCGGGGGATTTTCCGCCGGGAATACACCGCCAGCACGCTGCGCGGACATCTTTCCCTATAAAGCCCTGTAACAGAGCTCCCTGGCCTTCGCGTGCTGTTCGAGCAATTGCCCTGCTCAGCCCGCCCGAATGACCGGGTTGGACAAGGTTCCGATACCAACGATTTCTACGTCGCAGACATCGCCGTGCTTCATGTTCTCGGTCGCGCCTTCGGTGCCCATCCAGACCATATCGCCGGGAACCAGCGTCAGATATCGCGTCATCGCCACCAGGAAATCGACCACGCCGAAGATCATGTCGTTGGTCGGGAACTGGATCAGCTCGTTGCCGTTCAGCCGGATTTTGGTGACCAGCTTGCCCAAATCCAGTTCGGTTTCGATCCACGGCCCCATCGGGGCGAAGCTATCGGTGTTCTTCGCCCGCCACAGCGTGCGGTCGGATTTCTGCCAGCTGCGTTCGCTGACGTCGTTGCCGACCGTGTAGCCCAAGACGCATTCCAGCGCGTTTTCCCGGGTCAGGTGCTTGGCCCGTTTGCCGATCACCACGACCAGTTCGCCCTCGTACTGCACCTGTTCGGTGGCGTCCTTGGGGATCACGATGGCTTCGCCATGCGCGACCAGGGAGTTGTTGGCGCGGTAGCCGACATCCGGGTTCGGGGGCAGCGCGGCCGGCTGGCCGATCTTGTGGGCGACCTCGCGCACATGCCCGGCATAGTTCAGCCCGCAGGCATAGAAGGTCACGGGCTCGAACGGGATCAGCAGTTTTGTGCCGGCCAGATTCACCGGAGCGCCGGATTTTTTCCATTCGCCGAACGGCGTGCCGCTGACCGGCTGGAGGTTGTCGCCCTCGACAATGGCGTAGGTGGCCGTGCCATGATGATCGAACCGTGCCCAACGCATTGGCGTTCACTCCCCCCGACGATTTCCCATTGGACGTAGCCTATCGGGGTCACGCAACCCTGGCTAGGCGGAAGCGGACGCGCGAATGCCGAGTTCGGCGACCATCTGCTCGCGCATCAGAAACTTCTGCATCTTGCCGGTCACCGTCATCGGGAATTCCTCGACGAAGCGGATATGGCGCGGGATCTTGTAATGCGCGATCTGGCCCTGGCAGAACGCCCGCACATCCTCGGCGGTCAGGCTTTCGCCGGCACGCAGTTTCACCCAGGCGCAGAGCTCCTCGCCATAGCGCTCATCGGGCACGCCGAACACCTGCACGTCCTGGATCTTCGGGTGGCGGTACAGAAACTCCTCGATCTCGCGCGGATAGACGTTCTCCCCGCCGCGGATCACCAGATCCTTGATCCGGCCGACAATGTTGCAATAGCCGTCGGCATCGATCGTCGCCAGGTCGCCGGTATGCATCCATCGGGCGGCGTCGATGGTCTGGGCGGTGCGCTCCGGGTCCTCCCAGTATCCCAGCATCACCGAATAGCCGCGGGTGCAGAGTTCGCCGGGGGTTCCGCGCGGCACGATGCGCCCGTCGGTATCAATGATTTTCACCTCCAGATGCGGATGCACGCGCCCTACAGTGGAGGTCTGCCTCTCCATCGGGTCGTCGATCGAGGTCTGGAAGCTGACCGGGCTGGTTTCGGTCATGCCGTAGCCGATGGTGATCTCGGTCAGATGCATGGTTGCCACGCAACGGCGCATCACTTCGGTCGGACAGGGCGCACCGGCCATCATCCCGGTCCGCAGGCTGGACAGATCGAACTGGGAAAACTCCGGATGTTCCAGCTCGGCGATGAACATGGTCGGCACGCCATACAGCGCCGTGCAACGCTCCTCCGCAACGGTCTGCAAGGTGGCCAGCGGATCGAACCCCTCGCCGGGGAACACCATGGCCGAGCCATGGGTGATGCAGGCCAGATTGCCGATCACCATGCCGAAGCAGTGATACAGCGGCACCGGGATGCACACCCTGTCCTGGTCGGTGAACCGCATCGCCTCGCCGAGGAAGAAGCCGTTGTTCAGGATGTTGTGGTGGGTCAACGTGGCACCCTTCGGCGCCCCGGTGGTGCCGGAGGTGAACTGGATGTTGATGGGATCGTCGAACTGCAAAAGCCGCGCCAGTTCCGACAGCCGGGCGCGCTGGACGGCACCTCCCAGGCGCAAAACCGCCCCGAACGCAAAAACGCCTGGCGCTTGCGGCCCGCCGATCTGGATCACCATCTCCAGTTTCGGCAGCTTCGCCGCGTTCAGCTTGCCAGGTTCGCAGCCGGCGAGTTCTGGCGCGAGCGTGTTCACCATGCCGATATAATCGCTGGTCTTGAACGCGGTGGCGGTGATCAGCGCGCGGCAGCCAACCTTGTTCAGCGCGTAGTCCAACTCCGACAGCCGGTAGGCTGGGTTGATGTTGACCAGGATGATGCCGGCCTTCGCGGTGGCGAATTGCGCGATCACCCATTCCGCACAGTTCGGCGCCCAGATCGCCACCCGGTCCCCGGGTTGCAGCCCCAGCGCCAGCAGCCCGGCGGCGAACGCGTTCACCCGTTCGCCGAGTTCCCGATAGGTCCAGCGAATATCCTGCTGGCGCACGGCCAGCCCGGGCCGGTCGCCGTGGCGGGCAACGGTGCGGTCGAACGCCACTCCGATCGTCTCGCCGATCAGGGGTGTGTCCACCGCACCATGCACGTAGCTCAGGGTCATGATCATTCTCCCGCCGGCTTTGCTGTTGACCAGCATGGAGCCAGGCTTCTCCATCGTGCAATAAGGCCCGGCGTGCAATAAGGCCCGGCATGCAATAACGCTTGCACTGGCGCGGTCACCCGGCTTGTGCCCAACTCCGATATCGAAGCAACAGGGACCAGGATGGCAATCCTTCCGAACCGTCTTCCCGGCCTCAATTTCGACCTGGGTGAGACCGCCGACATGCTGCGCGGCGTTGTGGAGGCGTTCGCCGCCGCCGAGATCGCGCCGCGCGCCGCCGCGATCGACCGCGACAACCAGTTTCCGGCCGATCTCTGGCGCAAATTCGGCGATCTCGGCGTGCTCGGCGTTACCGTGGAGGAGGAATACGGCGGCGCCGGCATGGGCTATCTGGAGCATGTGGTGGCGATGGAGGAAATTTCGCGCGCTTCCGCCTCGGTGGGGTTGTCTTACGGCGCGCATTCCAACCTCTGCGTCAACCAGATCCGCCGCAACGGCACCGAGGCGCAGCGACGGGCCTATTTGCCAAAATTGGTTTCCGGCGAGCATGTCGGCGCGCTGGCAATGAGCGAGCCGGGGGCCGGTTCGGACGTCGTGTCGATGAAGCTGCGGGCCGACCGGCAGGGCGACCGCTACGTGCTGAACGGCACCAAGATGTGGATCACCAACGGGCCGGACGCCGATGTGCTGGTGGTCTACGCCAAGACCGACCCGGCCGCTGGGTCGCGCGGCATCACCGCGTTTCTGGTCGAGAAGGGTTTTGCCGGTTTTTCCACCTCGCCAAAGCTGGACAAGCTGGGCATGCGCGGATCCAACACCGCCGAGCTGGTGTTTCAGGATTGCGAAGTGCCGGCGGAGAACGTGCTGGCGAAGGTCGGTGACGGCGCCAAAGTGCTGATGAGCGGTCTGGATTATGAGCGCGCTGTGTTGGCCGCCGGGCCGTTGGGCATTATGCAGGCCTGCATGGATGTGGTGTTGCCCTATATCCACGAGCGCAAGCAATTCGGCCAGGCGATCGGAGAATTCCAGCTGATGCAGGGCAAGATCGCCGACATGTACACCACGCTGAATGCGTCGAAAGCCTATGTCTACGCCGTGGCGAAGGCCTGCGACCGCGGCGAGACCACGCGCAAGGACGCCGCCGGCGCGATCCTGTATGCGGCGGAGAAGGCCACCTGGATGGCGTTGGAGGCGATCCAAGCGCTGGGGGGCAATGGCTACATCAACGACTACCCGACCGGCCGATTGCTGCGCGACGCCAAGCTATACGAGATCGGCGCCGGCACCAGTGAAATCCGCCGCATGCTGATCGGGCGTGAGCTGTTCAAGGAAACCGAGTAATGGCGCATCTGCGCAGCGAACTCGACACGGGTTCGGCGGAATTCGCCGACAACGCCAACGCCATGCGTGCCCTGGTGGAAGATTTGCGCGGAAAAGTCGCGCAAGCCGAGCTGGGTGGCGGGACGACCGCGCGCGACCGCCATCTGTCGCGCGGCAAATTGCTGCCGCGCGAGCGGGTGCGCGGCCTGATCGATCCGGGTTCGCCGTTCCTGGAGTTTTCCCAGCTTGCCGCATTCGGCATGTATGGCGGGGATGTGCCCTCGGCCGGCATAATCACCGGCATCGGCCGGGTATCGGGACGGGAATGCGTGATCGTTGCCAACGACGCCACGGTGAAGGGCGGCACGTATTTTCCCCTCACGGTAAAGAAGCATCTGCGTGCGCAGGAGATCGCCCGGACCAATCACCTGCCCTGCATCTATCTGGTCGATAGCGGCGGCGCCTTCCTGCCGCAGCAGGACGAGATTTTCCCCGACCGGGAGCATTTCGGCCGTATCTTCTTCAACCAGGCCAACATGTCGGCCGCAGGCGTGCCGCAGATCGCCTGCGTCATGGGGTCCTGCACCGCCGGAGGCGCCTATGTGCCGGCGATGTCCGACGAGTCGATCATCGTTCGCCGCCAGGGCACCATCTTCCTCGGCGGCCCGCCGCTGGTCGCCGCCGCCACCGGGGAAATCGTTACCGCGGAGGAGCTCGGGGGCGCGGACGTGCATGCGCGCACTTCCGGCGTGGTGGATCATTACGCGCTGGATGACCGCCATGCGCTGGCGCTGTGCCGGCAGATCGTCGCCGGGCTGAACCTGGTCAAGCGGGTGCAGCTGGACCTGCGCCCGCCGGTCCCGCCGCGCTACGCGGCGGAGGAGCTGTACGGCGTCATTCCAACCAATGTCCGCACGCCGTACGACGTCCGCGAGTTGATCGCGCGCATCGTCGATGACAGCGCCTTCGACGAGTTCAAGAAGCTGTATGGCACCACGCTGATCTGCGGCCTGGCGCATGTCTATGGCTACCCGGTCGGGATCATCGCCAATAACGGCATATTGTTTTCCGAATCGGCGCTGAAGGGGGCGCATTTCATCGAATTATGCAGCCAGCGGGGCATCCCGCTGGTGTTCCTGCAAAACATCGCCGGCTTCATGGTCGGCCGGAAATACGAGGCCGGCGGCATCGCCAAGGATGGCGCCAAACTGGTTACCGCCGTATCCACCACCGCGGTGCCTAAATTCACCTTCATCGTCGGCGGCAGCTATGGCGCCGGCAATTACGGCATGTGCGGCCGCGCCTTCGACCCGCGCTTCGTCTGGATGTGGCCGAACGCGCGCATCTCCGTCATGGGCGGAGAACAGGCCTCCAGCGTGCTGGCGCAGGTACGGCGAGATAATTTCACCGCCCAGGGCAAGGAATGGAGTGCGGCGGCGGAAGAAGCATTCAAATCTCCGATCCGCGAGCAATACGAAACCCAGGGCCATCCGTACTATGCCACCGCGCGGCTCTGGGATGACGGGATCATCGACCCCGCCGATACCCGCCGCGTGCTCGGCCTGTCGCTGTCCGCGGCGCTGAATGCGCCGATCGAGCCGACGAAGTTCGGCGTGTTCCGGATGTAATGCGAATGATTGCTTCTCTGCTGATCGCCAATCGCGGCGAGATCGCCTGCCGCATCGCGCGTACCGCGCGGCGGATGGGCATTGAAACGATTGCCGTTTATTCGGAAGCCGATGCGCGCGCGATGCATGTCGGCGCCGCCGACCGCGCCATGCCGATCGGCGCCGCTTCCGCGCGAGAGAGCTACCTGAACATCCCCAGGATCATCGACGCGGCAAAACGCGCCGGCGCGGAGGCAATCCATCCCGGCTACGGCTTCCTGTCGGAAAACCCCGCCTTCGCCGACGCCTGCGATGCCGCCGGCATTGTCTTTGTGGGCCCCCCGGCATCGGCGATGCGCGCGATGGGTTCGAAGGCTGCCGCCAAGGCGTTGATGGAACACTCCGGCGTGCCATTATTGCCTGGCTATCACGGCGCCGAACAGGACCCCGAATTTCTGGCCGCCGCCGCCAAGAAAATCGGCTTTCCCGTCGTCATCAAGGCGGTTTCCGGCGGCGGCGGGCGCGGAATGCGGGTGGTCTCGCATATCGGGGAATTCGTCGAGGCACTGGCTTCCGCCCAGCAGGAGGGAGCGGCGTCATTCGGCGATTCGCGCGTGCTGGTGGAGCGCTATCTGGCCCGCCCGCGCCATATCGAGATCCAGGTTTTTGCCGACCGCCACGGCAATGCAGTGCATCTGTTCGAGCGCGACTGCTCTGCCCAGCGCCGCCACCAGAAGGTGATCGAGGAGGCCCCGGCACCGGGCATGCAGGAGGACCGGCGTGCTGCGATGGGTATTGCGGCGGTGAACGCGGCCAAGGCTGTGGGCTATGTCGGCGCCGGCACGGTTGAGTTCATTACTGATGAAACCGGATTCTACTTCCTGGAGATGAACACCCGCCTACAGGTAGAGCACCCGGTCACCGAGATGATCACCGGATACGATTTGGTGGAATGGCAGCTCCGCGTCGCCGCCGGCGAGCCATTGCCCGCGACCCAGCCAGAAATCCGCCTCGATGGCCATGCCTTCGAGGTGCGCATCTATGCTGAAGACCCAGCGCGCGATTTCGCCCCCTCCATCGGCCGTCTCGCCACCTTCCGCACGCCACCCCAGCAGGACGGCGTGCGCGTCGATACCGGTTTCGCCACCGGCGATATTGTGTCCGTCCATTACGACGCGATGCTGGCCAAGCTGATCTGCCACGGCCCGACCCGGAACGAGGCGCTGCAAAAACTATGCGCCGCCCTGGCCGGTTGCGAGGTCGCCGGGGTGGCCAGCAACCTCGATCTGCTCGCCCGCATTGCCGCCCATCCTGATTTCGCCGCCGGCGGCATCGATACCGGCTTCATCGCCCGTAACGCCGCGACCCTGCTCGCCGGTCCGCGCGACCCGGATGCGACGGTGCTGGCGGCCGCGGCTCTGGCCGAATTGCTGGAGGAGCAGGAAGCCGCCGCCCGAACGGCGGCTGATAGCCCCGATCCGCATTCGCCCTGGCACTCCAGCGACCTATGGTGGCCAAACATTGCGCGTGAACGGGTGCTGGAACTGGTTGACGGTGAAACCACCCATTCGGTCCGTGTTCGCCGCGCTGGCCCGGGATGGGTGCTCGATATCGGCGACCGGCGGATCATCGGTTCGGCGATCCGCGCCGCGGACGGCCGGATCACGCTCGATCTGGATGGCGAGCGGCAAAGTGCCGGCGCCACCCGTATCGCGGATCAGCTGACGTTGCGCTTACGCGGCGAAACCTTCCGCTTCCGCCTGCCGGACCCGATCGCCGCTG
Organism: Acetobacteraceae bacterium; assembly: GCA_043742865.1. Lineage (GTDB taxonomy): Bacteria > Pseudomonadota > Alphaproteobacteria > Acetobacterales > Acetobacteraceae > PALSA-911. Next base: position 25,112 of record JAYTXR010000201.1, read on the forward strand.
CCGCCGAGGACGAAGCCACCGGCGGTCGGCTGGAGGCGCCGATCCCCGGACAGGTGACACAGGTGATGGCCGTGCCCGGCCTGGCCGCGAAACGCGGCGAGGTGCTGGTGGTGCTGGAGGCGATGAAGACCGTCTTCCGCCTAACCGCCAAAGCCGATGGCGTGGTGGAGACGGTCCTCTGCCGTGCCGGGGAGATGGTGCAGGAAGGCCAGGTATTGGTGACCTTCGCCGAAGCCGCCCCAGAAGCTTAGCGTGGCCTAAAGTTAGCGCTGCTTAAAGTTAGGGTTGCTTCTTGGCGACCGCCTTGCCGGCGGCTTCCTCGTAGAACCGCAGCATCTCGTGAAGATCGGCGTCGCGGCCGAAGCGTTCCATGGCCATGCGGTAGTTGCGCAGGATCAACGGTGTCAGCGTCAGCACCTCGAAACCGCCAGTGGCCAGTTCGGCCGCCAGGGCGACGTCCTTTTCCATCAGCGCCAGAGTGAACCGGGCATGGAAATCGTCGGTGAAAATATTCTTCGGAAACACGTTCAGCGTGCCGGTGTTCATTCCCGAGGATTTGTTGATGACATCCACCGCCACCTTGGCGTCCAGCCCGTTGGCGACCGCCAGGCTCACCGCCTCGAACGCCAGCAAACGGTTCGCCGCCGACATCATGTTGTTCAGCGATTTCAGCGTGTGCCCGGCGCCGACCGGGCCGACATGGGTCACATTCGGGCTGATGACGCGCAGCACGGGTTCGATCCGCGCATATTGCGCCTCCCCCGCGCCCACCATGACGGCGATGGTGCCGGCATCCGCACCCCGTGGGCCGCCGCTGACCGGCGCATCGATCAGCTCGATCCCGGTCGGTGCCAGCTCCACGGCCATGGCCCGCGTGGCGGCGGTGGCGCCGGAAGTCTGATCGGCGATCAGGCCGCCAGGCTTCATGCCGCGGATCAGCCCGTCATTGTCGCCGAAGATCACGCGGCGGACCTGGGCCGAGGTCGGCAGGCAGGTCAGCACGATGTCGGAAACCGCACCGACCTCGGCCGGCGAGGCCGCCACCGTGGCACCGAGTGCGGCGAACTCGGCGCAGCGCTCCGGCGACAGGTCGAAGACGGTCAGTTTATGGTCGGCCAGCAGCCGCCTGGCCAGCGCCCCGCCCATCACGCCGAGGCCGATATAGCCAATCCTGGGTGTCGTCATGCCGATGGTTCCTCTGAATTTTTCGCGCAGGAGGATGTTGCGGTAAGCCGGCGTTCGTGACCAGACTCCTGATAAAGCCATCCAAGCGAGGGAGATACGCATGTCGAAAAATATTTCACGCCGGACGCTGCTGGCATCCGGTGCGACGATCGCGACCGGCGGTTTGGTCGCTTCGCCCCAGAGCGCGCGGGCGCAAGCCACCCCCGGGGTTACCGCAACCGAGTTGAAGATCGGCCATACCTGCCCGTATTCCGGCCCGGCCTCCGCCTATGGCGTGATCGGCAAGTCGCATGTCGCCTATTTCAAGATGCTGAATGACCAGGGCGGCGTCGGCGGGCGGCAGATCAACTTCATCTCGTATGACGACGGCTACAGCCCGCCGCGCACCGTCGAGCAGATACGCCGCCTGGTCGAGCAGGATGAAGTGGCATTTCTGTTTCAGACCCTGGGCACTGCGCCGAACACGGCGATCCAGAAATACGTCAACCAGAAAAAGGTGCCGCATCTGCTGATTTCCACCGGCGCGGATAAATGGGGCGATTACGAGCGTTTCCCCTGGACCATGGGGTATCAGCCCAGCTACCGCACCGAAGCGCAGATCTATACGAAATACATCCTGAAGAATAAGCCGAATGCCAAAATCGGCATTATCTATCAAAATGATGATTTCGGGAAGGACTACCCCGCCGGCGTGAAGGATGTGTTGGGCGACAATTTCGACAAATATGTCGTCAAATCGCTCACCTATGAGACCGGCGATGCCACGATCGACAGCCAGATGACTACGCTGCAGGCGGCCGGGGTAGATACGCTGATCAGCGCGCCGACGCCGAAATTCGCCGCCATGATCATCCGCAAGGTTTATGACCTGAGCTGGAAGCCGTTGCATTTCCTCAGCAATGTTTCGATCTCGGTCGGCGGGGTGATGGAACCAGCCGGACTGGAAAAGGGCGTGGATATCATATCCGCCGCCTATCTGAAGGACCCGACCGATCCAAGCTGGGCCAAGGATGCCGGCATGACCGAATGGCGGGGCTTCATGGCCAAATACCTGCCAGGCGCGGACATGACGGACGGAAGCTATGTCTTCGCCTATGGCGTGGCCAAGACTATGAACCAGATTTTGAAGCAATGCGGCACCGATTTCTCCCGCGAGAACGTGATGAAGCAAGCCGCCAACCTGAAAAATTTTGACCCCGCGACCTTGCTGCCAGGTATTCTGGTCAACACCAGCCCGACCAATTTTCATCCCATCAAGGCCATGCAGCTGCAAAGCTGGACCGGCAAGACCTGGAAACTGTTCGGAGACGTGATCCAGGGCAGTTAGAGCCTTATAGGATCCTGTTCCTCACATGATCCTATAAGGCTCGCTAAAACAACGGCCCGAGCATGTCCGGCGATTCTATCTGCGCCGAACATGCTGTAGAAAGCGGCATCGAAGGAGGCCCCGAATGGTGCAATACAGATACGACCACCTGCATTTGCGCAGCCCGGATCCGGAAGCCACCGCGCGATGGTATGAAACCATGTTCGCGGCGGAAATTCTGCGCACCCAGCCGCAGGGCAAGCCCCGCATCGACCTCAAGATCGACGGCATGTCGATCTTCATCGCCCAGGTGGTCAACGACGGCAAGACCGCCGAGCCGCCGCTCTCGCCCTATCAGGGCCTCGATCATTTTGGTTTACAGGTAGACAACCTCGACGAGGCCACGGCCGATCTGAAGGCCAAAGGCTGCGAGTTCACGATGCAACCGACGACGATCCGGCCCGGCACCCGCATCGCCTTCGTGCGCGGTCCGCAGAACGTGTCCATCGAATTGTTGGAGCGCAAACCCTTCTGAGCTGTCGCCTGGCGCTTAGATCGGAATGTCCACGTCCAACAGCGGCGCGTGCTGTTGGGCGCCGTAGACATCTGTGTCGCCAATATCGCCAGCCGGCACCAGCCGCGGCAAGGTGGCCTTGAACGCCCGCCCGGCCGGGTACGGCGTGAACAGGATGTCTGCCTCGGCCACGTGGTAAAGCCGGGCGAACAGCGCCGGGCACAGCACGCCGGTGGCCCGCACCCGCTCGTACATCGCGTCGCTGTCAAACACCACGTCGATGGTCAGGTCGAATGGGCCAGCGTTCTTACTCTTGCAGACGGCGGCGATGTCGCGGATCCGCGCCATCAGATGGTTTCGTACGAAATAGGAAACATCTCGCAGGGGTCGTCGGGCAGCACCACATGAGACAGGCTGAAGCGAAACACCGGCCCCATCGGAATGTCCGAGGGAGAGAACGGAAACGCCATGTTGCCCTCGCGGCAGAGCCGTCCGGGAAAATCAGTGTGCAGCATGTTGGTGCGCGCCATCGCCAGCACCGCCGCGGCGCGGTCCGGATCCTGCGCCACCACGTCGATCAGGAACCCGAGCTCATGCCCCGCGATCGCCTGGACCGGCTCGCGCTCGGCCATCACCCCGTCATGGCCGTAGCTGCGGATGGTCAGGGTGTATTCGTCCGGTGCCACGCCGAAATCCTGCGCCTTGGCCCGGACATTGTCTTTCACCGATTGCAGGAACGGCGCCAAAGTGGAGATCAGCAGCGGGTCGCGGGTGCCGCAGATGGAAATGGCCCGGTAGCCGATCTTCTCCACCGCCTCCAGTTTTATCGAATAGGCGTCCGACTTCTCCCATCGCATGCCGCTGACCCGCACGGCACGATCGCTCAGCGCGTCGAACCGGCACTCGCTGGTATCCAGCATGCCGCCTGGCTCGTAATGATGGATCGGGCTGGAATTCTCGTGCAGCGAATGGTTGGCAACCGATAACGGTGTGCAGCGGCGGATCGGGTTGGTGGGTTCGCACTCCACCCCGTCCGCCCGCACGGTAACCATCAGGCAGTCATGGCCTTTGGGGATGGACGGGGTTGCGCCGCATTCCAGCATCTTGCCGGCATACCAGGAAGGTGCCGGCGGCAGTTGCGCGCGCATCGCCACCGCGGCGAAGGGTGCTGGATCGGAACTGCGCCCGCCCAGAACCACCTGCGCGCCCTCGTCCAGCGCGCGCATATACGGCTCCGGCCCCATCATGCCGACGATCCGATCGGCGCGGTCGATCGTATCTGGGTCCAGTGGCTTCATGCGGCCGAGCGGGCGAGTGCGGCCTTCGGCGATGCGGCGTTTGATCAGGGATTTATCCTGCTCGGCGTGGATCAGCGCCATGCGGAAATGCAGCCCTTCCTCGGCCGCGATGTCGCGCACCATGCCGGCGACCAGTTGCAGATGCGGTTCCCCGCCGGCGCCGCCGCAGGTTCCCACCACCATCGGAATGCCGTGCGCGATCGCGCCCTTCAGCATCAGCCGCAGGTCGCGGCGGATCGCCATCGGCGAGGCGAACGGCTTGCCGGCGCCAAGGTAATACGGTCCGGGGTCGGAACTGCCGCCGTCGCAGCCCACCATATGCGGATTGCGGGCCAGACCGGCATTCAGGCTTTCCTCCGGAAAGCCGTAACCGAGGATGCCGCTGGTCGACAGCAAACGAATTTCCGGCATGGACGCCTCCTACAGCAGAGATTCGACGCG